>JAUYEE010000223.1 GCA_030691545.1 bacterium | reverse complement strand
GTCGAAAGTGCAATTCGTAATGGTCGTGCTGCCCCTCGTCGTCTGGAGACCATTAACAAGGTTCCAGTGCACGACGTTGTTGAGATAGTGGTTTTGGCAGTCGGAGGTCACAATCCCTCCGTAGCTCAGGTTAAAGATGTTTGACTCCATAGGATTTGTCAGGGATTTGTAGAGCATCAGGGCAGATGACCACTGGAACTTGGTGAAGCCCACTCGGCAGTTCGCCGACGCCGTGGACTCTATTTTGACGAAGCCGCGGACGGAATCCCCATAGCGGACGCTTTCGATTTTCATGGACGCGGGCTTCGAACGCGTGAGGAGGATATATTCCGGTGACCTTCTCATGCCCTCGCAGACTATTTTACCGCCCGAGGCCGCCCTCAGGTAGCGGCCTTCGGTGGACGACCAGTACATAGTCACGACGACGCCCGGCGCTATCGAGAGAGAGCCGGCACTGCCTGTTACTGTGACATCGCTCGTCAGGTGCCAGTCGATCCTGTTGTGATGGTAGCCGATGCAGACGGTGCCCAAATCGAGCGAATACGGTGCGCCATCACTGTCATAGCATACTTTCGACCATCTCTCCTTGAAGTTTATCGTGGCGGGTGGGGATTTTGGCTTCCGGATCGCAAAAACCTCAGCATCAAGAGCAGCTTCGGCCGCAGGCTTGCTTCCCCCATCTTTCAAAGCAGCAACCCCGCCCTCGTTCAGATAGTGGCCGCCGAGCGTTCCAGCTAAAGAAGTGTCGTAGGGAGTCGCGGCGAGGGCAACGTCATGAAGCCCGTGGGAGCATCCTCCAGCGGTGTCCTGATGCCCCGGGCGTGTGGAGTAGTATGCGTTGTAGTCAGGATGGAGCCCGGAAGGACCATAGATGCCTATGTCGTACTCGGTGAGGAGGTTATCGGTCACGGTTGGCCCGGAAGAGCCAGGCGTGTAGATGCCAGTTGAGCACCAGTCAATTGCATTGTTGCTGAGGTCGAAGCTTGCCAGGGAAACACAGTATATTCCGGTCCCCCCGGTCCCAATGCCCTGGTTGCGCGCGATCAAGTTATTCTGGCAGTCTGTGTCACAGAAATACAGGTAAATCCCGGCATAAGAGAAGTCCCTGATGATGTTGTGCCGAATGGGCTCGATGGACTGTTCGGTCAGAATTCCGTTTACCCCATAGCCCATTTTCACGTACTGGACGACGCAGTCCGGCGAAGCCTGGTACTGAATCTCCACAGCGGCGCCGTAGTCGCCGGGCGCACCTGAGGTGGACTGCCCCGGCGTGAGGTCCTCGCCGGAGTTGTCATCTTTCCAACTGGTGAAAGTTATATAGTTGTACGGTTCCCCTTTTGCGACGAGTTTGGCGCTGGCGGGCACGGTGAGCTTGTTGACGGCACCGAACTTGACCGTCGTGCCAGGAAGGATTGTGAGAGTCTGGCCGGGGGCGACGGAGCAGGTGCTCGTGATGTGGTACGTGTATCGCGGCTCCCACGTACCGGAAACAGGGCTTTGAGGAACGTTTACCCAGTCCCAAACGACCGGATAGGTTGCTGTGTCAAGAGAAGAGGCCGGGATGCTTTCAACCAGATAATCAATGCCCACGGCAGCATCGCGGAGAAGGGTTCTTTCGGCGAAATCAAGGGGCGAGTGCTCAGCCGTTTGCGAGCTATCCGTCACCGGCGACTGGTCGAAGCTGTGCAAAGGCTCGTAACCGCCGGCGCTTGCGTCCGGTACGGAGAACACGATAGGGTACTTTGGCCCGGCTGCGGCCGACAAGAGCGGGTCCGCTGCCGGCACCTCCTGGCCCGCGATGGTGATTCTGCCGGAGCAGCCGCGCGCGAAATCACTGAGGCCGATTTCCGTGTAAAAGTATATCCGGGCGCCGGGGAACACCTGCGGCAGGGGATTCCTGATAATCAGGTTTTGGTGCAGGGCGCCTTTTTCTGCAACGAATTCCACATCTATCCCCTCACCGAAGGCCCGAACGAAGGTCAGCACATTCGGCCTCAACGGGTCGAGCGCCCCAGCGGCGTCCATGTCAAGCTCGGCAACATGCCAATCGGCAGAGCCGTCGGAAGCCATGAGGTGGGCTGGACGAAGCGCCAACTCGCGGCCCTTCACCACGTAACTGAGCGGAGTCGCCAACGTTGTACCGGCAGAGACGCCATAGGCGCATTCGGTTACAGCGAAGCCACCGCCCGATTCCACCCAACGCGGGCTGGCGGGGAGGAGATTACCTTGTCCGTCCCGGTAACAGAGGCCTGAACCTTTCTCGATAACGTAGGATGCGACAACGTCCGTGGTCTCGCTGCCGTCCGGGTGGGTCGTCTCTACTTCCCTGATTATCTCCCAAACCCTTGTGGTTTCATCCCTCCGGTCCGGGAGTTCTGCGGCAGGATGCTCGGCGATGACTCTGGTGATGAGGTCAGGGTCGGTCGAAAGCTGATACGTTGCTGTAAGTCTCCCCCCCCCCCCGAGAGTTGCAGAATGGCAAATGCGGCGGCGAGAGCCATGGACAGAGACATCCCCAGACTCTTCACGTGTGTCCTTTTCATGGGCCACCCCCTTTTTAGTGGTTTTGAATGACACCCAAACTAATAGAAATATCGCACCGCCGTGGCCGAATGTCAAGCACTTTTCTAAAAATTTCCACAATTTTCCTTGACAAAGCCTTCGGGGCAGTCGTAAGTTACGAATTGTCATACGTGCTCGCTGTTGTCACGACAGAGAGTGGGCAAACGCCCGCTCTTTTCTGTTTCGGGTTTCGCCACAACGGGAGACGACACACACATGAATGGCGAACTTCTGAGCGTCCTTGAGTATATCGAAAGGGAAAAAGGCATAAACCGGGAGACGATCCTGGAAGCGGTGGAGTCTTCTCTGGTCAGCGCGTCCAAGAAAACATTGCCTTCCGCGCGCAACCTCTCCGTGCAGATAGATAGACAGACCGGCGGCATCCACGTTTTCGCCGATGTGCTCGTTGTCCCCGAAAAGACCGGCGACTTCCCGGATACTATCCCCCTGCTGCGGGCTCTCGAGGTTGACCCAAACGCAAAGGCGGGCGAGCAACTGCGGATGGAGGTGACTCCTCATGATTTTGGGAGAATCGCCGCCCAGACGGCGAAGCAAGTTATCATCCAGCGACTGAGGGAAGCCGAAAAGACCCTCGTTTTTGACGAGTTCAAGGAGCGCGTCGGCACATTGGTCACGGGGTCCGTGCGGCGACACGGGCATGGAGCCGTGATCGTTGACGTGGGAAGAGCCGAGGCGATTCTTCCCGCGAGGGAGCAATGTTTCGGCGAGAGGTATCCCATCGGCAGCCGCATCAGCGCCTATGTCCTGGAGGTAAAAGACGCCATCAAGGGGCCGGAGGTCATCATCTCGCGAACCCACCCCGGGCTGGTGGAAAGGCTATTCGAACTCGAGATCCCGGAGATCAGCGACGGGGTCGTTCAGGTCAAGGGAATCGCCCGGGAGGCGGGGCATCGGACCAAGATCGCCGTTCATTCCACCGACGAGAAGGTGGATCCCATCGGAGCCTGTGTCGGCCTTCGCGGAGCCAGGGTGAAGAACGTTGTCCGGGAGCTGAACGGAGAAAAAATAGACATCATCAAATGGAGCGAGGACACCGGAACCTACGTCGGCAACGCCCTGAGTCCGGCCAAGTTGAAGAAAGTCCAGGTCAACGAGGCGGAGCAGACCGTCACGGTCATCGTCAGCGAGGACCAGCTCTCTCTCGCTATCGGGAAAAAGGGGCAGAATGCTCGCCTCACAGCCAAGCTGGTCGGCTGGAGGGTGGACATCTTCTCCGAAGAAAAAATGCGGGAGTTACAGGCGATTCAAACTCAGCGCGTCCTTGAGCTTCCTGGCGTCGAGGAAAAGGTTCTTGAAGTCCTCCGTCAGGCGGGATATACCACTGTTAGCGCTATCGCAGGCGCTTCCGAAGAGGACCTTGAAAAGCTTCCCGGAGTTGACAAAGCCACCGCAGAAAAACTTGTGAAGGCGGCGAGGGAGACGCTTCAAGGAGAGTAAGTTGGGCCGCAGAGCAAGCACACTTGCCAAGGAACTCGGAGTCTCCAGCGACGATCTCGCGCGGAAATGCGAGATCATGGGGCTTATCCTGAAGTCCTCTACCTCGGCGATTCCCGACGACATCGTCGAGCGCCTCCGACAGGAGTACGCCCGTCGGGTGCGCCCGGTGAGACCCCTTCGGGAAAGAAAACCCCCGGAGAAGCGCCCCTCAGTCGTTAAGCGAGCCGCAGAACCCCCAGCGAAAGAGCCTCCTGAGGAGGCGGCGGAGATTCCGAAAGAAGAGCTCGAGAAACCTTCGGAACCGCAGGTAATAAAGCTGAAAAAACTCCTGACCGTGCGCAGCCTCTCGCCAAAGTTCGGTCTCAGTCCCGGCGACCTGACAAAACTCTGCAACACCCTGGGACTGAAGGCAATCCAGACAACGGTCCTGGAAAAGGATGCCTTGGACATTCTCGCCCACGAGCTCGGGTACCGGGTGGAGTTTGAATTGCCCGCGGAACCGGGCGCCGTTGTAGAGGAAGCTCCGCCCGCCGCCGAGGCCGTTGTGGAAGTTACCGTGCGCGCTCCCGAGGAGGTTGTGGAAGAGAATGTCGAGGAAGCCCAGCAGGTTGCGACGGAGCCCGTGGCGGTTGAGGAGGCGAAGGTCGAGGTGAAGGAGGAGGAATTGGTTGTCCCGCGTCCCCCCGTGGTCACGTTCGTGGGGCACGTGGACCACGGGAAAACCTCGCTCCTGGATGTTATCCGTAAGACGAACGTCGTCGCGGGCGAAGTGGGAGGAATCACCCAGCATATCGGCGCCTATAGAGTGACGATCAAGGATCAATTCATTGTCTTTCTTGACACCCCCGGGCACGAGGCTTTCACGGAGATGAGGCGGCGCGGCGTGAGCGTCACCGATATCTGCGTGCTGGTCATCGCCGCTGACGACGGCATCATGCCCCAGACCGTGGAGGCCATCAATCACGCCAGGGAGGCTGGTGCCCCGATCATAGTGGCAATAAACAAGGTGGATAAGATGGACGCCTCGCCCCTCCGCGTTCGTCAGCAGCTCACCGAACGACAACTGGCGCCTGAAGAGTGGGGGGGACAGACGATCTGCGTGGACGTCTCTGCTATCACGCAGCAGGGGATTGACCAGCTCTTAGAGATGATCCTCCTGCAAGCGGAGATCATGGAGCTCAAAGCCCATCCCCGAAGACGGGCAAGGGGCGTCGTCATTGAATCAAGCGTCTCTCCCGGAAGGGGGCCCGTTGCGACCGTTCTCGTCAAGGATGGCACCCTTCACGTGGGAGAGTATGCCCTCGCCGGTGAATGCGGCGGCAAGGTGCGGGCGCTTCTCGACGAGCGAGGGAAGAGGTTGCGGGAAGCGGGGCCCTCTACGCCGGTTGAAGTTTTGGGTCTTAACGCCGTGCCTCAGGTCGGGTCGGAGGTCTTTGTTCCAGAATCCGAGAAGGAAGCGAGGGAACTCCTCAGACAGAGCCAGCGCCCGGCTCCCCGGCAGGATGTCGCCGACCTTCGCAGGGCCACCCTGGAAGAGTTTTTCCGCACGGAACTCGGCCAGGAGAAGGGGGAGTTAAAAGTAATCATAAAGGGAGATGTCCAGGGGTCCGTGGAGGCGCTGTGTCAGTCCCTGGAGAAGCTGGCGACCGACAAGGTCTCCCTCAAGATCATCCATAGCAATGTCGGAGACGTCAACGACTCCGATGTGATGCTCGCTGCCGCCTCCAACGCGATGATTGTCGCGTTTCACGGCAAAATCAACTCTTCCGCGACAGAAATTGCGGAACACGACAACGTCCTTATCGAGAGTTTTGACATTATCTACGAAGCGATAGACCGCATCCGGAGAGCCATGGAGGGACTCCTCCCGCCGGAAATTAGAGAAGTGTCCATCGGCCGCGCGGAAATCCGCCAGGTGTTTGTCTCGTCGGCCCTCGGGCGAGTGGCGGGTTGTTACGTGCGGCAGGGGCGGGTTCAAAACGATGCCACGGCTGCTCTCTCTCGTGACGGAAACGAACTCTGGAGGGGCGAGATCGGCAGTCTCAAGCGGTTCAAGGACGACGTCAAGGAGGTGAAGAACGGCATGGAATGCGGAATCAAGTTGAGGGGCCAGGAGGACGTTCAGGAGGGCGATGTCCTGGAGTTCTTCGTGAAAGAGGAAATCCCCCAGACTCTTTGAACAGGCATGCGGCCGGCGTGTGCCCGGCCGGTTCCTACACACGATGTACTGGAGGGCTTCCGGTTACTGACATGACGATTGGCGTCCTCGAGATCGAAATGCGAATCCCCGGTGTCTCCTCTTTGAAGGGCAAGAGAATGGTGGTGAAAAGTCTCAAGGATAGGATAAGAAATAAGTTCAATGTCTCCGTTTCGGAGGTCTCTCACCATTCGAGCTGGCAGTCTTGCCTCCTGGGGATTGCGCACGTGAGCACCGCCCGGTCTTTTACGAACCGCGTGCTCTCGGAGGTCCTCAATTTTATCCAGTCCTGCCGGGAGATTGAGCTGGTGGACTTCGAGATGAGCCTGCTGTGAACGCGCTCGTCCGCCCGCGGGCAGGCAAACCCGAAACCCTGAACCCTAACCCCGAATTCTCAGCAGAATGGGGTATAGGGTGTGGGGTATAGAGCCCGACGATGTGACCGGGCAGCCAGCGCGATGGAGGAATATCATGGCCACAAAACGAACGTCGCGAGTCGGTGGGCTTCTCAAAAGAGAAGTGGCTGAGATTCTATGTCGAGAAATCAGAAACCCCAAAGTCGGGTTTGTCACGGTGAGTTCCGTGGATGTCACCAGTGACTTGAGAACGGCCTCCATCCGGGTGAGCGTGCTGGGCGATGAGGAGCACCGGCAGGAATCCCTGCGCTGTCTCAACGCGGCCACAGGGTTTATTCAGAAGGCGCTGTCCTCCAGGGTGCGCCTGAAGCGAATGCCGAAGCTCCAATTTGTCCTTGACACCTCCATTGATTATTCCATGCACATTGCGCAGCTTCTGTCCGAACTGGGGGAGAGGGGGAACTCACAAGAATGATACGAGGAGAATGCACAACGGGATGAAGCACCGCGAGGACGCTTCCGCGAGAGACAGGATCATTTCTGCCATCGAGGAAAATGATGTGTTCGTCATCCTGACGCACGTCAGTCCCGACGGCGACTCCATTGGCAGCCTCGTCGCGTTATGGCGAGTGTTGGTGCACCGGGGGAAGCAATGTTTTGCCCTTTTTCCCGGGGACATGCCCCCCGAATACCTTTTTCTTTTGGGCGGCGAAGACCTCCCGCGCTCTCTTCCCTCTGGACAGAAGTGGGATGTGGTCGTCCTGCTGGACATACCGTCCATTTCGCGGTTGCCGTTATCATTGAACCGACAAATTCCTCCCTGCAAGGAGCTCATCAATATTGACCATCACGAAAGCAACGATATCCGCGGCACCATCAACTGGGTGGACCCGAGCGCATCGTCCGTCGGCGAGATGCTGTGTCATCTGCTGGAACATGCCCGATACGACGTCTCCTCCGAGGTGGCGACCGCGCTGTACACCGCTATCTTAACCGACACAGGGTCCTTTCGTTTCCCGAACACGACCTCGTCCTCTCTAAGGGCGGCGGCGCGGCTGGTCACCTATGGAGTCAACCCGGCGCGGGTCGCGCAGCACGTGTACGGCTCGCACTCTCTCCGGAAGTTCCAGCTCCTCGGGTTAGCCCTGGCGACTCTTCAGACGTGCTTCTCCGGCAAAGTGGCGTACATGTGGGTGACAAGAAAGATGCTCGATGAAGTGGGCGTGTCTCCCGTCGAGGCCGATGGCTTCATCAATTTCCCACGGGAGATCAAGGGTGTCGAGGTCGCGATTCTTTTCAAGCAGGAAGGACCCGAAGGTGAGGTGAAGGTCAGCCTGCGCTCGAAGAGAAGGAATGTCGTGGTGTCGCGCGTGGCGGAGATGTTTCACGGCGGCGGGCACCCCCTCGCGGCGGGGTGCACGCTCTCCGGCTCCGCGGAAACGGTTCAGGAGCTCATCCTGAAAGCAATTGCCGAGGAACTGGAGCAGGCCGGTATGGCGGCGTCCGCTTCGTCCCTGTCAGGCTCACCATCGAAAGGGTGAAATGACCGCTCGCACCAAACTAGTGCTTCTGTCGCCAAGCGGTTTTCTCGTCGTGGACAAGCCGTCCGGGATAACCTCTCACGGCGTCGTGCAGGAGATGAGGCGCGCCCTGCGGTTGCGAAAAATCGGGCATCTCGGCACCCTCGATCCCATAGGCACCGGCGTTCTCGTGCTGGCAGTGGGAAGGGCCACCAAGGCAGTCAAGCACTTCATAGAAGACGACAAGACGTATCTGACGACTCTTCTGCTTGGAGTCGCCACGGACACACAGGATATCGAAGGAAAGGTCCTGCGCGAGAGTCCATGCCCGGAGGTTGCCATCGAGAGCATCGAGGAGAGCCTGAAGCGGTTCGCGGGACAAATCGAGCAAATCCCCCCGATGGTGTCGGCAAAAAAGGTTCAGGGGCGCCGACTCTACAAGCTGCATCGAAAAGGGATCGTAGTTCCCAGGGAGCCAAAGGCGGTCACCATCAAACGGATTGAGTTGCTCGCGGTGAATCTGCCGGAAGTCACATTCCTCGTGGAGTGCTCCAAGGGAACGTACATTCGCACGCTGTGCGCCGATATCGGCGAAGCGCTGGGTCCGGGGGGCTGCATGCTTCGACTGTCCCGCCTGCGCTCCGGATTCTTTTCACTGCGGGATGCTTACTCTCTCGAGTTCCTCACACATCTGCCCAAGGAGGAAATCATCTCCCTCCTGATGCCCCTCGGAGCGGCTATTGAGAAGAAAATCCGCTGCGAGAGGGGATGAGGCGAGTCAGTTGCGGCCGAAACAGACACGATGGGACAGACTGGTTGTCGGACTTAGGATGAGAATTATCAGAGGACTCCGAAAACGCGCTTCTTTTCCGGGGCGGTCTTGCTTGACCCTTGGCACCTTCGATGGCGTTCACCTCGGTCATCAGAAGGTCATCCGCAGGGCCGTTCGCAAGGCCGCCGACACGGGCCTCTCAAGTGTGGTCATGACCTTCGACAGGCATCCCCGCGAGGCTCTGGGGAAGGGCGTTGGCCCCCCGCTTCTGACATGCACCGAGCATAAGCTCGCCCTCATCGAGGAACTGGGGGTTGACGTGTGCGTGTTGGTGGAACTGGACGATGAACTCGCGTCCATGTCAGCCGGAGATTTCGTGGTGAACGTTGTCTGCGACAGGCTTCGGGCAGCGAGTGTGGTCGCGGGCGCCCGCTTGCGGTTTGGCAAGGACCGCCAGGGGACTCCCCGGCTTTTGAGGAAGCTCGGCAAGGAGCTCGGCTTCACGGTGGAGTTCCTCGAGGAAGTTCGCGTCGGCGGGTTACCTGTGAGCAGCACGGCCATTCGGCATCACATTCTTCACGGGGAACTCTCCGCAGCCGAATCCCTTCTGGGAAGAAGATTCTCCATCGTCGGCCGGGTCGTTCGGGGGAAGAGCGTAGGGAGAAAACTGGGGTACTGCACCGCGAACATTCGTCCTCTCGACCAGGTCATCCCGCCGAGGGGGGTTTATGTGGCGGAGGTTCTCGTCGAGGGCGACAGGCATCCCGGCGCCTTGAACGTGGGCTGGCGGCCAACGTTTCCGGGTCGCCGCCCGAGTTCGCCGACTCTGGAGGTGCACATCATAGACTTTGATAAGGAGATCTATCGAGAGCGTGTGGAGGTCATTTTCCACCGCCGCATACGGGACGAAGAACGTTTCGCCAGTCCGCAAGAACTCGCTGCGCAAATTGCGCTGGACATTGAGGAAGTCAAACGGTATCTTCATAATCACAGGAAGAGCAATGCCCCAAAGCAACCGCGGCGCCGGCACGAGTTGTTGCCGCGGACAATGGAAAGGGTTGATTGAAGGCGGGAGTCACGCTACAATAGCCGGGCAGGGATGAATCCCTGCCAGTTGCGTGGTATGTCAAGCGCAGGCTCTCGGTTGGCCCGGAGAAGAGGAATGGCACTCGATAAAGATAAGAAGCAAGAGATTACCAAAGGTTTCCAAATGCGTGAGGGGGACACGGGATCCTCTTCGGTACAGATCGCGATTATGACCGAACGAATCAACGAGGTGAGTACCCACCTCAAGAAGCACAAGAAGGACCACCATTCTCGACGGGGCCTGCTGAGATTGGTGGGCAGACGCAGGAGGCTTCTTGACTACGTTAGCAAGAAGGACCCCGAGCAATATCAGAACCTTTTGAAGAAATTGAACCTCAGACGATGAGTCTGATTGCCGGTTCCTGCGCATCGGGAGCGGCAGGAGTCTATACACAAACATCCGTACAACCCGCTGACGAGCTGCTGTCCTTGATCATTAGAGGCGATTTCACGACCTTCCTCCATCTTCGAGGGACGAGGCCTTTTCACTCTGTCATTTCGGCTTGACCCTTTTCATGCCCGGGAGCGCTACGTCGTCGCGACATCGGCTCTGATGACCAAGGAAGACCGGCGGGTTGGCAACACGCAGCTTCGGAGGAGAAATGTTGGAGTCTATTGCAATCCCCGTCGGTGAAAGAGAACTGATCCTACAAACAGGCAAGATGGCCAAGCAGGCCAATGGGGCGGTTACAGCCCGGTCCGGGGGAACGATCGTCCTTTCTGCTGTGGTCGTCGCTGACGAACCGCGCGAGGGGATTGACTTTTTCCCTCTCACCGTCGAGTACAGGGAAAAGACGTCCGCCGCCGGGCGCTTCCCTGGAGGATACTTCAAGCGCGAAGGCAGGCCCACCGAGAAGGAAGTCCGTACCTGTCGGTTGACAGACCGTCCCCTCCGTCCCCTCTTCCCCAAAGGGATGTTCGACGAGGTCCAGATCATCAGCGAGGTCCTTTCGGCGGATGATGAGAATGACCCAGACGTCCTGGCGGGCGTTGCGGCTTCCGCCGCTCTGGCTGTCTCGGACATCCCCTTCGCGGAGGCCGTGGGCATGGTCCGCGTCGGACTCGTGGAAGGCAACCTGGTCATCAATCCCACGCATAAGCAGATGGAGACGTCCGCGCTCGACATGGTGGTTGCCGGCACACAGGAAGCGGTCACCATGGTCGAAGGGTCCGCCAAATTCCTCACTGAGGAGGCGGTTCTGGAAGCGATTCAGTTGGGGCATGCCGCTGTCAAAAAGATTGTCGAGGGAATTCGGGAGTTGAGCGCCCGCTGCGGCAAGCCAAAAGTCGAACACCAACTGATTTCGGTGCCCGATGCGCTGGCGTCCGCTGTCGAAGAGCTTGTCGGTCAAGAGGTCGTCTCGGCGATCACCATTCCCGGGAAGACGCCTCGAAACAAGGCGGTCAACGCTTTACGGGAGCGCCTCAAGACGGAACTCATCGGCGAGCAAGAGAATCCCCCTTACACGCTCACGCAGATCGAGATGGCTTTCAAGGACCTCCAGCGGCGGCGCCTCCGCGAGCTGGCTCTGCGAGATGGCAAGAGAGCGGACGGGCGGGGGCTGCTCGACATTCGTCCGATCTCCTGTGAGGTCGGCCTTCTCCCCAGGACGCACGGCTCCGCCCTTTTCACCCGCGGCGAGACCCAGGCCCTGACAATCACCACACTCGGCACCGTTTCCGACAAGCAGCGCGCGGATACTCTCATTGGCGAGCAGTCAAAGAGATTTATGGTCCATTACAATTTCCCGCCGTACAGCGTCGGAGAAGTGAAGCCCATTCGCGGCCCCAGCCGAAGGGATATTGGCCACGGAGTCCTCGCGGAGAGAGCTCTGCTGACTGTCATTCCCAACGACATTGATTTCCCCTACACGATTCGCGTCACCTCGGACATCCTGGAGTCCAACGGGTCGTCTTCCATGGCGACGGTTTGCGCTGGTTCCCTCGCCATCATGGACGCGGGGGTGCCCGTGTCGGCGGGTGTTGCCGGAGTCGCCATGGGGTTGATCAAGGAGGGCGACCGGCATGCCATTCTGGCGGACATCTTGGGAATTGAGGACGCTCTGGGGGACATGGACTTCAAAGTCGCCGGAACCCGAGAGGGCATCACCGCCTTCCAGATGGACATCAAGACGATAGGTATAACCCGGGAGATCATGTCCGAGGTTCTCCGAGAAGCGAAAAAAGCCCGCCTCTACGTCCTCGATGTGATGAACCAGACTCTCGAGAAACCCCGGCCAAGCATTTCCGAGTTGGCGCCTCGCTTAACCATCATCCAGATTGACCCGGAGAAGATTGGAGCCGTCATCGGCCCCGGAGGCAGCGTCATCCGGAAAATCACGCAGGATACCGACAGCGTCATTGACATCGAGGATTCGGGGAAAATCACCATCTCCAGTCCAACGGACGAGGCCGGCCAGAAGGCTGTCGAGGCCATCCGGGCTCTCACCGAGGACGTCGAAGTCGGCAAAATCTACCGCGGCACCGTGAAGAAGATCGTTGACTTCGGGGCCTTCGTCGAGATTCTTCCCGGGAAAGAGGGTCTCGTTCACATCTCCAGGCTGGCGGATCATCGGGTCAATCGCGTCGAGGATATTGTCAGCGTTGGCGACGAGATCATGGTGAAAGTCACCGAGATTGACGACCGCGGAAGGATCAACCTCAGCCGGAAGGATGCCCTCAGTACCAGCAAGGGCGAGGAGCCGGGCGCCCCGCCCGAACGACGCGAGCCGAACCGCCCTCCTCACGACTCCGACGGCAACCGAAGGAGGGACGACCGATCAAATGATCGTCGAGACCGTCCCCATCGGCGTTAACGAGACCAACTGCTATCTCGTTGCGGAAGCTCGCGGCGGACAGGGTGTTGTCATTGACCCCGGCGCCGACGCGGAGGTTATTCTCGAGCGCTGTTCGGCGCTGGGATTATCCATCGCTAAGATTCTCATCACCCATGCCCACTGGGACCACATCGCCGCGGTCGGCGGGGTCAAGGAGAAAACCTCTGCCGAAATCTGCTGCCACAGGAAGGACCTTCCCCTCTACAACGCGCTGGTGGAGCAACTCCTCTATATGGGGTTCGAGGGCGACTCCGCCCCGCCGGTTGACCATTTCGTACGGGATGGCGATGAAATCACGGTAGGGAACCTCCGCTTCACCGTTCTCCATACGCCGGGACACAGCCCGGGGAGCGTCTCTTACCTGACGGGCAATTCTCTCTTCTGTGGGGATGTGCTTTTCGAAGGGGGAGGTGTTGGGAGGACGGACCTCCCCGGAGGCTCCATGTCGCAGTTGAGGGACTCTATCACAAACAGAATCTTCTCCCTCCCCCCGGAAACAGCCGTTTACCCTGGCCACGGACCCGCCACCACCGTCGGCAGAGAAAAGTCGTCTGGCATTTACCTGTTTTGAGTCAGGCGCCCGGGGTACGCCTTCAAGGACCCCTACCGATGTGGGTACGGCAGCAGCTCGCAGCACCGCGCTCTCTATGTCAAGCCGTGTATCCGCGTAACAGTGGTTGTAGTTGCCTGTCCGCATCGGTTTGCCCTGCCCCATCTGGTGAGCGGAAGCCCGGGAGTGGAAGATGCGAAGGGGCAAGTCACGGGATAGAGAGCAGGGAAGCTTCGGGGGGCTGGCGGGGTCCGCTGATTTGTACGCGCAAGAAAAAAGCAGCCCCTGCGGGAATCGAACCCGCATCAGATGGCTGAGAACCACCTATCCTAAGCCATTAGACGAAGGGGCCAGCTCAATCAGGGAACACAGCAATCGTCTTTTAGCGGTACATAGGCTAACCGGAAGCCATCCCTTTGTCAAACCTTTTCTTCTCATCTTTTGCCGGCTTCGTTCCGTTGAATCGCTCACACGGTTCCAGTACAATCCCCATGATTGTGTTTTGCGGGCTCGAGGTGAGCTTGCCGCGCTTCCACGGTTCCGGCGTTTGGAGATGCTCTCGCACGGTCTCGGTCACAGGATTCGCGTAGGGTTTTCCGCATGGACGCAGTAACGAAGTCGAACAGGATAGCGCGTTTTGTGAAACCGGCTTTTGCCGCATTTCTCGCTGTGTCAGCAGCATGGATTCTTGTTGGAGAATACGCCCTTCGGGACAGGAGCGCGGCCGCTCGTGTGCGATCTCCCTCAGAGAGCAAGCACCACATTGTCATGCACGCGTGGGACTATCGGCCGGGCTTCGCCCCACAAGCCATCGGTTCCCCCAATAAGGCCATCACCGAGGTCTCCCAAGAGTACATGAAGCTCCACCCGGACGTGCACATTGACTTCCGCGTGGTCGGCGTCCAGGCGGATGCCACCGAGGGGGATTGGATGAAACCTCAGCTCATGGGGGGAATCGCCCCAGACATCATCGGGGTCAACACGGAAATCGTGTGGCCGGACGTGGACAAGGGGTGGTGGGTGAGCCTCGAGCCGTTTATGAGCAGACCGAATGCGTATATTCCGAAAGGCCAGCCGGGGAGCGAGCAGTGGTGGGACCTGTTTGCCAACCCAGCCCTGACGAAAGCCAAGCGGGCGCCAAATGGGCAGCTTTACAGCATCTCCTATGACCTTGTGGAGACTGGCATCTTTTATAACCGGGACATTTTTCGTAAATGTGGAATAGACATCCCCCAGGGGTGGCCGGGCCCGAAAGATTGGCGAGAATTCCTCGACATCCAGAGACGGGTGAAGGAGCACGAATATATTCCCCTCATCATGCGAATCGAGTGGGCGAGGGATTGGGCGCAGGATTTCCTCTTCGACCAGCTTTTCTATGGGATCATAGACGAGATAGACAGGGAAAAGGGACCTGCCGACGAGGAGGAGTACCTCCAGGGTTACCTTTTCCCGAAAGAGATGTGCTGGTTGGTAAAAAACGGATACTTCTCACCCGCCAGCCGCCGCTATCGGGAGGTCTGGCGGCTGATGCGGCAGTGGCGACAGTTCTGGAACAAAGACCTCTCCAACACTGACCAGAACCGCCTTTTCCTTCTTCAGAAAGGGGCGATGCTCTGGGACGGGAGCTGGCTGATTCGCCGGATGAAGCTCGACCCGCTCGTCAAATTCGAGTGGGGCGTCTTCTACCTTCCGCCGATAACAAAGGAGACTTCCCCGTACGCTTGTGGGGCGGGGCCGGCTGTCATCGGCGGAGCCGGTGTGCAATACTCGGTTACCAACTCCGCGATTCTCAAGAACCAAGTCGAGCAAGCGGTGGATTTTCTTTACTTCCTTACCCGGCCGGATAACGCAGAGAAAATCATCAATGAGGCAGGACTGTTCATTCCGAACATCAAGGGGGCGAGGATGTCGCCGGAGCTGGCCCCCTTTGCCGAAATCATCAAGCACCGGTATTGCACCGTCAAATGGCTCAATTCTTTTCGCACCGAGTTTACGGATATGCACCAGAGGTTGATCGAGCTTTTCCTCGGCGACGGAATCTCGCTGGATGAGTTTCTTCAAAAGCTCGACGAGGGCATGACCCGCGAGGCGGACGAGCTTCTGGCTGTTCATACCAGGCTCGGCGCCGGCGAGTTCTGGGATTACAGCGACCCAAAGTGGGGGACGGGCTGGCAAAAGCCCGGCCCCAACGACCCGAGCCATTGCCCTGCGTCGTGTCGGTGAAAACACTTGCGGAGAACGGATAGTGTCAGGGTGCAGGCGTCATAGTCTTCCTGGCGTCTGAGGGGGCATTACTTATGCAGATGGTCCTGGACATGTTGGCTGCGGTCATCAAGACGTGCGTGAAAGTATATCGGGACCTCGTGCTGGGCGTGGCCGATGTTTTCGTGCTTCTGTGGAAGCAGGCGTTGCCGTTTCTCACCTCCCCCCTGTCAAATCCCTTTCGATGGCAGAGCTGGCGTGACATCTCGCTCCCCTGGGCTCTCATTCTGGTCGTCGCCAGCCTGCATGTCCTCTACCTTCTCTGGTATGCCCTGGGAGCCGCTGGCGTGAGGGTGTTGCCTCAGTCTCGCCTTGCGCGAGCCGCCTGGGACAGGGCTCGGGAGGTCCGGCGCTTTGCGGGACTCTATTACCTCCTGTTGCCCACGTTTCTCCTCTTGGTCGTGTTCAACTTCCTTCCGGCGGTCTCCATTTTCAGACACGCCTTTTATAAGTACGACATCGGCGGCGTGAGGGAGTATATCGGCTTCGGGAATTTCGCGGTGATGGCGCACGACGCGAACTTCTTCCTCAGCGTGCAAAACATGTTCAAGTTCATCGCTTTCTCCCTGACGACGAGCCTGACCATTCCCCTGATCGTTGCAGGATTGATTTTTCACCTGCGCTCGGAGAGGTCGCGTTACGCGATGCGGGTGCTTTTCGTTGTGCCGATGGTCGTGCCCGCAGTGGTGTTCTACCTCATCTGGCTATATATCTACCAGGATTCCGGAATCATCGCCCTGTTTTTCGAGAGCATCGGTCTGGGTGACCTGGGCAGGGGATTGCTGACGAATCCGAAAACAGCGAGATTGGCCGTGATGTTCGTCGGTTTCCCCTTTGTGTACGGAGTGAACTTGTTGATTTACTACGCGGGGCTGATGAACATCCCCCAGTCGTTACACGATGCAGCGAAGGTGGACGGCGCCGGAAGCATCCGGACCTTTCTTCGGGTGGACATCCCGATGGTCGTAGGGCAATTCAAGCTTCTTCTGATTCTCGGCATCATCAATGGGCTTCAGATGTTTCAGAACATCCTGGTTCTCACGCGAGGCGGACCCGGTTTCGAGACCATGGTCCCGGGGATGTACATGTATCGCTTTGCCTTCGCGTTTAACCGAATGGGTTACGCCTGCGCCATCGGCGTTGTCCTGTTCGTCGTCGTTTTCATCATTACCTTGTTGAACGCCCGCTTGATTCGGAGCAGCGCGGAATATGGGACGGCATGACATTTCAGCGGGAGGCCCGTCTTCTGGGCGCCAGAAAGCGCGTCGGCAGAATCTTCATTTCAGCGGCTGGCGGAGCGTGCAGATAGGCATTCTCGCGGCCCTGCTCGGGTTGACGTTCTACCCCTTCTTCTTCCTTTTTGTGAATTCCCTTAAGGATGTTCCCCAATTCTTCATGAACTCGTGGTGGTTTTCCTTACCGCTGCGGCTCGACAATTATGCCGAAGCCTGGGGACGCATCCACCGTTACATCGCCAACAGCCTCGTCGTGTGCTCCCTGACCGCGGTGGTCATGCTGACCTTCTCCTCCGTGGCGGCGTTTGTGTTTGCCCGGTTCAAGTTCCCCGGTCGCCAGTTCCTGTTTTATTCGATCCTTTCTCTTCTGATGGTGCCGGGCGTTCTGATGCTGGTGCCGACATTCCTCCTCGTGTCGAGGTTAAACCTCATCAACACCTACTGGGTTCTTGTTCTCCCCTATATCGCGGGCAGCCAGGTCGTGGCGATTTTCATCCTTCGCGGTTTTTTTGCGAGCCTCCCCGAGGAGTTCTTCGAGGCCGCGCGGATGGACGGAGCCTCCAACCTGCAACTCCTCCGGCACATCGTCCTGCCGCTCTCCAAGCCCATCTTAGGGACGCTCGCGGTCCTCAACGTCCTCGCCACCTGGAACAATTTTCTCTGGCCGCAGGTCACCATCACCGATCCGAAGCTCTCCATGATTACGAATGGCATGTACCAGTTCTACAGCCAGTATTCCGTGGGCTCGCCCAATTACGGGAAAATGTTTGCGGGGTACATGATTTCGGCTGTCCCCATTCTCATCCTGATCCTGCTCACAATGAGAACCTTCATGAAAGGAATGACCAGCGGGGCATTCAAGATGTAGGCAAAAGAACAGGCCGGAGTTTCTCCGTGTTATGAGGCGGACACACTCCCGGCAATGAACCGGTGATTGAAGAAAGAAGCCCAAGTGCCCGACGAGAAACGAAAGAAGAACATCTTATACCTGGGTCTGGTCTCGCTCTTCACGGACCTGTCAAGCGAGATGATTTATCCGTTCATCCCGGAGTTTCTGGTGGGGCTCGGTGCAAAAAAGGCCGTGGTTGGGCTAATAGAGGGGATCGCGGAGAGCACTTCCTCGGTGTTCAGGCCTCTTTTCGGGCACCTTTCCGACAGACTGCGGAAGCGGAAGCATTTCATCTATCTGGGGTACGGTCTCTCGGCAGTCTCAAAGCCCTTTCTGTATCTCGCGCGTGCCTGGCCAACAGTTCTGGCGGTGCGCTTCTCCGACCGCGTCGGGAAAGCCGTTCGAACTCCAGCGAGAGATGCGCTGATTTCGACCTCTGTCAGCGCCTCAAGAAAAGGGATAGCTTTCGGTTTGCACAGAGCCATGGATACCTTCGGCGCCGTCTTGGGCCCTCTCGTCGCTATCCTGGTGCTCCACCTCTTCGACAACAACGTTCGTCTCGTCTTCCTCCTATCGGTCATTCCGGCGATCGTGGCGTTGATTTTCATTGCCTTCGCCAGGGAGACCATCGTGGCCGCAGGCTCGACTCAGGCTCTCCGTCAGAGGAAGACCGCCCTGCGCAGCCCCCCCTTCGTCATTTTCCTGATTTCAAATATCATATTCACCCTGGGAAACTCCTCGAACGCCTTTCTCATTCTAAAGGCTCGTGAGGCGGGACTGGGTGTAGCGCTCATTCCTGTGATCTGGGTTGTTTTCAATGCGTCGTACTCAGTATCCTCCCCGATATTTGGTTTGCTCTCGGACAAGGTGGGAAGAAAGCCCATAATCATTGCATCTTTCCTCTACTACCCGATCGTTTATTTCGCCTTTGCCTTTACTCAAAGCCTCTGGCTGATATGGGCGCTGTTCGGAGCATACGGAATCTATTACGGACTGTCGGAGGGGACGTTTCGGGCGTATATAGCTGACCTGGTTGACGAAGAGAACAGAGCCACAGCATACGGTCTGTTCAACACGGGCATTGGGTTAGCTCTTCTCCCCGCGTCGCTGATCATGGGCGCGATATGGGATGCCTATGGCAGCAAGTGGGCGTTCCTGACCTCCGCCGGATTCAGCTTGCTGGGCTTTCTCATTTTCCTGGGCAGCCTGACACTGAAAGGCCGGTCGGAAGTTAGCTGATGACTATCGGGAAAGACCCTCCGAAGCCTCCGAGGCTACCGCCAACATCATCCGCTTCCCTGCGAGCACGATTCGCGGGTCGCCCCAGCACGCCCAGTCGGAGTGGGAGTTATCCCCGGGCCCGACGTCAGTGGTCAGTTTGAGAATCACTCTTCGGCCAGCGAACTTCGACAGGTCCACCGTTTCCTCACTCCACTCCGTTTTCTGCCACTGCTTCTCGAACAGAAGCTCTTCTTCGTTGCCTTCGGCTCTCGCCTCAATTCTGAAGACTACCCCGTCTTCTGAGGTCGAGCCGTCGCGCAGGCCGATCGAGAATCTGAAAACGGCCGGTTCCTTGGGCATCTCAACCTCAAAGCGGCCAAAAGTGTAGCCTACGCCTCCAACGTATGGGGGATGAGCGAAGTAGCCGACTTTCTTGACGCCTCCGGACGGATGCTCTCCGAACTCGAACGTCGCGCCGGAGCGGCTATCTCCGGCGGTTTCTTCTCCTCCTCTCGCGCAGTATCCCCAGGTTGGCTCGGGGACGAGGTCGGGAAGCCTGTGCGCGATTTCTGGAGCACTGGTGGCCTTCAACCAGGCCTTTTTCTTATAGGGCAGGCCGCCTGTACTGACGCTGATTGTCAGCTCCGTCTCCATCTCATGCTCGGGCATGACCACCCTCAGCGGAAGCTCGGTCGGTCTTCCTTTCTTCAGGAGGACCTTCTGCTGAGCCAGCACACTGCCGGGCGGCGAGCCGGATACGACCTCGATCATTGAGTTGAAATCCCACCGTAGGTGGCTGATGACCTCGACGCGAAAGGTGACTTTCTCGCCCGGGGGCGCTGCGAGGGGCTTTTCCGGCAACAGGTTGATCTCCATCGCAGGGACGGGACGGAAATCGAGCCACGCGGAAGTTTTCAATTGTTTTGCGTCAGTTGTTCCGCTTGCCTCACCGCAAACCCAGATTCTGTCCGCTCCGGGTGCGTCGGGAGGCATTTCAAACGTGAAGTCGGTGGTGAGCGCCGAATGCTGTCCGATGGGCCCCGGAAGACGCTTATCCAGGGCGATCGGCGTGTCTGCGGCGAGAGTGAGACGCAAGGCGATGTCTTTAAGCTCGGACCGTGAGAAATTCCACACGGTTGCTTTGACAGAGAACGGTTCGCCCGCCCCGATTTCCCACTCGTCGCTCTTGAGCGTGAGTTTGAAGGGGGGCGAGGGCGTCTCTTCTCCTTCTTCAAGGAATTCGATTCGGTATTTGATTGCGTGTTCCTTCTGGAGAAAACTCAACCCGCCTCGCGCGAGGCGAGGTTCGACGTTCTCCAATTCCTCTCCGTTCTCGGCAACGGGGGTGATTCTCACTTCGGACACGTCAATCCGCGGCATCAGCCGGTCCGTGTAAATGCAGAAATCGCCGCAGCGGGTCGCTGGAATGAGCCACCAGAGCCGCTCGCTTTCCTTCTTGAGAACCAGGGCGCCGCGTGCGGCGACCTCCGGCAACTTGACGAACTCGCCCCGCGTGTCAAGGTAGAGGTACTCGGGTGAGTCCGTGAATTCGACCCGCTTTCCGCCGACCATTTTCGAGTATTCCACGAACTCCTTAGGATCGCTTGCGTAGAAGCCGAAGGGAGGAAGCACGTGCGACTGGCCGTTTGCCTCGACGGTCCAGTTTTCCTTCTCGTTGTAGTTTACGAAGAGCTTCAGCCCGCCGGAGTATTTCACGTACACGCGGCCGTCCTTGTACGCATCGGAAGTTAGGGCTTCGCTCGTCGAGACAAGCTTGCCGTCGCGGTCGTACTTGATCTCGACCGCCTCCTCCGTTGCATACCGTCTCTGGAGTTGCTGAAGCATGAAGTAGGACTTGAGCGTGCCCGGCAAGCCCCACTCGTCCGTCAGATAACCGATATGCCCGTACGCGATGGTTGCTGCAATGAACCGGTCAAAAAACGGAGAGTGACAATCCCTGTCCTTCGCCCAGTCCGAACTTCCCTCGTAAAACATCGAGGGCATCCCCATTCCGAAGTCCGTCTCTAACGGATGAATTTTGAGAAGGTCGAAGTCAACGAGGAGCGGCTCCTTGTACGGGGCTGGCGAGACGATTTGGGCATAATTGCCGTCCGCGAGACCCGCATACAGCCAGTGCATCCTGCCCTCGCTGAACACCGGGCCGTGGTGGAATTGTGTCTCCTTGAGGAGAAGCTCGCCGAAGGACTCGAAGACCGGCCGAAACATTCCCGCTCCGGGCGCCCTCGCGTCGTAATCCGTCCGCTCCCAGGGAATCAGCGCCGTGTGGACGTCGCAGTAGCCCGCCGAGGTGCCGAACTTCTCGTGAATACGCGGAGCAAAATACTCCTCGAATTCTCTCGCATAGGCGGGCTTGAGGGCGTAGTTGCGAGGCCAGGCTCGTTGCCAATCACCGTTTGGCAACCGGCTCACTTTGTCCTCGTCCCAGTTTTCGTTCACCGGAGCGTAGTCCGAATAATTCGTGTACAAGCCGAAGCGATAGCCGAGACTTCGCAGTAGCTGCGAATACTCCTTCAGCCTCTCATCTCCGACGTTCTTGGGGGCACTCTTCAGTCGGAGTGTGAAACTCTCGCCGCCGTCCCGCCAGACGACCTCATGATGATTCGCCATGAAATAGTCAATGCCGTATGCTTTGTATTTCTTGCACAGCTCCGGTTGAATCTGCCCGATGTTCCGCCAGAGGTAATGGCTCGCCGTTTCGCGCATGCGGGAAGGGGGATTGGGAATGTTCGGCAGGACCTCGCCGAAGTCCGGGGAAACCGTCAGAAACAGCCGCTCCCGGAGATCGTTCCTCTTTCCGTCTGTTTTGGGGATATACTCCGATCCCCCGTTGTAGTACGCGGAATCTTCCGGTACAACCTGCACACGTTCATAGAACCGCGAGGCATCGGAATTGTACCAGTCGAGGAGCGCGAACACGAAAAGACCGCTGCTGTACAGCACGCGAGGCTCTCGCCGCCCGAACGTCAGGTACGGGACCTTGATGAGCTTCGGACGAGGCAGACCCTCGCATTCTCCTATCACGAATTCCGTCGCGTTCCCTCCCTTTGCCGCCGCATCAACGATGAGCGATTTGCCCTTGATATGAAAGGAGAATGAGTAGGCGTATGTCGCCATGTCGTGCTTCAGAAGCCAGTGAGTCGTCAGGACGCCGTCACGGAAATCTTTCGAGATGAGTTCGCGCCGGATGTCCGGGTCATCCGGGCTGAAGGTTCTCCCCGCCATCTCGAATGTGATTCCCCCGCCCGCCGTTGGCTTGAACGTCGCCTTGCCATCATAGACGACTTCCACATCGCCCAATGTGCCCGACACGGGGCGATACACGTACTCGATCTTGCAGTCGCTGCCGTTGTACTGGAAAACGCATCCGTCCTCAGTTTCGCTTGCCTGATTTGTATGTTCGTGATACGCGGTTGGGAGAATCGTATCCTCCCTCGTGGGGAAGGGAAGCGCCTCTGTCCTTTCCTGAAAGACGAGCGGGTTGAGTCTCTCTTTGTAGAAGCTCAGCGAGTCGAGGTAGATGGACCTCGGTTCCTTGTCCGCGCACGGAGTGATGACCAGGGACACCAGCTTCGCGGGGAAATCAATCTTTCCGTCCTCGGAGCTTGTGTAATTCGGCGACCACGATCCCCTTCCCGCCAGTGTGCGATGCGCGAGAAACCAATACTTGGCATCAATCACCCCCATGTTGACCTCGTGCGATTCACCTTCCGCGTCGAGAATGCGAATGAAAAGCGTCGCCCTCGTCAGGGACGGATAATCAACCCAACCCCAGTTGTCGCCGTATAGCCATATGTTCACGGCGTCGAACTCGTGCGGAATTTCGATGGGCTTCGGAGGCGAAATCTCGACCCGACCTCTTTTCGTTTCGCTCGAGTAGGTGACCTTGGCAACATACTGTCCCCACATTTGCTCCTCGCGCGACCGATAGAGCATCCCCCGGCCGCCATCGTGCCCGCTCAGCTTCCAGCCGGAAAGGTCCTCGAAGTCAACCAATGGTGTCCGAGCCTCTGTTCTTCCCTGCATTTCGTACGGCCGCTCGCCCACCTTCTCACCCGTAGGCAGTTCGTTGACTGCCTCCGTGATGAACTCGGGCTCCGCTTCTCCGCTGACGGCAAAGGGAAACACCGCCACGGCAATGAGTGCGACTCCACGATAAAGGGATTTCGGGATCATCCTTGAACTCCAGTGTAGGCATTCTGCCCGGTCCTAACGTTGCCTTTTTTACTCCTCACGGTTCGATCTTTGTTCCGAGCAACTTGAGGAACTTCGTCATCCACTCCGGATGCGCCGGCCAGGCCGGCGCCGTAACAAGATTGCCGTCCATTGCAGGCGGGGACGCCTGCGCTACCTTCTGTCCACGTACGCGTTGGAGAACGTCTCGTTGACCTCGCCCCTCCTTGCGTCGCGTCCCAGGAGAAATCGCGTCTTCTCGTTATACATCTGAGCCGGAGAGCAGAGGATCCTACGAGGGGCTCTCCGGTTGCTGCTTGTTTCGCCGACTTCACGATGTTTTTATGTGGCGGAGGCACCTTCTGTCAAGGGCATTGTACGGCCCGGGTGCGGCTGTATTCACGTCGTATGGCGGCGAGGGCGATCGGGGCCATCCAGGCGGGCTATTTCGCCCTTACAGGGCTGGAGAGCTCTGTTCGCCTGGACCCAGGGCGTTGCCCCTGGGCTAAGGTATTACGCCCCGTTAGGGCTTTGGAATATCCTCTGTGTGCGATGCCCTCACAACAGCCTGACGTTATCACCCGCCCGGGGCGGTTCCCACTTTGTGTTTTTGTGTCTTCGTGGTAAAGGTCTTGGGGCCAACGGGGAGCGCCAGACATTTTGATGGTCTCCGGGTGAACGCAAGTTCATGAGCGACTGCGGTGAGTCTTTACCTCGAGACTGAGCTGTTGCGTGAAGGGATTTCTTTAGGGCGGCAGAGATAGAGAGATATTTGTTAGAATCTCAGCCTGAAGTCCAGTCTACCGGAAAGGACAGGGATGCTTGCATCAATTCTCGACTATGCCATCTACTTTGCCGCGGTACCGGCGCTTTTGTTCGTCGTCAGCGTGGTGGTGGTCGTCTTGCGGACCCGGGCGAAGCTGCGTACGGAAGATGGACGCTCCTCTGCTGAAGTCGAAGGAGTTCAACTGCACCCGATCAAGGGTGCCACGGAAGCCGATGAAATTGCCTATTCCATCGTGGACCGGTGTCGCAAGCGAATCTGGAGGCGCATGTCCATCAATACGTCTTTCGGCGTGTCGCCTATCGGTGACCTATGCGGGAGTCTGATTTCCGAGATCGCTCACGTTTATTACGCCGAGTCGCCTCGCCCGGAGCTTGAGGTGACCGTAACGGACCTTCTCGATCTGAACGAGCGCGTGATTGTGCGCGTCCGGAAGTTGCTCGAGAAGTTCCCGTTAAGTCGGTTACAGGGACTGCGTATGTCTCAAGTCCTGGACTACCACCGGCTGTACACGTCGGTAAGCGGCAACGTGATCGTCCGCTCCATTCGAAACAAGTGGGCCCGGCGAGCCGCACGCACCGCCGCAATCGCCGCCAGATATGCGGATCCGCGGTTCTGGGTGATGCGGGGAATGACGCGCGGCGGAAGGGAATTTGCCGTCCGGTATCTCCTGACATCCATTGTCACCATCGCCGGGGAAGAAGCCATCCTCCTGTACCGCCGGAGCAGTGCCGAAGCGCAGGCGTCGGAGAATGCCTAACCGCTGCGCAATTCTCGCCCCAACTGTTGCGTCTTACTATGCTGCACTTCCTCTCGAGCCTGCGCAGTATCCGCACGTCAGCGCTCCACGACGCCTCGCGCTGGTTGGGTTTCAACATTTCGTCGGAGGATGCAGGCGGGGACGCCTGCGCTACCTTAACAAAAAGCGAGCGGGAGGACGCCAACGAATGGCTTCTCCTCCCGCTTGGATTGAACTCTGGTCGAGAGAAACGTCCGACCGTGGAATTCTGATCGCGCCGGTTATTGCGCGGCACCGCCTGCGCCTGGCGTGCGACCTCCTCCTGGACCACGACCCGCGCCGCCCCCGAAGGGCCTGGCATATCTTTCCTTCCACTGAGTCATCTGCTCTTCGGACAGGATTTCAGAAAGCGTCTTGTTGAGAGCGTCGGTAAGTGGCTGCACTTTGTCCCGGACACTCTCAAAGGAACCGCTTTCTCTGGCCTGGGCGAACAGCTTGGACTGCTCTCTGCTGTTCTCCATGACCGCGCCGACGGCCTTCGCAAGCTTCTCCGGGGGGAGCTTGAAGGCGATGAGGTCGCCAACCATGCGGTCAAGCCGGGAGCCCATCGCGCCAAGCGGACCCAGCAGCCCGATGACTTTCTCTGCCTTGTCGGGGAACGCTTTCGTGAGAGCTTCCTTCAGGTCTGCGTTTGCCTTCGTGGCAATCTCCTGTCTCTGCTCAAAGGATTCTCTCGTCCGGGGCAGGTCCTTGACTTTCTCGGCATAAGCTTGCTGCGCGGCAATATAGGCTTTGACGACCTTCTCCACATCTTCGCCCTTGATTTCGGCGGCGCCGGCAGCGCACTTCGCCTCGACTGTCCAGATTTCCTTTGCCTTCTCCGGGTCGATCGGCGCCGGTCTCACCCGGCCTTCTGGCGGAGCGCCTTCCTCGGCAAAGGCTGCTGGCATAACGATCCCTACCGTGGCGACGCAAAGAACGGCAAGCAAGCCCGTGAGCCACGTTCGCGTTCGGAGTCCTGTCATAGTACCCCTCCTTTTTTCTGTTCACACTGTTTCCGCGAGTCTCAGAGACTCGGTCTCCCTACTGCAAGGAGATTTCTTGATTACTAATGCTAATAAACGTTCACGAGCGACAAGAGGTTTAACCCGAACGGAAATGAAACGTTCCCTGCGGCCGTCGTGAAGGGATCGAGCCTCTTGCGGCAGGCTGAAACCATGTTCCTCTGTGCCCGGGTCCATAAATGGCGAGGGACACCTGGTTATTCTGTGACGTCTCCAGTGGCGGCCCACTCGCAGGCGCCGCGGAGGAGCTGGACAAAGCCCGGGGCTGTCAGGCCTTTCACATCGTGACCGAGAGGCGTGTGGAACACTCTGCCTTTCCCATACTGGAGGACGAAGCCCATCGGCTCATCTTTTTTCGTGACCTCGGAGCGGGCCGTGAGAAGGATTCGGATCTCCGGATTGCCGGTGAGGCAGAAATAGAGTTCGTCGGAGATGTCGAAATCAGCGAGTTTGCGGGTGATGGCATGTTCTCTATCAACGACTTGGACATGGAACGTCCGGTAGGGATCGTGCGTGCTCACTTTGTCCCAGACCCGCCCAATGAGCTTTTCGTATTCCGGCCAATCGGGAAACGCGCCTGACGAGAAGTGAATCACCACCAACCCCTTGCCGCCTCGGACGAAGTTGACAAGCCCTTCGAGAGCCTCCTTGCTCGGCAAGGGCTTCTCCCAGTTGCAGTAGTTGAGGATAACCACGTCGTATCGGTCGGTGACCCGCGTCGCCAGAATCTCGGGGTCCTCCGAAACGCGGACCTCAAACCGCTCCGAACTGGCCAGAGCGTCTCGGATCGCCAGGCTGTTCTCATGCCAGCGGTGAGCCGGATGCTCTGCTCCCGTAACAATCAGAACCCGAATGGGTTTGGGCTGTGCAGATTCCGCGGCTACAATGGCAGGAAACAAAACGAGCAGCACCGATAAAATGAGCACCATGGCAGTTCTCCTTAAGAAGGTCCGTCTTCTCAGAACATCAATTTCCAGGCAGGATGACGCCCGATTTGAGATGCGTTTGCTCAGTCTAACAAATTCGTGCATAGTATGGTCCAGATTCTTTGTAAGGTTGGAGTCTGACTGACGAGTCAGAGCATCGTACACAAGGATCCCGTAAGAAAACGGCACAGCAGAAGAACCGGTGCCAAAAGGGAAAACGGCTATGCGAACACTGTTGTTGTCAATTCTGTCCTCTCTTGTGTGGACAGCAGCCGTCGTAGAGTGCGCTGAGCCAACGGAGAGGTTCGAGAAAATCGCCGAAAGGATGGTTCAAGCGATCAACCAACAGGATTACGCCTCTGCACGGCGGGACTTCAGCAAAAGCATGATTGAGGCTCTGCCCGAAGAAAAAACCAAGAGGCTTTTCGATGGTTTGTTGAGCGAACTGGGGAAGATAAGAAAACTCGGGCAAACCAGATTCAACCCGCCGAATCAGGCGGTGATACCTGTCCACTTCGAACGGGGCATCATGGACCTCAAGCTCGTTCTCGACGGAGACGACAAAATCATCGGGCTGTGGTTCCTGCCGCATGTCGCGGACATTCCCGTTCTCGAAAGAAACAAAACACCCCTCTCTCTTCCCTTCAAGGGGCGATGGCTTGTCCAGTGGGGCGGAGACACGAAAGAGCTTAACCAGCATCACGATGTGCCGAACCAGAGGTTCGCTTTCGATTTCCTGGGAGTCGGAGAGGACGGCAAAACGCGAAAAGGGGATGGCACGAAAAACGAGGATTACTATGCCTTCGGGAGAGAGGTCACTTCGCCGGCAGACGGGATCGTGACTGACGTAATCACGGGCGTGAGGGATAACGCTCCCGGCTCAATGAATCCCTTCTCAGTCCTCGGCAACGCTGTGTTTATCGAGCACAGCGAACACGAAGTTTCCGTCATCGCCCACCTGAAACTTGGAAGCGTGAGAGTCAAGCGCGGGCAGAATGTCAAGCGAGGCGAGGTGATTGGCCTCTGCGGCAACTCCGGCAACTCCTCCGAGCCTCATATCCACTTCCATCTCATGAACACCCCCGTCATCCAGGACGCGACCGGAATCAAGGTTTTCTTCAATAACCTTGAAGTCGAGAAGAACGGCAAGAGGGAACAGAAAAAAGACTACTCACCCGTCAAGGGCGAGGTTCTAAAACCCCTGTGAGCGCCGGATTCGATTGCACCCTGAGACGGTCGAGATTCTTGTCCGATGGGAGAGATTATCTTTTCCCAGAGAACAACTTGATTTTTTCGCCGATGAGTTCCATCGCCCGGCGGCGGGGTTCGGAGAAGAGACTTGGGACGTTGTAGGCGAAATCGGGTTGAGATTGCACTTCCTGAAACGCTCTTCCGAAGGCAGCGACAAATTCTGTGCAGACGTTGATTTTTGCGACTCCGTGTTTGATCGCTTCGCGGATGGCGTCGTCGGGAATTCCGGTGCCCCCGTGAAGCACAAGGGGAATTGAAACCCTCTCGGCAACCCGGCTCAAGCGCGCGAAGTCGAGCTTCGGGGGAGCTTTGTAAAATCCGTGAGCATTTCCGATGGCGACCGCTAAAGCGTCAACGCCGGTTTCGGCTGCAAATCGAGCCGCTTCCTCCGGATCGGTCATAGCCAATTCTCCGCCACTCTCCGCAGAATGGATTCCGCCTCCCACAATCCCGATTTCACCTTCGACGCTCACCCCCGCTGCATGAGCGCACTTCGCAACCTCGCGCGTGACCGCGACGTTCTCCTCGAAAGGGAGATTTGATGCGTCAATCATGACCGAGGTGAAGCCGCAATGAATTGCCTGCATGGCGCGCTCAAAGCTCTCACCGTGATCGAGATGGAAAGCGACCGGAACTGAAGCACGAAGCGCGACGTGCTTGACAATCTCCGCGAGAAGCTCCATTCCCGCAAAATCCGCCTCCCAGGGGCCGACCTGCGCAATGACAGGAGCCTGGACAGACTCCGCGGCGCCGATAACGGCCTGAACTGACTCCATGTCCCACACCGTGAAGGCGCCAACGGCATAGCCGTCTTGTCTTGCAGCCACCAACAACGAGTTCATGTCGCAAAGGCTCATTTCGTGTGCTCCTGAATAAAGGCGTCAAATTGAGCGCGGTCTGTAAGCCCGGCGCCGGCGCCAAGAGCCGTGACCGTGAGGGCGCCCGCCGCGCATCCCATGCGGAGGCATTCTTTAAGAGAACACCCTTCGGCGACCCCAGCGAGAAATCCCCCGACAAAGGCGTCTCCCGCTCCAGTCGCATCAACTACATCAACCTTGAAAGCCGGCTGCCGCAGCGTCCGCCTGTCCGGCGCCCTTGCAGCGCAGCCCTCTTTCCCCATTTTTACGACGGTCGTCTTCACGCCGCTCTCGGCGAAGTAATCAAGGATTTCGTCAATCTCAGACTGGCCGCTAATCACAGCCGCTTCCTTTCTCGACGGCAGAAAGTAACTTAGGTAAGGAAGCCACGGTTTCACCCGCTCGCCCCATCTCCCCTGCGGGTCGTAATCCACATCGAGGGACACGACCTTCCCAAGTCGCTTTGCCTTTTCCAGGAAAGCTGTGATGTCGAGAGAATTCAGTTCGCACGTTCCTGCCAGGTGGACGATGTCACTCCATTCAAGGTCTTCCTCGCGAATGTCAACAAGTGTCATTTCGGCGGTCGCACCGGGGCAGTGGAAAAAAGACCTTTCTCCCGAGGGACTGATCAGAACAATCGAGGATGAGGTTGCGGCGCCTGGTTTTTCTCTGAGTCCCGACGAATCCATTCCGCTCCGGGCAATTTCAGTTAGAAGAAATTCTCCCAACCTGTCGTCGCCGATCAATCCAGACAGACGGACCGGCACGCCGAGCTTGTGAAGCACCCTCGCCGCGTTGAGCGTGCAGCCGCCCGTGTCCAGCCGAATGAAGTCCACAATGTCCGCCACGTCCGCCGGCGGATGACGCTCCACCGGCTTGACCAGCATGTCAACGACGAACTGGCCGACCGCCAGCACTCTCTTTCTCGCGATGGGAGCAGTCATAAGAGAACCCTCAAACACGCCGCGTTTTTCTCAACGTTGCTCTGACTAAGCCTAAGGTGTTCACAGGAGAAATGCAAGAACGAGCTCGCGCGTCGGGCTTCCAGGGTCGCAGCTTCTTATTTGAGTGTCTTGACCGAATGCATAACGAGGAATGAAGGTTTGGCTTCGGAGTCGGCGCCGCGTCCATGCCATGCAAGGCAGTCCGTCATGAACCGCGTTCACCCGGAGAGCATGAAAATGCTGGCCACTAAGTGCCGCTTTTCAGGCCGAGCACCACGAAGACGCCAAAACACCAAGGCCTCAAGGGCCGCCGGAGGGGCATATCTTTGTGTCTTTGTGCCTGGGTCGTTCACGAAACTGCTGTCCGCGTGTCGCGAATTTTCAGGTTAGGTTGAGTGGGTTTTCGCTAAGACTTGTAAGGAGCGCCTCCAGACGATATACTCCAATACACATGGGACGAGACCACTTTTCCCGGAGTGGCCCCGGCAGGCCTGCTCGACATTTTAACCCGCGCGAGATTACAAGGGTGGAAAGGAGCCGGCGAGCTTCGAATATGGTGCACCCTTGACGGAGTTCCTCATGCTCGGCAATGTGGCGACCCAGGTCGAGGGCGCCCTTGAATTCGACCCTGTCGAGTGCAAGATCGTTGGCAATGCAGAGGCGGCTAACCTCCTGCGCTCCGACTATCGGCAAGGATGGTCATTGTGAAAGGGGTAGGATCATGAAATCGAGATTCTGTACAGTGAAGGCCATTGTGCTGGCAGTTCTCCCGGCGATTCTTCTCGCCGCTGAACCCGCGAAATCGCCCGAGGGTATTCCCACGCATCAGGAAAATCAAATCCGTGCCGCGGCGCCGGCGAAGCCCCGTGTCGTGCCCAAGAGAAAACGCCGGGTGCTCATCTGGAGCACACCGTCACACCTCATGGACAAGGACCCACATAAGGGTTACTGCGTCCCTTACGGTCTGTGTGCCATGCGAATTCTCGGTGAGAAGACCGGCGCCTTCGAGCCGATCGTGAGCGGTGACATCGCCCTCTTCCTGCCTGAGAATATCCGGCAATTCGACGCCATCGTGATGAACAACAGTTGCGGGGCGTGGATCACCCCGAGTGACGCGGCTATGGAGACACTGAAGGCGCACGGCAACACCAAAGAGGCGGTGGAAAAGGTTCTGCGTCAGAGCCTCCTCGACTACGTGGCAAACGGCGGCGGGATCGTCGCCTACCACTTTGCCATTGCCGCAAACGCCCATTGGCCGGACTTTCGCGAGCTTCTCGGAGCCACGTTCACGGGTCACCCCTGGAACGAGGAGGTTGCCGTGATGGTCGAGGAGCCAAGCCACCCGCTCGTCGCAGCATTTGGCGGCAAGGACTTTCGCCTCGCAGACGAGATATATCAGTTCGGCCCTCCCTACGACCGGAAAGAACTCCGCGTCCTGCTATCGCTTGATACCGAGCGCACCAACATGGGCGTCAAGTGGATTCAACGAGAGGACAACGACTTCGCTCAGGCCTGGGTGAAGTCTTTTGGCAAGGGACGCATCTTTTACGCGGGTCTCGGGCATCGCACGGAGGTTTGGTGGGATCGGGCCATCCTCCAGTTCTACCTGGACGCGATCCAATTCGCTGTGGGAGACCTTGAGGCGCCCACGGAGCCGCGGGACTCATCTCCGGTTCACCGTGCCCCCGGGCCGACTCCGCCGGATGTGCGCGACGCCAGGATGAAGGCACGCCAGGTTCCCGCACCCACTAAGGAGCAGATTAAACAGATTGAGGATGCAGCACCGGAAACGGCGCCGGCTAAGCCGGCCAAACCTCGCCGAGTGCTCGTCTGGGGACACTCCTGGACGCACACTCCGAATCCGTTTGCAGAGAAGGCCGTCGAAATTCTTGGGAAGAAGACCGGGGCCTTTCAGGCCGTCGTCAGCGACGACCCGAGGCTCTTGCTGGGAGATCGCCTGCCACAATTCGACGCCCTCGTTCTGAACAACATCCACGAGCCTGAGCCTTTCCTTCCGGAGGATTTCACCAAGCTCGACCCAGAGAGACAGGCTGCGGCCAGGCAGTTCGATCAGGCTGTCAAGCAGAGCATTATCGAGTACGTCCACAGCGGCAAGGGACTGGTCGGCATCCACGCCGCGACCGCCGCCTTCCAGAACTGGCCCGAGTTCGGCGACCTGATGGGCGGCTATTATGCCGGCCACATCCTTCAGGAGGTAACCATTAAACTCGATGACTCGGCGCACCCCATCAACGCATGTTTTGAGGGGAAGCCCTTCAAGATAACGGACGAGGTGTATATCTTCGGCGCACCCTACTCGCGCGACAAGTTGCGCGTCATCGCCAGTCTTGATTTGAGTCAGATGGCGGACCCAGGGAAGCGCCCCGATAAGGATTACGCCGTTTCATGGGTTAGGGCCTTTGACAAGGGCTGTGTCTTCTACACGACGCTGGGCCACGAACCTGCGACATACTGGAACCCGCTCTTTCTGCGGCACCTCCTGGCCGGCGTTCAGTTTGTCATAGGCGACATCGAGGGAGAAACGGCCCCTATGACGAAGTGAGTCCCATTGCCGGCCAAGGGTTGTCCCGGCCGGCGCATCGTATGAGAAACTCGGTTTGCCGCTCGACGAAACCGTACAGTAAGGAGGCATTCAGGTTGAAGATGAACCACAAAAGACTCGCTTGGTTGGTTGCGCTATTCCGTGCATTTGGCGTGCGCAGATTCGCCGCAGAAAACGAGGCGCCCGGTGAGGATTTAAGCTGTCAATCCGAGGTTGCGCGGTCCTGGAGGAGGCTGCCGGTTCGCAGGGCAGCCCTCATTGGGCTTGCCATGACCGTGTGTTTGCTTGCGGGTGATGTGTCCGGCGCCGCCTCCGCAGACAAAACCTCGCCGGAGCCGCTCAATCGGTTTCCTCGAATGGTGCAGGAGTATTTTGTTCAGCGGGTGCGTCGCGTGGAAGCGCGATCGGACAGGCGCCGCGCAGAGATAGAGACGCGAGCCGACGCCGAAGCCTATGTGCGCGAAGTCCGTGAGAAGGTCCAAACGAGCTTCGGTCCCTGGCCTGAGAAAACGCCTCTTAAACCACGGGTTACGGGCGTTGTCGAACGGGACACATACCGGGTCGAGAAAGTAATCTTCGAGAGTCGCCCCGATTTCCTCGTGACGGCGAACCTGTACGTCCCGAAAGGGAGGAAGTTTCCCCTTCCCGGCGTTGTCGGCACGTGCGGCCATTCTGTGAACGGGAAAGCGTATCAGCAGTACCAATCGTTCTCGCAGGGACTGGCTCGCCAGGGCTATGTGGTGCTGATTTTCGACCCGATGAGTCAAGGGGAGCGCCTCCAGTATCCCGGTGAAAACCTGAAGTCGAAGATCGGTGCTGCCGTCGGCGAGCATTTGTACGCGGGGAATCAGCAGTTTCTGGTCGGGGAGTTTTTTGGAACCTGGCGGGCATGGGACGGAATTCGCGCTCTCGATTACCTTCTGACGCGCGAGGAAGTTGACCCGAAACACATCGGCGTGACGGGCAACTCCGGGGGAGGGACGATGACCACGTGGCTTTCTGCTGTTGAGAGCCGCTGGACCATGGCAGCCCCGGGGTGTTTTGTTACCACGTTTCGCCGCAACCTGGAAAACGAGTTGCCTGCCGACACAGAACAATGTCCTCCGCGAGCGTTGGCCCTTGGCCTGGACCATTCCGATTTCCTCGCCGCTCTGGCCCCGAAGCCGATCATCATTCTCGCGAAGGAGATGGACTATTTCGACGCGCGCGGGTCCGAGGAGGCGTACAACCGTCTCAGACGCCTGTACGCACTGCTCGGGATGGAGGATAACATAGCGCTATCCATCGGCCCGAGCTATCATGGCTATTCTCAAGAAAGCCGTGAAGCGATGTATCGCTCGTTCAATCGTGCTACCGGCGTTTCCAACGCTGAACGGGAGCCGGAGCTGACCATCGAAAAGGACGAGACACTGTGGTGTGCGCCCCGTGGGCAGGTTTGTGAGTTGAATTCCCGGCCCATTTATTCGTTCACAAAAGAAATGTCGCAGGCTCTCGCGCAGAAGCGCCCGAAGGAATTCTCCGAGCCGCAACTGAGGCGGGTGCTGGCGGAAACATTTCGCTTGAAGGGGCTGTCGAACCCGCGAACAACAGACGGGGCGCCCGAGTACCGCATTCTGAGAAACTGGCGCAGCCGCGGATTCCCAAAACGCTATTGGACCACCTACCTCGTGGAGACTGAACCTGGGATTCAGGCAATCGCGTATCGCCTCTCTGACGAGCCGCTGATGTCACGCCCTCCGCGAGGACAACGGCAGGCGATTCTGTACGTGTCCCACCATTCCAGCGACGCCGAGTTGCGCGAGGAACCGCTCATTCGAGAAATCATCGCGGCGCAGCCCGATGCCGCGTTCTATGCTTGCGACGTGCGAGGCGTCGGCGAATCGCGCCCCGACACCTGCGACGAAAACTCATTCCTGCAGTCCTATGGATGCGACTATTTCTATGCGATTCACTCCATTATGCTCGATGACCCGTATGTCGGCCAGAAAACGCGCGATGTTCTGCAAGTGCTCGCGTGGCTGAAAGGACAGGGACACGAGGAGATTCATCTGGTGGCGAAGGGATGGGGTGCATTCCCCGCGACGTTTGCGGCGGTGCTGTCCGATGACGTCAAGCAAGTTACGTTAAAGAACGCGCTGACATCTTACTCGGACATCGCTGAATCGGAGACGTACGCCTGGCCGCTTTCGTGCCTCCTGCCGAATGTCCTGGAGTTCTTCGACCTTCCGGATTGCTACGAGCTACTGAAGAAAAAGAACCTTCGGCAGATTGACCCATGCGGGGCGGATGGTCGCGCGCTTCAGGAAAACCGGGAGAAGTAGCTCGAACACGGGTCCCCCGAATCAGCGAGAGGCGCCCCGAGCAGCATCTCGTGCGTGCGCTGCCTCACGCCTCCCGATGCAGCCTGGCTTCACTCCGGCTCCAACGAGAAAACCGCCCACACCCTTGGCCGATTCTGGAGGAGTGACAAGATGATGGCTGAACCGTCGCGTGCTCGCCCTTGAGCTGGCTATATTACCGGCCTGCGCGCCGGCTGCAAAGTCGGCGCGCAGGCGCACATTCGTGCCCGGCATCTTCCACGTCTATTCGACCACCGTCAGATGGTAAATGACGTGCTGCTCGCTCCACATCTTGCCATGAAATTCAATCGTGTGCTCGCCGGGGGCAAGGGGGGCAACCATCAGGTAGTAGCCGGCATCAGCGGTGGGGCCATATATCCCCTCAGACCTGTCCGGGTACCATTCGTCCCAGAGGTAGGCGTCGTCTTCGGGAAGCCATATGGAGGTTACGGCTGAATCCTCGCGGAAGCGCTTAATGTTGCGGACAGGCTTTCCATCTATCTCGCACCACAGCTCCGTCGCCGTGTCCATGAAGTAGTTTAAGAGGGGCCGTATCCCCATGTCCGCAAATCCCTCCCACTCGTTCTCGATGAACCACTTGAACGGGTCGCCGGGATAGTGCTCCGGGTCCGACCCACCCATGTCCTCCGGAAATGTCAACCAGGCGAGGTTTATAATGGGGAAGAACAGCGCCTTTCCTGCGGGGATCTCGCAGGTGCGCTCAACCGGCAGTGATGGTGCCTCGCCAAGGTAGCCAGCGAGGAACCAAACGTCGCCAATCTGGCCCTCGTCGGCATCATCCCCGTCCAGGTCGAGCATAGGGTTAACGGGCTTCGGGATTGACCATGCCCACTGCCACCATCTGGCCGCCCATTCGCTGTAAGACTTGCCGTAGGCCTTGAAACCAGGCGGGATGACCCTTGGCTCAGGTTTGCACGCAGGAAGTCCCCGAGCGCTGGTTGGTGGCGTCAGTAACCAAACGCCAACTGCTATCGCGGCAACCACTGCGATGACCAGATGAAGTAAACGTGATTTCATCATGGAAGTGTCCTTTCGATTTTGATTCCGTTACGACAATTCTTGTTTGGTGGCCGGCACCCCTCGGCCGTAGGGAGGCCGTGCCGGAAACGAATCGGGTAAGGTCAGCGCATAGGTCATCCCCCCTTTCTCATTTTTCCGCGCAGTTTCCTGTTGACGTATGGGTGGGCGCCCGGGGCGGCTCAGCGGAGCTCCCGCCGGGTGTTTCTCAGGCGCCCGTTGCAAGGGGGTCATTTCGCCTGCGGGTCGCCCCCCCGGTTAGCCCATGTTCGCGCATTTCTCTATATGTTATATACGGGCAAAAACCTGGAATCTTGCAGGCTCAGACAGAAAAAATCTTGCTCACGCCCGACTCCTCCAACCTACCCCTTTCTGCCGGGGCTACTGAAACATTTCTCTTGACGCGTAAGTCTGGCGGAGTACACTGCTTGCGTCGAAAACATGGGCGCGCGATTTCGGCAGGGAATCGCAAGCGCCAGAGTGTTCGCTCGCAGGGATAACGACTTCTTCTGAGCGAGGTTTCCATGTCCGAGGCGCCGGATACGCTTCACTTGCCGTCCGTCAGCGGACCCTCCCCTGACGAAGGTTCCGAGCAGCCCCCCGTCCCCCCTCAAGTCGAAGGATATGAGATACGGGAGCCTTTGGGTGAAGGAGGGATGGGGACGGTGTGGCGGGCTGTCCAGTTGAGCACTCGCCGGGAAGTCGCCCTAAAGGTGATGAGAAAAGGGGCCTTCGGCACCAATAAAGACCGAGCTCGGTTCGAACGAGAGGTGCAACTCGCTGCCCGTCTTCAGCATCCGAATATCGCGGTGATCTACGATAGCGGTCTACACCAAGGGATGTATTTCTACGCCATGGAGTTGGTCCAGGGTGTGCCGGCCCACCAATACGTCAAAGACCGGCGTCTGACGCACCGCGAGGTCCTGAAACTGATGCTTACCGTCTGCGAGGCAATGCGGCACGCCCACCAGCGCGGGGTTCTCCACCGCGACCTCAAGCCGTCGAATGTCCTGGTCACTCCGGATGGACAACCGCACATCGTTGATTTTGGGCTGGCTAAGACCTTTCGGGAAGGGGATAGGGATGCCCGCATCTCCAGCGATCACGAGGCGGTTGGCACGCCCGCCTATATGCCTCCGGAGCAAGCCCTCGGCCGAAAAACGGATTGTCGAAGCGACGTGTTCAGCTTCGGTGTCCTGTGCTACGAGCTTCTCACAGGGCGACCTCCCTTTGAAGGCGGGACCGTGGCAGAAGTGTTGACCGGGATTCTCACGAAGGAGCCGCGCCCTATTGACCTGTTGTGTCCGGAGGTCCCGGCGGAGCTCCGGCGAATCGTCAGCAAATGTCTGCGCAAGGATCCGGAGCTGCGATATCAGGATATGGATGGTTTGCACGTGGACCTGAGGCTTCTCGAGGGGAGGGTTGACGCGAGGGAGAGCGTCGCAGCGAAAGAAAGAAAATCGGTCGCCGTCCTGCCATTTCTCAGCCTGAGCGATGAGCCGGATTTCAATGAAGAGCATTTCTGCGAGGAGATCACAGAGCACATCACTACTGACCTCTCGAAAATCGAGGGCCTGCGGGTGGTCTCCCGGTGGTTGGCAAAGAGCTGTCAAGCCAGGGGTCTCGACGTGTTGGGGGTCGGACGAGAGCTCGGCGTGGATTCCATCCTCCAGGGAAGCGTCCGTCGCTCCGGAAAGCGCGTGAGGATCACCGCACAGCTTGTGAGCGTGGCGGACGGATTTCATCTCTGGGCGGAGAAGTTCGACCGGGAGATGGGCGACATTTTTGCCGTTCAGGATGAGATTGCCGTTGCGATTGCCCGAGCGTTGCGATTGCGTTTGACCGGGGTGGAAATGGAGCGCATTCAGAGAAAAGGGACCACCAATCCGCAGGCTTACGAGGAGTTCATTAAGGGACGCTTCCACTACTGGTATCGAAACACTTCATCCGACGTGGAGGCGGCGGAGCGACATTTTCGGCGAGCACTGGAACTGGACACCTCCTACGCCCAGGCGTGGATCGGCTTGGCAGACGTTTACAACATGCTCTGGGTGCGCGGAAGTCCCCACCGCGACAAACTCGTCCGACAAGCGCAGGACGCTCTGCACCACGCGGAGGAAATTGACCCGGCCGTGGCCTACGGCTGCTACACCCGGGCATGGTATCACGCGGCATCCGGGGACGTGATGCTTGCCGAACGGGTTCTCCAACAGGGACTCGAGGCGAATTCCGCAGACCCGATGTTGCGGTGCACCCTGGGGATGTTTCAGCTTTCGCGGGGAGAACTTCGGAAAGCCGAAGAGGACTTGAAAGCGTCTCTCGAGCTCGATCCCTTTCTGCACCTGGCCAATGTTTACCTTGCTCTTCTCCAGGGATGGTACAGACAGAACATTGACAGCGCTTTGGCACATGTTGGGGAAATACTGGCTTTGGCTCCCGATTTCTGCCACGCCCTCAGGGTTAAAGGGAAGTGTCACCTCTTGAAAGGAGATTTCCAAGGCGCCCTTGAGCTACTGGTCAAGGCGAACGAGATTGACCGCCCCTGGGCCTATCACCTCACGATGGAAGCGGCTGCCCTTGCCGGTCTAGGCAGGTCGGGAGAAGCTCTCGCAAAGATCGAAGAGTCGGTTGCGGAGAATCCGGAGCCGACGTGGGGAATCACAGACCAGGCGCAAGCCCTCAACGCGACAGTTGCCTTATCCATCTCACGGCAGCTTGACGCCGCCGTCGAATGGCTTGCGAGGACGGCTCACATCTTCTCCAATAGTTTCAACCCACATCTCTTCGAGATCCTCGACGGCTTTCCCGCACTCGATCCCATTCGGGGCGACGAGCGGTATGGACGGCAGAAAAAAGACTACCTGGCCAGCTTCACTCGAGACGCGGGGGGTTCGGCGGATGAACGCAAGCAATAGCGCTAATGCCAAGAAACTCTTCCCAACTACTCAATGGACGCATGTCTTCAGTCTTCAATTGGGCGACCAATCGCGGCGGGAGGCGGCGCTGGCTGAACTGGTGGCGACGTATTGGAAGCCAGTTTACTACTATGTCCGCCACAAGGGCCACGACGAACAGTCCGCCAAAGACCTTACGCAGGGTTTCTTTCAGAAGATGCTGTCAAGCCATGGGGTGGTTCAGAAAGCCGACCCTGCAAGAGGGCGATTCCGAACATTCCTGCTGACATGCTTGAACCGATACCTATCAGACGTATTTCGCACGGAGCGGACGAAACGTCACATGCCTGCGGGCGGGTTGGTGTCCCTCGAAACGATGAACTGGGCGAAGGCCCCGGAGTTAGTGCGGCGCAGTACCGCGCTGGAGGCCTTCGATTACGCATGGGCGTGCTCCCTTTTGGACAAGGTATTTGCGGAAGCGGAGACAAAATGTCGCGAAAAGGGAACGGTTACTCAATGGGAGCTCTTTCGTGCGAAGGTCTTAGAGCCAATTAGAGATAACGTTGATCCCCCCTCGCTCGAGCACCTCTGCGAGAAGTATGGCATACCGGATAAAGCCACGGCCTCGGACATGATTTTCACCGTGAAGCGGCGATTTCGAGCACTACTGCGGCGTCACGTGCGGCAACTTGTAGATTCCGATGCCGAGGTTGACTGTGAGATTCGTGAGCTTATTGCGCTTTTTTCCAGGGCCGCTGCAATATCGTCGCCAGATTGACGTATATGTTATATGACAAAGGAAGGCGCGCCCGGGCCGACACACACCATGGCGGGCATCGCCGGAGGCAAACGCGTGGAAGAAGAAACGACTTACGGGCTGAGCCCCGAGCAGCTCGCCCGGTTGCTGGCAATGGGTCTGAATCAAGAAGACGAGCGGCAAAGCGGCGAGGACAGCTCAACGAGGGCCGATGTGCTTGAGGAGATGTTGACGAGCGAGCTGTCCCTCGACCCAGCGGTCCCCAGGTCCCTGCCAGCGGTCCTCAAACGGCCCTGCGAAGGACTGCCGGGCGTGACGGGACGGACTCTGGGTCAATTGCTCCTGAACCCACAGTGCGATCTGGGGATTATCCGGACACTCAAGGATTACGGGAAAGCGCTGTCCGGTGCCAGCGCTCCCGAGGCGGAGCAGGCAGCGGCCGTCGTCATCTACTACGCCGCCATTGCGAGCGCGCTTCTATTTCATGGACAACGCATCACGCAACACTCCTGGGGCAAGCTGCACGCCGCCTATGCCCAACTGAATCGAAAACCCTGGATTACGCCCGAACTGAAGGGACTGTTTCAAAAAGCACGAGTCCTCTGCCAGCAGAAAATGGATAAATCCACGTAAGGGTCAACGGCAAAACCTCGCACGAGTGGGTAGCAGAACGTAAGGTCTGACGAGAGGCCCATCATAGATTTCCGCCATTCATCGCGCAGACTGTCCCCCAAGGGCAAAGAAGTTAACAAACGGTGTTTACCCCGATCCTTGTGGCGCAGCGGAAGTTCACCCCAGGGGAAAGGCGATATGAGAGAGGCAGACGGGGCGTGGTTCAAGGCTTTCGTCGGTTTTTGGACAGCTTTTTTCGCGTGACTACCCCGCCGATGGCGGGGTGC
>JAUYEE010000193.1 GCA_030691545.1 bacterium | reverse complement strand
AGGGGTGGAGATGGTGATGCCGGGAGATAACGTGAACCTGACGGTGGAGTTGATGACGCCGATAGCGATGGAGAAGACGCTGCGGTTTGCGATCCGGGAAGGCGGACGCACCGTGGGGGCCGGAACCGTCACGGACATCCTCGAGTAGTTGGTCCGTCCCCGGGCGGTCCTCGGCACGGCGCCGCGAGTGGAACAGAAACGAATCAGGACAAACGAAGGCAGCAAGTGGAAGGTCAGAGGATTCGGATAAGGTTGAAAGCGTTTGACCACCGGTTGCTCGATCAGTCGGTGGAGGAGATTGTGGACACGGCGAAACGTACGGGCGCCGGAGTTGTCGGCCCCGTTCCTCTCCCGACGAAAGTGGAGCGGTTCACGGTGCTGCGGTCGCCCCATGTGGACAAGAAATCGCGAGAGCAGTTTGAGATTCGGACTCATAAGAGGCTGCTGGACATTGTGAATCCGACGGCCCGGACGATTGATGAGTTGAAAAAGCTGAACCTCTCTGCGGGAGTTGACATCAAGATTCGTGTCTGACGGGGGCAGTCTGAGACTGGCACCACGAAGACACCAAGACACAAAGGGCGGAATAACCTCGGGCAGGCTTGCAGGAGCGCTGAAAGTGATTGAAAGTCTGATCGGCAGAAAGATCGGCATGGTGCAACTGTTCGATCCGCAAGGAAAGGCAGTCGCGGGGACGGTCGTGCAATTGGGCCCGTGCACCGTGGTGCAGGTGAAACAAGACCAGCCGCGCAACTGCAAGGTCGTGCAGTTAGGTTTTGACGAAGTGCCTGAATCGAAAATGACGAAACCGCTTGCCGGGCATTTCAGGAAGGCGGGCGTGTCGCCGAAACGTTACCTGAGAGAAGTCCGGGCCGACGAGGCGGATGAGCTGGAGGTCGGGCAGCAGATTCTTGCCGATGTCTTCTCGGTCGGACAGAAGGTGGACGTGATCGGCATCTCAAAAGGGAAAGGATTTGCCGGAATGGTGAGACGGTATGGCGCGGCCGGGGGGCCGAAAAGTCACGGGTCAACGTCCCACCGCCGGATCGGTTCTGTCGGGTCGAACACCTGGCCAGGGCGGGTCTTTCGAGGAAAAAGGATGCCTGGCCACCTCGGCCACGAGAGAGTGACCGTGATGAACTTAGAGGTGTTGCAGGTTCGCCCCGCGGAAAATATGGTGTTTGTGAAGGGATGTGTTCCGGGACCCTGCGGCGGGCTGGTGCTGGTGCGCAGGTCCGTCAAGCAAAAGGCGAAGAAGCAGTGAGCGACGAAAAAAAGGCAAAAACTACCAGGGTAAAACTCTTCAACGCCGCCGGGCAGGTTGTCGCGGAACTTGGCGTTAGGCCCTCGGTTGCGAAGGCGAAGGTGAACGACCAAGTCCTGCATGACTATGTCGTGCAGCTTCAGAACAGTCAGAGGTCCTGGACCGCCTCCACGAAGACGCGAGGCGACGTGAAAGCCTCGGGGAAAAAGCCCTGGCGACAAAAGGGCACGGGTCGCGCCCGGGCGGGCAGCCTGGCATCGCCGTTGTTCAGGGGCGGTGGAGTTGTGTTTGGCCCGAAACCAAAGCTCGTGGAAAACCGCTTCCCCAAACGAATGAAGAAATCGGTTTTCGAGCACGCTCTGGGGGAGAAGATTCGCCAGGACAGGTTGCTGGTTCTGGACGAGCTTCGGTTTGAGACTCCCAAGACGAAGGTGATGGCTCAGACCTTGAAAAGCCTGAACATTTCGGGAAAGGTGCTACTGATTACGGAGAAAACCGATCGAACGGCGCTGTTGTCGGCGAGGAACATCCCGCAGTTAACGTGTCGCAACGCGGGAGATGTCAGCGCCTTCGACATTCTGCGGCACAAGTTTGTGGTGTTGACCAGGGCAAGTTTTGAGTCACTTGGACTCGCGGAGCAATGATTTAGCCGTGGGCAAGATGAAAGACGAATACTCCATAGTGAATCATCCCCTCCTCTCCGAAAAGGGCACGCGGTTGTCCGAGAAGGAGAACAAATACCTTTTCAGCGTGAGCCGTGTGGCCAACAAGATCGAAGTCCGGCGCGCCGTCGAGAAGCTCTACAAGGTTCGCGTCAGGAGCGTCAATACGATGAATGTGCGAGGCAAGAAAAAACGGATGGGCGCCACGCTGGGCAAGCGGCCGGACTGGAAAAAGGCGATCGTGACGTTGGAGGAGGGCGAGACGCTGACCTTCGTGTGAGGCCGTTTCGCAGGATGACAGAGTGCACGCATTGGAAGTCACGTACGGATTGCCTGCCCGCGACAAGGTCAGGCATAACAGCACGACGATACGGCCAGGGAGGACGCAGAAGTGGGCATAAAAGGGCGCAGACCAATTACGCCGTCCCTGAGATTCACGAGACTGTCGGATTTCTCCGAGATAACCAAATCGGAGCCCGAAAAGGGTCTTACGGAAAGCTTGAGGAGAAGTGGCGGGAGGAATGTGAACGGACGAATGACCGCCCGCCATCGTGGAGGGGGCCACAAGCGGAGGTATCGCATCATAGATTTCAAGCGGGACAAGGACGACGTTGAGGGGAAGGTCGTTGCGATCGAGTACGACCCGAACCGCTCCGCGAGGATCGCTCTTGTGGAGTACGCGGACCAGGAGAGGCGGTACATCCTGGCTCCGGCCGGGCTTGGTGTGGGAGACGTGGTGATGTCCGGAGAGACCGCGGCTCCCAAGCCGGGGAACTGTCTCCCGCTGGGGAGTATCCCCCAGGGCATGTCGGTGCACAATATCGAGCTGAGAAGGAACGGCGGAGGAGTGCTGGTGCGAAGTGCGGGGGGGAGCGCGACGCTGATGTCCCGCGAGGGAAAGTACGCCCACATCCGGCTGCCGTCCGGCGAGGTGCGGTTGATTCCCGTGACGTGCCGCGCCACGATTGGAGAAGTAGGGCACGCGGAGCACGAAAGCGTCTCCCTTGGAAAAGCGGGGAGGTCGCGGTGGCTTGGAAGGCGCCCGAAGGTGCGAGGGGTAGCGATGAACCCCGTTGACCATCCCATGGGAGGAGGAGAAGGAAAAAGCTCTGGCGGGAGGCATCCCTGTTCGCCATGGGGAAAACTCTCAAAGGGAGGCAAAACCCGGAAGAGAAGCAAATCGACCCGCCACATCATTAAGTCTCGAAAAGGAAGGAAGTAGTCAGGAACGATGGCCAGGTCGCTAAAAAAGGGTCCTTACGTTGACGCGAAGCTCCTCAAGAAGATCGGGCAGATGAACGCCGCTGGCGAGAGGCGCGGCATCAAAACGTGGTCCCGGCGGTCCATGATCACTCCGGAGTTCGTGGGGCACACCTTTGCCGTGCACAACGGGCGGAAGTTCATCTCGGTGTTTGTGACGGAGAACATGGTTGGGCACAAATTAGGAGAATTCTCGCCGACGAGGACGTTCCGGAAGCATGCCGGACAGAAGTGATCGCCGGCTGCCCATCGTGACACAAGGAGGATTCTGATTTGCCAGGCAAGGCGATAGGAAAATACCTGAGGGTCCCGCCGAGAAAGGCGAGAGAAGTGACGGAGTTGATCAGGGGACTTCCGGTTGAAGAAGCGGAACAGGTGGTTCGTTTCTCGAAGCGGCGCGGCGCCAAGATGGTGGGCAAGGTCCTGAAGTCAGCGGTCTCCAACGCGCGCCAATCGAAGGAGAGCGAGACGCGGAGGTTGGTCGTGGCGGAGGCTGTCGTGGACGAGGGTCCCATGCTCAAGCGGGTGATGGCGAGGGCGAGGGGCGTCAGGAACGTGATCAGGAGAAGGAGCAGTCACGTGAGGATCGTGGTGGAGGAGCGGTGAGAATGAAGGTTTTTGAGATGGCGTCGGTTCGGATAACGGGCGGGAAGTGCCTGCCCGGAGGCTGCGACCAGGGAAGGGGGCCTGATGGGACAGAAGGTTAATCCGATAGCATTTCGCCTCGCATTGCAGAAGAACTGGGCTTCCCGGTGGTTCGCCACTCGGCGCGATTTCGGGCAGCTTCTGCAGGAAGACCTGGAAATCCGCGAGTATATTCAGGAGCGTTTGGCGTCAGCAGGTATCCCGCGAGTCGAGATTGAGCGGGCGAGCAATCGGATTCGGATTGTTCTGCACACCTCGCGCCCGGGGATCGTGATCGGACGGAAGGGGATTGAGATAGACCGGGTCCGCGAAGAGCTTGCGGAGAAGACCGGCAAAGAAATTTTCATTGATGTGGAAGAGATCAAAGTGCCGGAGATAGTCTCCCGACTGGTGGCGGAAAACATCGCCCTCCAATTGGAGCACAGGGTGTCCTTCCGCCGGGCGATGAAGAAGGCTGTGACGACGGCTATGGACCGTGGGGCACAGGGAATCAAGATCGCCTGCGCGGGGAGGTTGGGCGGAGCGGAGATGTCTCGGAGCGAGAGTTACAAGGAAGGCAAGATTCCCTTGCACACGCTGCGGGCGGACATAGATTATGGTTTTGCTGAGGCCAGGACAAGGTACGGGGCAATCGGCGTGAAGGTGTGGGTGTACAAGGGAGAACGATTGGAGGAGAAGAAAGGGCGGAAAAATGTCGTTGATGCCCAAAAGAGTCAAATACCGGAAGTCCCAGCGCGGTAGCAGGCGAGGCATCTGTTCTCGTGGGACGGACCTGAGCTTCGGAGAGTACGGACTTCAGTCTCTCGGAAGGGCATGGATCCCCGCGGACCAGATCGAGGCGGCGCGCATCGCCATCAACAGGCACATCAAGAGACACGGCAAGCTGTGGATTCGCATGTTTCCGGATAAGCCGGTCAGCAAGAAGCCCGCAGAAACCCGAATGGGCAAAGGCAAAGGGGCCCCGGACCACTGGGTGGCGGTGGTTCGCCCGGGGAAGATGTTGTTTGAGCTGGGGGGTGTTCCCTTCGCGATGGCGCGCGAGGCCCTCCGCCTTGCGGCGTACAAGCTGAGCATCCGCAGCCGGTTTGTCTGGCGCACGGGACATGGCGCGTAGGAAGGATGGCGGAGTTCAAACGTGAACGCGAAGAAGCTTCGTGAGAAAACGCGTGAGGAGCTGGAGCAGCTTTTGGATGACAGCCGCCAGGAGCTCTTCAACCTGCGCTCGCAATTGCACGTGGGGCAGGTGGAGAAGCCTCATCGCATCCCGCAGTTGAAGCGGGACATTGCCCGGGTGACTACCATCCTGAAAGATGGGGGTTACAGCCACAGGTAAGCCCTGCGGTTTCTATCGGCAGGGTGGAGAAAAAGGACGGCAGGCGCGCCCCGCCAGTGGCGCGGGCGGAAGGAGAAGTGCCGGATGGCACAGACAGCAACACGACAGCGACGAAAAGAGCAAAAGGGAGTCGTTCTTAAAGCCAAAATGCACAAGACGATTGTGGTGGAAGTCGAGTCGAGGTTTCGCCACCCCAAATACGGAAAAGTCGTCAAGCGCATCAAAAAATACTACGTTCACGACGAGAAGAGCGAAGCAAAGGCGGGCGATTTTGTCCGGATCATGGAGACAAGGCCTCTCAGCAAGTTGAAGAGGTGGCGACTCGTGGAAGTGCTTCGGTCTCAGCAGGGCGAAGCCGGGCCGGTCACAGCAACGTCTTAGACACAACAGGTTCACGACGGGAAACGACGATGATTCAGATGCGAACGCGACTTGACGTCGCGGACAACACCGGAGCGAAGAAGGTCGCCTGCATCAAGATTCTGGGTGGGTCGAAAAGGCGGTACGGGCGAGTGGGCGACGTCATCCGGGCCTCGGTGAAGGAGGCGGTTCCCGATGGGGTCGTCAAAAGGAAAGAAGTGGTCCGGGCGGTGATCGTCCGCACGAGGACCAACATCACGCGGAACGATGGTTCCGTTTTGCGATTTGACAACAACGCATGCGTGATCATAGACGACCAGAACAATCCCCGCGGCACCCGGATTTTCGGCCCCATTGCACGGGAGTTGCGGGAGAAGAACTTTATCAAGATCATATCGCTTGCCCCGGAGGTACTATGATGGAGGTTGTGCGGTGGTAAAGCGGCTTTCGCAAAAAAGAGACGCGGCGGCCACGGTCAAGGCACACGTACGGCGAGACGACATCGTCTCTGTGATCGCCGGCCGCGACAAAGGGAAAAAAGGGAAAGTGCTGCGGGTGTTGCCGGACAAGGGAGTGGCGTTCGTGGAAGGAATCAACACTCTCGTGAAGGCGATACGACCGGACCCACAGGTTCAGCAGAGCGGCGGGTTTGTCCGGAGGGAGGGGTCCATTGCGCTGTCGAACCTGCAACTGTATTGCTCGAATTGCGAGAAGCCGGCGAGGGTTTCGAGGAGAATTTCCGGGGACCGAAAAGAGAGAATCTGCAAGAAGTGCGGCAATCCAATTGGGAAGGCCTAAGGCATGGCGAGACTACGCGGGCACTATCACTCGATCGTCATTCCGAAGATGATGGAGGAGTTTGGCTATAAAAACCCATTTCAGGTTCCCAGGCTGGTGAAAATTGTCCTGAACATGGGCGTGGGGGAAGGCACCCGCGACAAGACGATCTTAGAAGAAGCGGTTTCGCACATGTCCACGATCTGCGGTCAGCGTCCGGTGGTGACGAAATCGCGCAGGAGCATCGCCGGGTTCAAGATTCGCGCGGGGATGTCCGTGGGATGCAAAGCGACCCTGAGAGGGAACAGAATGTATGAGTTCTTCGACCGTTTCGTAAACGCGGCGGTGCCGCGGATTCGAGACTTTCGCGGGCTGTCGGACACGGTGGACGGGAGAGGGAACTATAACGCGGGAATTGACGAGATCATCATGTTCCCGGAGATCAACCTGGATAAAGTGAAGAAGTCCTTAGGGATGCACATCACCATGGTCACAACGGCCAAAACCGATGCGGAGGCAAAACGGATGCTGGAGTTGATGGGATTGCCTTTCCGCAAGCGCTAGGGATGGAAGATGGGAGCGTAGATGGCACGGAAGTCGTTGATAATCAAATCGAACACACCGCAGAAGTTCAAGGTCCGTCAATATACCCGTTGCCGACGGTGTGGCCGCCGGAGAGGTTATATGAGGAAGTTCCAGCTCTGTCGGATTTGTTTCCGGGAGCTTGCTTCGGCGGGATTGATTCCCGGAGTAATCAAAGCGAGTTGGTGAGGTAGGACGGAACCGCAGATGAACGCAGATGAACGCAGACCCCGACCCTTCACGCTGGACGGAGGCGGGCGCATGTTTTTGGCAAGGAGGAAATCGCGCGAATGATGACCGACCCGATTGGGGATTTACTGACGCGGATTCGCAACGCGAACGCCGCAAAGCACACTAACCTTGACGTGCCCGCGTCGAAGTTGAAGCAGCAAGTTCTCCGCGTGCTGAAAGAGGAGAAGTACATCGGGAATTATGCGTACCTCCCCGACAAGAAACAAGGAATGCTGCGAATCTACCTGAAGTACACCACGGAAAGGGAGCGGGTCATCACGGCGATTCGCAGGGTCAGCAAGCCCGGCCTTCGGAAGTACGTTCGTGCGGACGATATTCCGAATGTGAGGGGGGGGCTTGGCATCGCAATTCTTTCTACGCCCAAGGGAGTGCTGAGCGACAAGAAGGCGCGGGAGCAGAGGGTGGGTGGAGAGCTTCTCTGTGTGGTCTGGTGAGCGCCTGCCCGTTGGGCCTCGGCCAGGGTGGCGGCTCGGATGGAGTGAGAAAACGCAAGGAGAATAGGCGAGGATGTCTCGGATAGGACGGTTGCCTGTACATCTGCCGAAGGGAGTGACGGTCAAGGTACTCGCTAACCCAGAGGCTACGGCCAGGGACGCGCTGGTCGAGGTCAGCGGCTCGGGCGGAAAGAAGCTGACTCAGAAGGTGGACAGCCGGATCACGGTGGAAGTTCAGGAAAAAGAACGGACAGTCGTCGTTAAAAGGGGGTCGGATTCCAAACGAGACAAGGCTCTCCACGGAACGTATCGCTCGCTGATTGCGAATATGGTCGAGGGAGTGACCAAGGGTTACGAAAAGGTCCTGCAAATTCAGGGGGTAGGGTACCGGGCGAAGGCAGAAGGAACGCAGCTGGAGCTTGCGCTCGGCAAGTCCCACCCGGTTCGCTTTCCCATCCCCGAGGGGATTCAGATCGCGGTGGAAAAGGGGACAACGATCTCGGTGAAAGGGTGCGACAAGCAGAAAGTCGGAGAGGTCGCCGCGGAAATCAGGGCGCTGTATCCACCGGAGCCGTACCTGGGGAAAGGAATTCGATACGCGGACGAGCACGTGAGAAGGAAGGCCGGCAAGACTGTCGGATAATGGGCCGCGGAGAAAGTGCGATGATTAAGACTCTTTCGCGAACGGCGCTGAGAAAGAAAAGGCACCTTCGGTTTAAGAAAAAGGTTCTGGGCGACAAGGAGAGGCCGCGTGTATCGGTGTTCCGGTCATGCGTCAACCTGTACCTGCAACTCGTGGACGACACCGAAGGCGTGATCCTTTGTTCGGCGTCAACGTTGAGCAAGGAATTCAAGGAGAAAGGACTGAAAAGCTCCAAGAACGTCGCCGCTGCACGGGCGGTCGCCGAGCTTTTCTCACAGAAACTCCAGGACAGGGGCATTCAGGACGTCGTCTTCGACAGGAGCGGCTACCGATTTCACGGGAAGGTCAAGGCGATGGCTGATGTTCTCCGGGAGAAGGGTTTTTTGTCGTAGTGAATGGGCGGCGGATTCTCCATGAGGAGAACCAGTATCAGCCCGTAAGCGATGGGCAGGTGAAAGGACAGCATTGGACGAACGCGAACCTCGAGCACGGGAACTGATCGAGAAAGTCGTAACCATCAACCGTTGTGCCAAGGTCGTCAAGGGAGGCAGGCGATTCAGTTTCAGTGCGCTTGTCGTTGTGGGTGACCGGGCCGGTCACGTGGGCTTTGGTTATGGGAAAGCCAAGGAGGTCTCCGAGGCGATTCGGAAAGGCGTCGAACAGGCGAAAAAGAGCTTGATTGAGGTTCCGATGATGGCCAGCACGATTCCCCACCAAATTCTTGGAGTATATGGGGCAGCCAAAGTGTTGCTGAAGCCAGCAGCCCCCGGAACGGGGATCATTGCTGGCGGAGGCGCTCGGGCGCTGCTGGCTCTGTCGGGGATTCGCGATATTGTCGCGAAGTCGTTAGGCTCGAACAATCCTCTGAACGTGGTGAGGGCGGCAATAGACGGATTGGAGAAAATGAAGCAGCCGAGAGACCTCGAGAAGTTGGAGGAAGGTCGTACCTATGACGTTGTCTGAGTTGAGAAACACTCCGGGGGCCAGGAAACGCTCCCGTAGAGTCGGCAGGGGCCCTGGCAGCGGCCGCGGGAAAACCAGCGGCAAGGGGCACAAAGGCCAGAGGGCTCGCTCCGGCGGGGCGAAGTCGCGGGGTTTTGAAGGGGGGCAAATGCCCTTCTACCGGCGGTTACCGAAGAAAGGTTTCAACCGAGCGCGGTTCCGGACGGTTTACTCCATAGTGAACCTGAAGTCACTGAATGGGTTTCCGGAAGGGACACGGATAACTCCGCAGCACTTGAAGGAGCGAAGGCTGGTCGGCAGTCGCCGAACGCCGGTGAAGATATTAGGGGACGGAGAGTTGACGGTGAGAGTTAACGTAGTGGCACATGCCTTCAGCCAAAAGGCGAAAGAGGCGATTCAACGGCTGGGGGGCACCTGCGAGATGATTGTGTAGAGAAAATGTTCGGAGCATTCATCAGTATTTTTCGGATTCCCGACCTTCGAAAGAAGGTGTTGATAACGCTGGTGTTGCTGGCGATTTGCCGTGTCGGCGCCCAGATTCCGACGCCCGGGGTCAATCAGGACGCCCTGATCGAAGCTTCCCGGGAGAGGGCGGGCGGCGGGACGCTGTTCGGCTTGATCAACATGTTCTCGGGAGGGGCCTTTCAACGGGCAACGATCTTAGCGCTGGGGATCATGCCGTACATCAGCGCCTCGATTATCATTCAGTTGCTGACGGCGGTGATTCCCGCCCTGGAGAAGTTGCACAAGGAGGGAGGGGAGGAGGGGCGCCGGAAAATCACCCAGTACACCCGCTATGGGACGGTCGGTCTGTGCGCGTTTCAGGCATTCTTCATGGCGACGTTCGTGGAGTCGTTCAACGACATCGTGCCGCCCGGCGGGGCCCTGGTGGTCCCAAATGGGGGATTGGACTTCCGCTTGATGACGATGGTCACCATGACCACCGGTACCATGTTTCTGATGTGGATCGGCGAGCAAATGTCCGAACGGGGGGTCGGCAACGGGATATCGCTCATCATCACTGTGGGCATTGTCTCACGGGCTCCTTTGGCCGCCGCGTCCATCTGGGAGAATATTTCCCTGATAGACCCGGCGTCGCAGCAGTTGAGCCCCTCGTGGATTCCGGTGATGCTCCTCTTCTTCGGGCTGGTTACGGCGGCTGTGATTGTTTTGACGCAAGGGCAGCGCAGAATTCCCGTGCAGTATGCTAAGAGGATTGTTGGGCGGAGGGTGTACACGGGCCAGAGCAGTTACATTCCTCTCCGCGTGAACTACGCAGGGGTCATCCCGATTATTTTTGCCTCTGCGATCATGATGTTTCCGGGAACAATCGCGCAGTGGACGAATGTAGGTCTTCTCAAGCGGCTCGGGGCCATGCTGCTGCGTTCGACCAGCTTCCTGTACATCAGTGTCGAGGTGTTGCTGATCGTCTTTTTCTGTTACTTCTGGACGGCCACGCAGTTCGACCCCATCCAGATCGCCAACAATATGAAAAAGAACGGAGCGTTTGTGCCTGGGATTCGCCCGGGGAAACCAACGGCAGCGTTCTTTGAAAAAACGATGAGCCGCATCACGTTTGCTGGGGCGCTGTTTCTGGCGTTTATTGCCGTGGTCCCGGAGATGGTGGTCGCGCGGATTCCGGGTGTGGACTGGAATGTGGCGAGCTTTTTCGGAGGGACGGCTCTTCTGATTGTCGTAGGAGTGACCCTCGATACGATGCGCGCCATTGAGTCGCACCTGTTGATGAGGCACTACGACGGCTTTATGAAGAAGGGAAAGCTGCGGGGGCGCTATTGATGTCCGGAAGCCGAGACAACCGAGCTATCATTCTCTTTGGCCCCCCGGGCGCCGGCAAAGGCACTCAGGCGGATCGCCTGTTGCGGGACTTGGGGTTTGAGTACATTGCCACGGGAGACATTCTGAGAGAGGCAATCGCGAAGAAGACTCCTCTCGGCCGCAGGGCGTCCGAATACATGAACGCCGGTCAGCTTGTGCCAGATGAGGTGATGATTCCCATTGTCGAGGAGCGCCTGGCGAAGGAAGGCCGCGGCGGCGGGTTTCTGCTGGACGGTTTTCCGCGGACTGTCCGGCAGGCTGAGATGCTGGATAAGGCCGCTGAGAGAAATGGCATCAGGATTGGGAGAGCCATCTATTTGAAAACGTCGCGGGAGGTGATTGTGCAGAGGCTTTCGGGCAGGAGGGTCTGTCCGAAATGCGGCGCAACCTATCACGTCAGGAACATACCCCCGAAGGTTCAGGGGGTGTGCGATCGCTGTGGCAGCGAGCTGGCTCAGAGGGAGGACGACCAAGAACAGGCCATCGTGAGGCGTCTGGTCGAGTACGAAAAACAGACTGCCGATGTCATCAATTATTACAGGGGCAAGGGCGTCCTCGCGGAGATTGATGGGGACCTCCCGGTGGACGAGTCCTATCCCCAAATCGCCAGGTTGGTCGCCGAGGACCACTCCCCGTGATACCGCTGAGGTCGCCACGGGAAATCGAGAGCCTGAGGAAAAGCGGCGCCGCGGCAGCGATGATCCTGCAAAAACTGGTCGCCATGGTGGCGGAGGGGGTGGCGACGGCGGACCTGGACGCGGAAGCCGGCCGCTTGACAAAGGAGCTCGGAGCGACTTCGGCTTCCCGAGGGTATCATGGTTTCCCGGCTCACATCTGCACGTCGGTCAACGAGGAGATCGTGCATGGGATTCCGGGCCCGCGGAAGCTGAAGTCGGGCGACATCATCAGCGTTGATGTCTGCGTCGAAGTGGATGGCTATTACGGAGATGTTGCAAAGACCATACCGGTCGGCGAAGTGGATGAGGAAAAGAGAAAGCTGGTCATCGCGGCAAAAGAAGCCCTGGACCGAGCGATCGAGGAGGCCCGGCCGGGCAACCGGCTGTTCGATATTTCGCATGCGATAGAGGAGACAGCCCGGAAAGGCGGGTATTCCGTAGTTCGGAAATTCACCGGCCACGGGATTGGCCGACAGATGCACGAGGAGCCGCAGATACCCAACTACGGTCGTCCTCATACCGGGCCGAAGATATTGACCGGAATGGTGTTAGCTATCGAGGCGATGCTGAATGCAGGGACGCATCGCGCCATCGTTCTCGAAGACAATTGGACGGCAGTCACAGCGGACGGCAGGCCCTCGGCGCACTTTGAACATACCGTCGCGGTCACCGCCGATGGACCGGAGATTTTGACGTGCCCAAGGAACAGCCAGTAAGGATGGAGGGAGTCGTAAAGGAGTTGCTGCCGAATACGATGTTTCGGGTGGAGTTGCCGAACAAACATCGGATTTTAGCGCATATCTCCGGGAAGATGCGGATGCACTTCATCCGGATACTCCCCGGGGACAAGGTGACTGTGGAGATGTCTCCCTACGACCTCACCAAGGGAAGAATTGTGTACCGGGAAAAATGAGCCAGGACGCGTAGTTTGAAGTGCGAACGGTGAATTTTCACCTTTCGCCCTCACAATTCAGCGTTCGCTTGCGTCAGGGATAAAGAAATGAAGGTGAAGTCTTCAGTAAAACGTATCTGCGAAAGGTGTAAGATCATCCGGCGAAAGGGCGTCGTCCGCGTGATTTGCACGAACCCTCGCCATAAGCAGAGACAGGGTTAGTCCTGCACGGAATTCCCCGGCAGGGGCATCCGAAGGAGGAAAAGCACAGTGCCAAGAATTGTTGGTGTGGACATACCGCCGCAGAAAAGAGTTGAGATCGCGCTGACCTACATCTACGGCGTCGGTCGCGTGCTTTCCAACAAGATTCTTTCCGAAGCGGGGATTGACCCGAATACCCGGGCGAAGGACCTGACTCCGGAGGATGTCAGCAAGATAAGCACCGTGATTCAAAGCGGATACAAGGTGGAAGGCGACCTGCGCAGAGACGTCACGGGGAATATCAAGAGGCTTGTGAGTATTCATTGTTATCGTGGTCTGAGGCATCGGGCGGGCTTGCCGGTGAGGGGCCAGAAGACGCGCCGGAACGCGCGCACCCGAAAGGGTCCTCGCCGGGCAACCGTCGCGCTGAAGAAGAAATTAGCTAAGTAAGGACAACCCATGGCAAAAGGCGAGCGACCAACTCAGAAGAAACCCTCTCGCAGGCGGACGGGCAAGGTTCCGCCGTCCGGGATCGCGCACGTCCAGGCGACCTTTAACAATACCCAGGTGACAATTACGGACCTCGCGGGGAATGTCATCGTCTGGTCAAGCGCGGGAAAAGTCGGTTTTTCGGGCTCCCGCAAGAGCACCGCCTACGCCGCCCAGATGGTGGCGCAGGACGCGGCGAAGGCGGCCGCGGCGCGCGGCATGCGGGAGGTCAAGGTGTATGTGAAAGGGCCCGGGTCCGGGCGAGAGTCCGCTATTCGCGCGCTTCAGGCCGCGGGATTAACGATCACAATGATTAAGGATGTGACGCCGATCCCTCACAATGGCTGCCGCCCGCCGAAACGTCGGAGGGTGTAAACTCTGTGCGAGGGAAGTGATTCGGGTCGGAGAGCGCGAAGGAGAGTTGATGGCAAGATATACGGGACCAAGTTGTAAGCTTTGCCGAAGAGAAGGCGAGAAGCTCTATCTCAAAGGCGAGAGGTGCTACACGTCCAAATGCGCGATCGAGCGCAGGGCCTACCCCCCCGGTCAGCACGGCCAACGGCGGACGAAAGTATCGGATTATGCGCTTCAGCTCAGGGAGAAGCAGAAGCTTCGGCGCATTTACGGTGTCCTGGAAAGGCAGTTCCGGATTTACTGTGAAAGGGCGTCGAGAAAGCGCGGTTTGACGGGCGAGCTCCTGTTGCAGTTCCTGGAACGCCGGCTGGACAATATCGTCTTCCGGGCCGGTTTTTCCCCCAGCAGGTCCTCGGCGAGACAGATGGTCCGACACGGGCATTTTCTCGTCAATGGCCGGAAGGTGAATGTGCCTTCGTGTTTGGTCTCGACAGGGGACGTGGTGGAGGCGCGGGAAAAGGAGTCCACGAAAAAGTGGATTCAACAGTGGTCGGAAATCAGGACACGGCGGCCGGTCCCCGAATGGCTCGCCTTGAACGGGGACGTTTTCAAAGTCACCGTTTTGCGGCTACCGAAGCGCGAGGAAATAGCAGTCACGGTGGATGAGTCTGCGGTGATTGAGTTGTACTCAAAGTAGAACAACGCAGAGGCGGGCACGCCAGCAGGACGAAGCACACGCACCGGAGACGCGGTGCACGGAAGCTCAGGACAGGAGAAGTTGTATGGCGGTCAAATTGGCTCGGTTTGAAATGCCCAAACCGGTTATCAAGGACGAGGAGTCCGCAACAGACACATACGCGAAGTTCATTGCGGAGCCCTTTGAGGCAGGATTTGGGCACACGATTGGGAATTCGTTGCGCAGGGTGTTGCTGTCTTCTCTGGAGGGGGCTGCCATCGCGGCAGTTAAGATCGAGGGAGTCCAGCACGAGTTCTCGACGATCCCTGGCATTCTGGAGGATGTGACGGACATCATTTTGAATCTGAAGCGGGTGTTGTTGGTGTCTCACTCTCGCCTCCCTAAGACTCTGGACCTGAAGCTGAAACGAAAAGGCGAGATTGTCGCTGGAGATTTCACCGCCGATGCCACGGTTCAGGTTCTTAACCCCGACCAACTGATCTGCACGGCGACGACGGAGACGAAATTCGCCATGGAGGCTCGCGTCTCCATCGGCAGAGGCTATGTGCCGTCGGAGGAGAATAAATCCCCCGATGACCCCATCGGTTTGATCGTGATGGACGCGGCGTTCAGCCCGGTTCGCCGAGTC
>JAUYEE010000139.1 GCA_030691545.1 bacterium | reverse complement strand
ATGCCGGCTGAAGCCCGGCAAGCCAGGGCGTCAATCAGGCTGAGTCGTCCCGATCCGGATCGTCGTGTACGAAACGTGACTGCATTTGTGAAAGTCTGTACTTAGCTGAGGGAGCGCGCTGCGACCACATCCTTCAGCTTCTGGACGTACTTGTAGTCGAGCTTGACTGTGCCGAGGAGGAAGTCCCCACCCTCGCCCTGGTGGCAGTCCGAACCGCCCGTGACGAGAAGCCCGTATTTCTTGGCGACCCTGGAATACTGTTTGGCCACGTCCGGGGTTACTCTGCTGTAGAAAGCCTCGATGCCCTCGATGCCTTCCTTGACTAATTTCGGGATGAGGCTCTGGCGGTCCAGCAAGGAAGGGTGCGCCAGGACGGGTACCCCCCCCGCATCCCGGATCAATCGGCAGGCTTCCTCGGGAGGTATGTGTGCCCGCGGCACATACGCGGGTTTCCCGCGGCCGATGTACTTGACGAACGCCTGCCTCACATTGCTCACAAGCCCCTGCCGGTACAGAGCCCTCGCCACGTGCAATCTTCCCACGGAGCCAAACGCCGCGGCCGCATCTATGCTTGACCGGTCCAGAGTAACCCCCAGTTCGCGAAGAAGACGAATCATCTCCTCGATTCTTCTCACCCTTTCGGCACAGAGACGTTCGAGCGCGGACAACAGAGCCTCGTTCTCATAGTCGAAACAATAACCGAGGATGTGCACCTCGCTGTTCTCGAGGTACGCGCTCAACTCGACTCCGGCGAGCAGCTCAATCCCCTGCTTCTTAGCTGCGGCGAAGCCCTCCGGCAGCCCGGCGACGGTGTCGTGGTCGGAGATAGATAGGGCGGCAAAGCCTTTCCCCGCGGCGAGAGCTACGACTTCGGTCGGTGAGAGAAGCCCATCGGACGCCGAGGAATGGACGTGGAGGTCGGCATATCTGTCTTCCGAAGGAGACGCCCCCGCCGCCGCGTCAGGTTGCGAGGATTCGTTTTGCCTCATCCAGGAAGATCCCCTGCATGTTCATCTTGAGGGCATCAGCGTTGGTCGCGTAGGCGAGAGCATCTTCTTTCGTTATGAGCTTCTTGTTGTAGAGCTCCAGGAGGGACTGGTTGAACGACTGCATGCCATCCTCTCGCCCCGTCTCGATCGCTGCCGGCAGCTTCAGGAGCTTGTTCTCGTGAATGAGTTTCTGCACGGTGAGATTGCTGGAGAGAATCTCGATCGCCGGCACCACGCCCTCACCCGAGGCGCGCGGGACGAGCCGCTGGCAGACCGCCGACCTCAGGTTCGCGGCAAGCTGCTGGCGGACCTGGTCTCTTTCCTCGAGGGGGAAGAATTCCAGGATTCGCCCCACCACCTGCGACGCGTCCGTCGTGTGAAGCGTGCTGAACACCAGGTGACCCGTGTCGGAAGCCGCCAGAGCCGCCATGAAGCTTTCGGAATCCCGCATCTCGCCGACGACGATGACATCCGGGTCCTGCCTCATGACCCGCTTGAGGGCGCCGTGAAACGAGTCGGTGTCAATGCCGACTTCGCGCTGGTTGATAATGCCCTTCTTGTCGCGGTGAAGGTACTCGATGGGGTCTTCGACGGTTATGACGTGAACCCGCTTGTTCTGGTTGATGTAGTCAACCATCGCGGCGAGCGTGGTGGACTTTCCGCAACTTGTGGTGCCGCAGGTGATAATGATGCCTCGCTCGCTGAGCGCAATTCTCTTCAGGATCGGGGGTAGCCCAAGCTCCTCGAAGGAAGGAATATCCATCTTGACCATTCGCATCACGATTCCGATGAAACCCCTCTGCCGGAACACGTTTGTCCGAAACCTTCCCAGACCCTCCGCCTCGTACGCGAAGTCAACCTCGTTTTCCCCCTGGAATCGCTCCCGCTGGTACGCGCTCATAATCTCGTTGGCGATGCGTTCGGTTTCCTCCGGCGACAGCGGCTCGTACTCCGTGGGATGCAGCTTGCTGTCTATACGGAAGACCGGCACGCTGCCGACCTTCAGGTGCAGGTCAGATGCTTTTCTCAAAACCATGTCCGACAATAGCGACTTGATGTCAATCATCTTGGGCGCCTTTCGCTAACGGTGAACCCCCGGGTTTCCTGTGCGGTATTCTCATGCTAAGGCCAACGGCGGCATAAGTCAATAGCACATCTCCTGCCAATTCATACGCCTCGTCGGCGACCCTGTCTTCCTCTCCGGGGAACAGGGGCCCCCCCGGAGAACGTGACCATTTGGAAGGGCAAAAATTTTTTTATTTTCGTACTTGACAAAGGCTGGAGGACGGGGTATCTTTGCACACGATCCCCAATATCCCCGTTACCTCGTCCAAGGGCGGCTGTCATCCCCGCAGCCGCCCTGCCCCTCTTTTAGGCCAGTTCAAGGGCATCCGTTCATCACTGTCGTTCGCTCCTGCGGCCGCGATTGGTCGAGCCTGGTTCCTGCGGAGCGAATTCTGACCGCGCTTGTCCAATGCCGGGGAGACACGGCGAAATGGTGGAAGTCGTCGCCCCACGGCTTTCCGATGCCGACGTCGTCATCCACAGGTCATTGGCCAATCCGCGGGGGCCCCCAGTGTCCTCCACGACACCCGTTGTGGGCGGAACGGCGGGAAAATGCCAATCACTCTCGTCGAGAGAGGGTTTCCAGCTTGTTAACCGGGCAGAAGGGTCAGGGCTCTGGCTGGAGTGCGGCCGCGGCGAGGAAGACATCCATGCCAGCATGCGATGCGGCTTCGTAGATTCGCTCGAGGGCTTCCACGAATGGTTCCTCAGCCCGCCAGAAAGGGAAGTTCCCGAGTCTTTTCGGCAGGGCCGCCGCGAGGGAAGGGACGCGAACCTCGCCAAAGAAATCATCGGACAAGGCCTCTCCTTGCCAGAAGGCGGGTAGATCGCAAGGCAGGGGCTCGGGCGGGGGAGGCTCTTCTTGAGGGGTTTCGGGGGGAGGGGCAAGCACAGGGGCTTGCCCGTACCCGCTTTTTCTTCGGGCGGATTTCTCGCCTGACTGGCCGAGAAGCTTGAGGAATTCATCTCGGATCATGCCGCGCAGTCTGAAAATCAGGAAAGGATCGCGGTCGAACTCCTCGCCCAGCAGGTAATAGACCGCCGCGATGTGTTTGCAGGGGTTCGACCAGTCGGGGCAGGAACAACTGGTTTTCAGGTCGTTCAGTTTGCCGGGGAAGAGCGACAGCCCCGCCTCCTTGAATGCGTTCTCAATATCCTGGGGCATCTCCCCGGCGAGGAGTTTCGCCGCGAAGATAGCTTGAGCGGAGAGGTCTTTCGCCAGCCTCTTCCAGGCGGCGGCTGACAGAGCCTTGACGTGAATCTCGACGTCGTAGGGCGTCGGTCTCGACCCCTGAACGCTGGCGGTGACCAGGCCTTTCTCGATCTTGATGGAAACGACTTGTCCGCCTCGCGCATAAGACCGCCCGCGCGCCAAGCGTTGCCCGATTTCAAAGCTCTCTAACACGGCGATCCATCGTTTCGCCCACCAGCTTTGCCCGAAGTCACCTCGTTTCGACTGCGCTTTGATTCCCCCCTTCACCTTTCGCGGCGTCGAGGGTGGATAATGCCAATAGTGATCGAAGTCGCGCCATCGCCAAGACATCTGTGAACCTCCACTGTAGAGGCGGTTTGCAGCCGCTTGAATACGCGGCAGGATGCCGCGTTTACTGTTCGCTGGATCGAATGACCAAATCGGTTCTCAATGCCTACGGGTTCAAGATCGAAGAGGGTTGCCGCGGCGTTGTTGCTTGCTTTTCTGTTGCCTCCTCCCGATTTTGCTATTGTGCCACTGCGTGTTCGCGTAAGGCGAAGATTTCCCTAAGCTCGGCGGTTGAAAGCTCGGTCAGCCAGGCTTCTCCGGCTCCGACGACCTGTTCGGCAATCTCCTTTTTTCGCTCGATCATCTCGTCAATCTTCTCCTCGAGCGTTCCCACGCAGAGGAACTTATGCACCTGTACGTTTTTGGTTTGGCCGATGCGAAAAACGCGGTCTGTCGCCTGGTTTTCCACGGCGGGATTCCACCAGCGGTCGAAATGGAACACGTGGTTCGCCCGCATCAGGTTCAAGCCGGTGCCTCCGGCTTTCAGTGAGAGGACGAATATCTGCGGCCCGTCGGAGCGGCCCTGAAATCGTTCGATCATGGAGTCTCTGTGCTTTTTCGGGACGGTTCCGTGCAGGAAGAGAACCTCCTGCCCGAATGTTTCCTGCAAGTGCCGGCGGAGAATCTCGCCCATCTCGGCAAACTGGGAGAACACCAGGGCCCGGTCACCGACCTCGACAACCTCCTCGAGCATCTCCGTCAGACGAGCCAGCTTGCCGGAACGCCCGGGGATGGGGGAGTTGTCCCCGAGGAGCTGGCGGGGGTGATTGCACACCTGCTTGAGCTTTGACAGAGCGGCCAGGACGATGCCCTTTCGCTGGATGCCTTCGGCGGAATCGAGGGATTCCTCGACGTCCTTGACCACGGCGGCGTAGAGGGATGCCTGTTCTTTGGTCAGGGTGCAAAAGACCTTCATCTCCAGTTTCTCCGGAAGGTCGGCGATGATGGATTTGTCGGTTTTTAGACGGCGAAGGAGGAACGGCCCCGTCAGGCGTTTGAGGTGCTTCGCAGCTTCCGGGTCGCGGTTGGCTTGAATGGGGATGAAAAACCTCTTTTTGAAATCGGACTGGGAGCCCAGAAAGCCGGGATTGAGAAATTCCATGATGGACCAAAGGTCGGCGATGTTGTTCTCCACGGGCGTGCCGGTGAGGGCGACGCAATAGTCCGCCTTGAGAGAGCGGGCCGCTTTTGCCTGCTTGGTTTCTGCGTTCTTAATGTTCTGCGCTTCGTCGAGGATGACGCCCAACCAGGGGACATTCTGCAAAACGCCGATGTCCCGATGCAAAAGAGAGTAGCTGGAGATGACGATGGCGTGCTTAAGAGCTTGGTCCTTGAACGCCTCGCCTCTCGACCTCGTGACGCCGTGGTGGACCATAACGGGCAGGTTCGGCGTGAAACGAGCGGCTTCCTTCTCCCAGTTACCGATCACTGAGGTCGGACAGACCAGCAGCACCGGGCGTTTGGAGTTCGATGCCCAATCTCTTTGAATCAGAGCCAGAGCCTGAATTGTCTTGCCCAATCCCATGTCGTCAGCGAGGCACGTGCCGAAGCCCCATTGTTTCAGAAAGAACAGCCAGGAATACCCGCGCACTTGATACGGCCGCAGCGTCCCACGAAATTCTTCGGGCGTAACCTGTTCCTCGAAGGCCGCTTTCCCTTCAAGCTGCCGGAAAAGGTCGGCAATCCAGCCTGTGGCTCTGACACCTTCAAAAGCGACACCCCCTGTCGCCGTCGTTGTTGCCCCCAAGGCCATCTGGACAGCGTCGCGCAGGGTGGCCTTTTTTCCTTTCTTCTTCAAAAGGTCGATCGCCGCCTGAATCTCCTCGCTCGACATGTGCACCCACTGACCGCGCACTCTGACGAGCGGAGACTTGACTCTGGCGAGAGCCTCAAGTTCTTCCAGCGAAAGCCTCTGGTCGCCGAGAGCGATTTCCCAGTCAAAGCGGACAATCGCGTCGAGGGATAATCCGCTGGGCGCCTGCATGCTGGGGCTTTTGACATTCGCGCGAGCGGTCAAGCGCACCTTCGTTGCCTTGCCTGTCCACCACGCCGGGAGCATCACTCCAAATCCGGCCTGTTCGAGAGCGAGGGCCTTTTCCGTCAGGAACTCGTGCGCGCCGGGACCACCCAGTGCGTACCCACCTGGCTCGGAGGTTCGGAGGCTCCCCTCGACCCGCGGACACAAGCCAGAAGCCTGACCCAGCGATGACAGGAGATACTCCCTCGCGTCGAAGCCGCCTCGCCTGAGAATCGAGGACTTCTGTTTGCTGGCCGCCCACGCATCTTTCGCTTCCACAAGCAAGCTAGGATCGTCCACGGCCTGGAGCAAGTAGCGCACATACCAGGCATCCGGGTCGGGTCGCGAAGGCACGGAGGTCCCGCCAGGGCGGGATTCCCCGTCCAACGTGGGGACACGAGAACAGGGGATCAGGGGATCAGCGGAGCGGGGACGTGGTCTCTCCTGATCTGCTGTTCCCCTCCTCCCCTGCTCCGCTTCAGGCTCCTCCAGGCGGAAGCAGAGGCGAAATGGCGACGCTCTTGAGACGGATATGGGGCGCTGCCAGTCGCGCACTTGCGCTGATAGTCGGGACAACTCCGCTTCATCGCCCTCCATGACACCATCCGGGGAACGCAACGAATGAAGCCACTGGTCGTGAACGCTCTCGAAGGCGGATGGCTTCTTTTTCCGCGAACCCCGTGGTTTCGCGGGCAGGGTCTCCGCCGGAGACCCCAAGCGGACCAGGTAATCAACACATCCCGTGATGAAGCCGGAAAGCACAGACGCGGGCGGCGCCGCAGGAGCCGAGAACGCCTCGGCGGTCAACGCTCGTGCAACGGCGGGCATGGCACGGGCTAACCTGGCTAATCGCTCCGCATCGGTTCCTAACAAAACCGGTTCCCAGCGCGAGCGGTAAACCCCGTCCTTCTCCGCAATGCCCGGAAGAAATCTGTGCCGGGCGACAAGCGTTCCGGCAAGGCGCAGGGCTGAAGTCCAGAACGCGAGGTCCTCCCCGACGATTACCCCAGGCGCCAGGGTCTTTTTCCCCACGCATAATGACAGCAGTTCAAGCGCCTCTTCCATAGTCAGGCGAAGCACCGTTACCGCCCACGGGGCGATAGTTTCCCCTGCCCGGGAGCTTGGCCGTTCGGCGATGAGCGGGCTGGAGGCGAGCGGAGTTTTGCCGATAGTTGGCAGCCAGACGATCCGTTCTTCCACCCGTCTTCTGCTCAGCTTAAAGCCCACCCCTGCCTGTGTGAGGGCTGCTGAGAGAGCGTCGCGGCCCGCGTCGTAAACGAGACGTTCCACCTGGGGCCTCTGCGCTCCTTTCCGAGACGACCCCGAAGTGCGGCTTCCTTCTTCTATGGGCTTCTCGCCCCAGAGTAGCAACTGGTCCTCATTCACTCCTGCGTGCAGGACAATCATATGTAGATAACCTCTCGCGGTATCACAGAAGTGGCACGGGCTTCCAGCCCGTGAATCATGGGCAGGATGCCCATGCCACCTCGTGGATCAGCGGGACGCACTGTTCGGGCAATGGCACGTTGCGATCCGCCCGATTATCGCCAATTCAGGGGGCCGCCGCAAATGGATTCTCTCGCATCCGAAAGAAGTGCCTGATTGATGGTCACCGAAGGGTGCTTCGTGTCGTCAGGGGGATATGATGAGACCTCGCACGACGAAGACACAAAGGGGGGAATCAACTGTGGCAGGGGGTGTCTTTATGTCTTCGTGTCTTGGTGGTTTGATGTACAGGACTCGAAAGGCCGGGCAGGGAGGGGCATGGGCATCTTGCCGCGCATTTAAGCAGCTACCTGCCCGAGGGCTACGGCCAGAGGAAGCCGCTTCTCCTAAATCGCCGCGGAGCTTCTGCGGGGACGTTAGCTGTCGAGGATTTTCTCGGCCTCCTCCTGGTCCACGTCCATGATATAGCGAATTCCGCTGACAGTTGCTGCTTCCCGGGTTAGGGCGGCGATGTCGTCCCGCGAGATGTGTTCGAGGGCGAACTTTCGACTGCCCGCCATGAGCTGGCGGAGCCCCTGGGCGAGGCGCTCATAGTAGGTGTACAGGCCGAGGGCGCCGGTGGGGAGTCTGTCGAACTCCTCGTCTCCGAGTTCCTTGCGGAGGGCGCTGGCGGTGACGAAAATCTCGTCTTTGGAATTTCCGAAACGTTCGATGTAAACGGGGAGCTGGTGCTCTTCGATAGTACGACCGATGGTTTTGCCGACCATCGCCGCGGCGATAGGAGCGCGGGCCATGCCGACCAGCTTGACGAACGGGGCGCCAAGGGCCAGTCCCTTGAAGATTGCGTCTTCGAAGACAAATCCACCCGCCACCGCCAGCGAGGGAACATACTCGCCCCTATCGGCGATGCGCCTGGCATAGCGGTACAGGAGGGAATGCAGCTCCACAGGGGGCACACCCCATTCGTTCATCATCCGCCAGGGACTCATGCCCGTCCCGCCTCCGGCTCCGTCAACGGTTAGAAGGTCGAGTTTGTACCGCGAGGAGAACAGGACAGCCCGGGCGAGGTCCGCCGGCCGGTAGGCGCCTGTCTTGAGAAAGATGTATTTGGCGCCCGCTTTTCGCAATTCCTCCACCCGCTTCGCAAACGATTCCTCGGTCACCATTCCGATGCGCGAGTGCCGCTCAAATTCCTTGAACGCGCCCCGCTCGAAGGCCCTGATGACATCCGGGTCGGTCGGGTTGGGCAGGACAATGTAGCCCCGCTCGTACAAAAGCTGTGCCTTGTTCAGTTCCCTGATCTTGACTTCACCGCCGATGTCCTTGGCGCCCTGTCCCCACTTCAGTTCCACGCATTCGACGCCGAGATCGGTGATGGCGTATTCCTGCACGCGGAGGCGGGTGTCCTCGATGTTGGCCTGGAGAATGATGGCTCCGTAGCCGTCCCGCTGATGGTCTGCGAAGAGCTTCACGCGGCGCTTGAGGTCAACCGTATCCACGACTCGGCCATTCTTGATGACCGCCTCGGGGTCCATCCCCACGACGTTCTCGCCGATGGTCAAACCCGTTCCCGCGAGAGCCGAGCCAATAGCTAAGCCTTCCCAGTTGTTCTTGGCGATGTTTGTGGAACCGACCCCCGGTATCAGCCAGGGGTAATGAAACTTGATTCCTTTGTCGTGCCCGACGGCCACCTCCAGACTGACCGCTGGGAAGGTTGCCTTATCGCTATCCGGCTCGATACCGTGGGCGCCGACAGCGGTCCCCATGATGTTGAAGTGGGCGTAGTCAATGGGGTAGGTCTTTTCTGCGGCTGTGGTGATTACCCCGAACGGCTGCGGATAGATGACCTCGTGCCCGCGATAGGCGGACTTGCCGATCTCGCACATGCCGATGCAGCCATCCACGCACGTGACGCACATGCCGGAGGCGGGAACCACCGACTCCTCGGTCCTGTTCTTCGTCAGGGTCGCGGCGGAGGCGTTGATTTTCGAGAGCGTCATTCTCATCCGAGTCCACTCCTTTCCTGTCATCCCTCTTTCTGTATCTCGCAGGCGACGCAAGGGTCCATAAAGCACATCATGTCGTCGAACTGTCTCTTCTCAAGGCAGGGCGGGGTGAGATTCGCGCACCCGCCGCAAATCGGTCTCTCGGGTTCGGTGTACGTGCACCGGAGCTGACACGCCGGGCAGACGTACATACAGCCGCCGCACAGCCGGCATTCCTCGGATTTGATGTCGAAGGGCGTGCCGATGCTCCTTTTCTCGCCGCGACTGCGGAAGCCGATGGCTTTTGCCATCATCTGTTCCTGGCACATTCGCACGCACAAGCCGCACAGAATGCAATCTTCGTGCTCCTGTTTGAAGCGCTGCTGACGGATTCCATGCGCGGAGGCGAGGTCCTGGATAATCTTGGATTGCGGGCAGGAAGCGAGCAGGAGTTCGAGGACCATCCTGCGCGCCCGAACCACCCGCGAAGAGGCTGTACGCACTTTTAGCCCCTCCTCCGCGGGATAAGTGCATGAGGAGACCAGTTTCGCTTTGGGCTCCTCTCCGATCTCCACAACGCACAACCGGCACGCTCCATACGGCGAAAGGCCATCCTTATGACAAAGCGTGGGGATAGGGAATCCGAGGAAGCGAGCGGCTTCCAGCAGCGTGCTGCCTTCCTCGACGGAAACAGGCAATCCATTGATGAAGAGGTTGATCATCGGCCTCCATTCTTCCTTCGGCGTCGTGCTCTTGACTTCATTCTCGCAGAGCCGAAATACCTCTCTGGGGCAGAGGCGCTATGCGACGTCTATGGCCTCCACCTTGCAGACGCTTTTGCACACGCCGCACTTGATGCAGAGTTCAGGGTTGATAACGTGCTGCCGTTTCTTTTCCCCTGTGATGGCGCCTGCGGCGCAGGCTTTCAAGCACGCCTGGCAGCCAACGCACTTGTCATTGATGGAATAGGTGATCAGTTCCTTGCACACCCCCGCCGGGCAGCGCGCCTTCTCGATGTGCTCGAGATACTCATTCCGGAAATACCGCAGCGTCGAGAGCACGGGATTGGGGGCGGTCTGGCCCAAGCCGCACATGGTGGTGTCTTTGACGACCTGCGCCAGTTCCTCGAGAAGGTCGAGTTGTGCGAGGGTGCCTTTGCCCTTCGAGAAATCGTCAAGGAGCTCGAACATCCTCTGCGTTCCCTTTCGACAGGTGAAGCACTTGCCGCAGGACTCGTCTTTGAGGAAGTTCATAAAGTATCGGGCTACGTCCACCATGCAGGTGTTTTCGTCCATGACGATCATGCCGCCGGACCCCATCATGGACCCCGCCTGAGTCAAGCTATCGTAGTCAATGGGGAGGTCGAACCTTTCCGCCGGGATGCACCCCCCGGAAGGCCCCCCTGTCTGAATGGCCTTGATTCTAACTTTGCCGACGGGCCCGCCGCCGATGTCGTACACGATTTCCTTGATGGTGATGCCCATGGGGACCTCGACCAGGCCGGTATTTTTGACTTTGCCGACGAGGCTGAATATCTTGGTGCCGGAGTTGCCGTTGGTCCCGGTCTTGGCGTATTCCTCGGACCCCATCCTGAAGATGATCGGGATGTTAGCCCAGGTCTCGACGTTGTTGATGAGTGTCGGCTTGCCTTCGATCCCTCTCTTTACGGGGAAAGGAGGGCGCTGGCGAGGCTCACCCATCTTCCCCTCGATGGAGCGGATCATGGCTGTCTCTTCGCCGCACACAAACGCCCCAGCCCCCTTGACCAGACTGATGCCAAACGAAAGCCCTGTCCGGAGGATATTGTCGCCCAGAAGGCCCAGTTCGTACGCCTGGCGGAGGGCCATTTTCAGGTTCAAGATGGCGAGGGGGTATTCTGTGCGGACGTATACGATGCCCTCGGTGGCTCCGGTGGCAAAGGCGCCAATAAGCATTCCCTCGATGATGCTGTGGGGATTGCCCTCAAGCACGCTCCGGTCCATGTAAGCCCCGGGGTCGCCCTCGTCCGCGTTGCAGACGAGGAACTTGCCATTGCCGTTTGGCTGCTTGGCAAGGAGTTCCCACTTCAACCCCGTGGGGAAGCCCGCTCCACCGCGGCCGCGCAGCCCGGAGCGTTTGACTTCCTCCACGACCCAGCGAGGGTCGCCCTGTTCCAAAACCGACACCATGGCCGAATACCCGCCGTTCTCGATGTAAGTCTCCACGGAGGTAGGGTCAACTCGTTCGTTGTGAGACAGGATGGTGCGGTTTTGCCCTTTGAAAAACGGCACGTCGTCAGCGCTGCGTATCGGCTGGGCGGTTTCGGGGGATTTGAAAAGGAGGTCTTCAAGAACGTCTCCGCGCGCCACGGCGTCCACAATGCGCACCATGGAATCGGCATCTGCCTTTGGATAGAAGGTCCGGTCCGGTTCCACGAGGACAGAAGGCTCCATCTCGCAGAATCCGTGGCAGCCGGTCGTGCGAACGAGCACCTTCTCACTCAGTCCCCTATCGAGGATCTCCTGTCTTGCCGTTTCAATAAGGAGGTCGGCTCCGCTGGCTCGTCCACAGGTGCCCGCAGGAATCACGAGGGTCGAGGTATTCAAATCCCGCTGGCCAAGGAGACGCCCTAAGAAAGCTTTCAGATGATGAATGGAGTTCAGCGAAGCCATGGACAGGTCACGATTCTACCCGCTCGCGGCCACCATGCTGGGCACTTCAACTCTCTCCAGTCGGGCTTTTTCGAGTATTTGCCCGACGTCCTGTGCCCTAACGCCCGGAAAGTAGCAACCATCCACAACAACAATGGGGCCCAGAGCGCAGGCGCCGAGGCAATTCACAGTCTCCAGAGTGAACTCTCGGTCAGGAGTGGTCTGCCCGGGTTGGATTGCGAGTCGGCGTTCGAACTCCTCGACCACCATGGGCGCCCCGCGAACGTGGCAGGCGGTCCCAAGACAAACACAGATAAGGTGCTTGCCTCTGGGTTGCAGCCGGAACGAGCGATAGAATGTGGCTACACCGTACACGTCAACAAGGGAGTTGCCGGTTTCATCGGCTACTACTCTGAGCGCGTCCTCCGGAAGATAACCATACTGGGACTGAATCTCTCCGAGGACCGAGATAAGGCCGCCGCGCTGCTGGCGGTGCCCGTTCAGGATTCTCACGATCCCTTTTGAATCCACAGTTTCGTGTGGGGAGACCTGTTGTTTGCCTGATGCAGCAATGTCCTGAATCATCTTATTGATACTCCTCACAATGCCATACACCGCCTTCGGGTCTTGGAAACGCGCAGGTTACGCGGTTCTCACAATTACGGCACAGCCCCAACAAGCCTGCTGAGTTTTCATTTTTCCGCAGGCGAATCGCTGGTGACCGGGCGTGGGCTGGGTTCTTTGCCGCGCAGGCGTCGTTGGTAGCGAATTCCTCGCAGAAAAAGACCGGTCTCCGCGTGTCCCTTGCAAACGTGCAGTCCGAAGCCTGCTTACACGTGGTACACAGGCCGCCATATTCCATATTTGCTGACATGGCGTTGTCCTCCGCTTCCGTTTTTAATCGCCGCGAACCCAGGAAGTGAGCAAGGCACATACCAACGCGGGAATGACGGAAAAGCCTCCGTGTTCGGCGCGAATCAGAGTCGGAAGGAAGTGCGAGCGGAATAGCTAACTCACACAGAATAGGTACGTTCGGGAAAACGGCCTCTTGATAGGACGGGAGCGTCGCACATTCAATCTTGCGGCCGCTGGTGCGTCAGCCCGCTGGGGAGATTTGAACCGCTGGAGAGAATTTCCCCGGTCCGCGGCCTTCATGGCGGACAGCAGCCCCACTTCCGCATATCAGCTATGACTGTGGTTGAAGCCGACACTGTTGCGCACCGCCGCCTACCCTCGCGCGATGACCCGCTCAGGAACAATACCATTTGACGGGATCGGTCTCTGAGTATATAGTCACCGGCAGGGTAGAAGGGGCTTCCAGCCGCTTAAACACGCGGCAGGATGCCGCGTCTACAGAAGTCGCATAGACTTCGTCCACGGGCAGTGAAAGATGGAGTGACGACAACGGGTTCTCGCCCGTTGGGGCTGACCCATGCAAGAAAAACCGAGAAAAAAGAAAGAGGCAAGGCATGAGTTTAGGAAAACGGATAAAGATGCAGGCCCGCCATGGCGGGCCTGCGCTACTTCGGATTGTGTTCGTTCTTGTGGCGAGTTGTCTCACATTCCTAACAGCGGCGGAGACGCGGAAACTGACCGTTGACGACGTGTTGTTCTTAAAAGACCTCGAGGTGACGGAGGAAGCCATCCTGAAAAAGATTGCTGAGTCGGGGTCATCTTTCTCCGCGGAAGACTTGGAGAGACTGAAAAATGCCGGCATGAGCGAGGATTTCATCTCGAAGGTTCAGCAGTCTAAACAAGCTCAACCCGCCGTTCGCAAACTCAAGGTGGCGGACGTGGTCAAACTGTGGGAACTGGAAATCCCACAGGAGACGATCCTCAAAAAGATTCAGGATTCCGGGACAGCTTTCTCCGCTGAGGAAGTCGAGGAGCTCAGGAAAGCGGGCATAAGCGAGGAGTTCATTGCCAGTCTCAGTGGGCAGCCTATCGTCAAAAAGGAGGAGGTTGACCTGAAAGAGGCGAGCGAGAAGTTCCGAAGCGATGTTGATGACCTGGGGGACTGTCTTGGCTCGGCCCAGGAGGCTCTGAAGAAGTTCCGTGACACCGTCGCCAAGTTGGAGTCTCTCAAGAACGACGACGTTCTCTCTCAGGAGGAGTTAGTGGGTTCCCTGGACAAAGCAAGCAAGACGTGCGCACAGGCTCTGGACGAAGCCGATGCCCAGGCGCTGAAACTCAAGGAGGCGATTGACGGGGCGCCCGAAGTGGAGGAGAAGAAGGCGGGTGCCGAGCTGGCCTCGCTTGGCGTCCAGTATCTTGCGGCACTGAAAGAGCTTTTCCAGCAGACTGACACTGTGGCTCGAGGCGAGGCGCAGCCGGAGGAGGCCCTGAAGGCCAAAGAGGCCGCCAACGCGCTGGTAGCCAGGGTCAAAGAAGCCCACAAAGCGTACAGCGCTGCTATCGGGGAAGAAGAGGAGAAGCCCGAAGAAGCGACCCCCGACGAGGAAAAGAAAGAGGAAGAGACCACGAAGGAAGAGGAGGTTCCCGAGAAAGAGGAAGAAGAGGTTCCCGAGAAGGAGCAAAAAGAGGAGGAAACCGTCAAGGAGGAACCAGAGGAAGAGGAGGAAGCCGTCGAGGAGAAACCTGAGGAAGAAGAGGAAATGCCCGAAGAAGAGCCAGAGGAAGAGGAGAAGACCCCCGAGGAAGAGCCAGAGGAAGAAGAAGAGGAAATTGCTGAGGAAGGACTCGTGGGGGCGTGGCAACTGCGCGTACCGGGCATGTCGGTGGACCTCGTCTTCGGGGGAGACGGCACATATACCTGGCACATGGAGACGTTCCAGGGAGTGCAAGACATACCAGGAACATGGAGGAAAATTGACGATTTCACCATCGAGACCCAGCCAGCAGGGCAGTTCTTCAAAAGCTTGACGCCCTGCCAGCTCATTGACGAGAACACACTCAACATCGTCGTGGAAGGGCTGCTTCTCCAGTTCAAACGGGTGGAAGAGAAAGCCCCCAAGCCTCAAAAGAAAATCGTGGAGAGGAAAGTCAAGGCGGATTTCTCCACGCCGGAAGCCACGGTTAGAACGTTCATTCGAGCTTGCGAGGCCAATGATCTGGACCTCATCAGCCAGTGCTTCTCGGAAAGGGCGGCAGAGGAGTTTGACTCTGTTCGCGACAAAACGATTAGTTCCAAAGAACTCGCCAAGCTGACCCGCAGGTTCAAGGGCGGAATCCTTGGCGAAACGCGAAAGATCGGCGACACCGCGGTATCTGTGGACGTCAGGGTTTCGGGATCACTGGAAGTAACCATACTGCAAAAGCGGGATGGCCTGTGGAAAATCCGTAGTCTGTGATGGCTTGCGTCCGGCTGAACCTGCGGCCGGTGCGCACACTGGCGAATCCTGTAATCGCTTACCGTCTGCGACCGAGCAGAATCTAAAGGAAACCCGAAAACACGGAGGCAAGTGGGCACATGACTCGATCCATGGTGATTCTCGCGTCTGTTCTGCTGTTGTGCGTGGCGTTCAGCGCTTCCCCCGAGGTGAAGAAGATGACCGTTGAGGATGTCCTCCTCTTGAAGAGCATTGACATGGGAGAGGAGGCCATTCTGAGGAAAATCGCCGATTCGGGGGCGACGTTCTCGGCGGATGATTTAGAGAAGTTCCGGAGCGAGGGCTTGAGCGATGACTTCATTACCCAGGTCGAGAACCTGATGAAGGCGAAGCCGAAAGTGCGGAAGCTGTCCGTCGCTGACATCCTGAACCTGAAGCGCCTCGACATCCCCGAGGAAACACTTCTCAAGAAAATCAAAGACTCGGGGACGACATTCTCGGCGGATGAACTTGAGGAACTGAAAAAGGGCGGCATGAGCGACGATTTCATCGCCTCCGTCGGCGGCCCGGCGAAAGAAAAGACGGCCGGAACCGACCTGACCAAGGCCAGGAAGGAGTTCGGGAAAAACATTGACGAGTTGGGCGACTGCTTCCAGGCGGCTGCCGAGACTATGGAAGAGCTCACCAATACCTTCGAGGAATTGCTGTCCCAGAAGGGAGACGGGACCTCATCCCAGCTGACATTATTCCAGCCTCTCTCGAAAGCCGCCGGGGCGTCTGCCGAGCCCCTGGAGGAAATTCATGGTTCCGTGCTGGAGCTCAAGGAATCCATAGACGCCGCACCGGACAGGTTGAAGGAAAAGAAAGCCGGAGTTGAGGTGGCGTCCCTCATTGACCAATATGTCAAAACGGTGAGAGAAGTCATCAAAGCCCTTGAGCCTCTCGCCGCGGGAACAGGCTCAGCCGATGAGTATGAAGGCGGCCTCGAGGCGGCTTCCGAACTGAAAGGCAAAATCGAGACAGCCTACGAAGCGTACCGAGCAATCGTGGAGGAACAGCCGCCCGTCAAACAAGCGAAGGCGAATTTCTCCACACCCCTTCTCGCCGTGAAGACTTTTCTTGATGCGTGTGCCGCCAAGAACCTCAACCTCCTGAGCCAGTGTTTCGCCGAGGAAGGCGAGGAGGAGTTTCAGGCTATCCGTGAGAAGACCATCAGCCGCGAAGAGCTCGACGAATTTGTGAGCATTTTCAAGGGCGCCACTATCACCGCCACGAAAGAAAAGGGCAACTCCGCCTCCGTTGGCGTGAAGTTCGCCGGTGATCGCGGGCAGGAGACCCTCGTGCTCGTCAAAGAGAACGGTCAGTGGAAAATCGTCGAGTTCTGACGGGCCGTTTCCAGGTTACATCGGTCGGGCAGCTTTGAATTGCCGCTTCCGAGACTTGCGTCTGTGGTGTCGCCGTAGAAGCGGGTTTCAGCCGCTTGGGCACGCGGCAAGATGCCGCGCCTACCAAGATGAACGTTTTGCTTTGCCTTGAGGACTCGATTGGGGGTGCGAGCTCGTTTGCCGTCGCATCCTTCTTTGACTTCCAATTGCCTCGCCTGTAAGCTATTATCTCCCCAAATCCAATTGCCTTTTTC
>JAUYEE010000104.1 GCA_030691545.1 bacterium | reverse complement strand
TCCCCACCCCCTCCAATTCTGTCCATTGCTGCTGGGAAAGCTCCATCTTCCACCTCCTTTCCCAGTAGTCTACCTCGCCCTAAACACTTTGTCAAGGTAAATAGTTGATGACCATAAAGCGACTGGATAGCGCAAATTCATCCAGCGAGTTGAACTGCCGAATGGTTGATACCTCAGGACGCAATCGTATGTCAAGAAAGGAGTGTCACAACGTGTCACAAGATTTGGAGCGGAGAGCAGGAACAGGAAGGACCTATTGGCTTAATACCCTCTGATATGGCATCTGGCCAAGCGGACTCGCCATGACCTTCGCGCTGATGAGCTTGGCGGCTTCCCGGTATTTGGCCTCGTTGACCAACTGGCGGACTTGCGGCAGCGCCTCTTTGGCCTCGGGATTCACCGGATCGTAAGGTCCGCCGGCCCAGAGCGTGCCTTCATTGAGTTGCAGCCGCTTCTGGCTGGCGCCGCCGAAGACCATCGCGCTCAAGCGGCCGTTGCCAGCGGGCAGCGCCTCCACCCACCTGGCCGCCGGTTTGTCGTACCAGAGCAGGTTGGGATTATCGGCAGCGGGCGCGCCCGTGGTCGTGGTTGCGGATAGGGCGGCCGTGAGTGCGGGCGCGACCCATTTCAGGAGGATGAACAAGTTGCCCATTTCAATTGTGTTTTGTGCTTTGGCCATGAAAAACCGCGGCGGATTCCAGCGGACAATTACACAGTTTGTGCGACATTACGGGTTTCGACTCGTTTTTCCGGAAGACAGGAAATGGAGCATCTTGCCGGCTTTGTTGGCGACAGGTTGACGCGAGTTTTTAAGCTGTTTCTTGACGAAATTCAGGACCGCCTCGCGCTCGGTGATGAGATCATAAAAGCTGTTCAGCGCCGTCAGGGCATGACCGATGGCCACATTCCGGCATTCTGGCGTCTTGTATTTGGCCTTTTGGACTTTGAGGATTTCGTCTTTGATGCGATCCGCCAGGTCGGGAAAAGCGCGGGCGATCTTGGGAGCACTGCCGATAATGTTGGCGGCGGCAATCATCTCCGGGCCCATAATCGGCCGGAAATAGCGGTCGAATAAGGCCAGAAAACGGCGTTCGGTGTCCACCGCCGCCAGGTTGGCCAGAATCTGGATGGCGCCCCATTTCAGGATGTTGTTTTCGGAGTCGAGGAGGCCGGCAATGCGGTTGAATAGGGGTAAACCAGCGAGGGGGCTTTTTCGCTGATGATTTGGACGACCTTCTCGCAGCCAAATTTGACCGCAGCGGGTTTGGCGCTCATGCCCTCAAGCAATGAGGTCAGATCAGCATGGGCGCGGATCAGTCCCAGGGCAATGGCCTCTTTGTCCGAGCCTTTTGCAGCTATGTCTTTGATGAGTGCGGTATTGGTCATGGCTGTCGTTCAGAGCCTGCCCACACCGGCTGCTGTCTCTTCAAGATTGGTCTTGGGTCTTTGATCGCTCCTGCCGGATAAACGGCGGTGACCTCGACGTCCCCGTCTTCCAGGCATTTGAAAAAGACCTTGGCATGCCCCCTTTCGTATTCCGCCGCCTCCGTGAAGATATTGGCGATTTGCACATATCCTTCTTTTCTTGCTGCCGAAGCAAAAGAGGTGTATCTCTTCCTTGCCTGAGATTCTCCAGCAGATGCCTTCAGCAGGTTTTGTTCGGTCTTTGTGCCCCTAACTGACTTACCCACTTTTCAATTACCCCCTGACTTTATTTGACTCCCGCGATGAACTTGGCTACCAAGAACTGTATCTCTGTCGTATTGGCCGAAGAAGCTCTTGAACGGTCCCGATATCGCAACCGCTTCCCAAAAACTGTGCGGCAAAGGAATGTCGGAACATGGGCGGCGGACAAAGTGAAAACGGCAGACGCTGGATCGTGGAAGGATCATGAATGTCTGCCGCTGCGGCAACCTTTTCGCCGGGGTCGTCTTAATGTCCCGAAAAGACACTCAACCGTCTTTTCCGAAAGCGGCGCCTCCCTTTGACCGACGTTCATTATGCCACCCCAGCGGGCGGCGTCAAGCCCTGAGTTGACAAGAGTAGCAGGGTTCGCCTTCGCAACGTTTGCCCACCTCCGGGACATCTCTTCCCGCATCAGCCATCAGCGCCCACTCCATGAACCAGCTCAGCGACCTCCTCCCCCACGTCTGTGAGTCCGCCCATGGCGCCGCCCGAGACTGCCCCCCTGATTCCATGCATCTCAACGTCCGTATCCCACCCTACCCGTGTCCACCGGACGGTTACACACCTGATGCCTTCACAACACTGGTCAAGCCCGTCAGTTGGCGATTCGGCGAGCTCTTCTTGGCAACGTGGCCGGACTTCTCCTCACCACAAGTCCTGCCTTAAAGCCTGCTCCTGGCTCTTCTTCTGTCATCCGCATGTACTGTGACGGGGACGCTGGAAACAGAATTCGGCATAGGCTAAAACGTACTCCTGGGACTTTCGGGTAAGTCGTCGAGTTAAGGAGCGTTTCCGGACTTTCGTTCAGAGTACACCTGATAGTTCCCTTTGTGGCCTTTCCGGGACCGCCGCCTTCTCATCCCATGCGTTTCCGGGGAGATGTGGCTTCTGTCGTGCAAGAGAAAAATCTTGTTTGTCAGCGTTGGTCGTGGTAAATAAGAAGCAAGTGGACCAGCGAGCTACGTCACAATTGAAACTCTGTCTGCGGGGTCAGTTATGAAATCGCTGATATTTTCGGTCGCTCTGGTTTGCTTCCCGATCTGCCTTCCCATCTCTTCCCCAAGTCTGGCTGCGACAAGATATGTTGATGGCTCTGTCTCGGCGTCCGGTGACGGCATGTCGTGGGATAGTGCCTTCAAAACCATCCAAGAAGGGATTGATGCCGCGTCCGATGGCGAGACGGTCATCATCGCCGAGCGAATCTACGTCGAACGTGTCCGGTTCTACGGGAAGGACGTTGTGCTTCGCAGCACAAACCCAAGCGATCCAGCTACGGTGGCGCATACCATCATTGACGGTAACCAGTGGGGTTCCGCGGTTACGTTCTCGGGAACGGAGACAGAGGCCTGCGTTTTGTCCGGGTTCACTATCCGCAACGGCAATGGAGAATCCGGAGCCGGCATTTGCGGGGGCACGCCCCAGAAAAAAACCCGCGCCACGATCAAGAATAACGTCATTACTGGAAACGTCGCGACAAAATATGGCGGCGGGCTGTACTGCTGCGACGGCACGATCGATAACAATTCCATATCCGGCAACTCCGCCCTTTCGGGAGCGGGTCTGTATGATTGCGGCGGGGTTGTGCGAGGCAACCTAATCCTCGGCAACACGACCGCTGCCCCACGGGGTTATGGCGGTGGGCTCAGTCGGTGCGACGGGACAGTCGAGAACAATACCGTCTGCTCAAACACCGGGACGGAGGGTAGCGGCCTGTACATGTGTCGAGGGACGATACTCAACTGCATCGTATGGGGAAATACAGGCGGCAAACAACTCTTGGATTGCGCCGAGCCAACCTATTGCTGCATCGAGCACTGGAGCGAGGGCGGAGAGGGCAACATAACCTACTACCCTTACTTCCTCGACCCTTTTAATGGCGATTATCACTTGAAAACCTGGTCTCCCTGTATAGACTCTGGCGACCCGTCTTCCCCGTACGCAAATGAGCCTGAGCCGAACGGAGACCGCGTTAACGTGGGAGTCTACGGGAACACCTCGGAAGCGGCAACGCGGTCGCCCGATACGGATTCCGACCAACTTCCCGACGACTGGGAAATGCACTTCTTCAGGCAGCTCGTTCCGGGAGCCAACGACGACTTTGATGGGGATTCCATTCCCAATCTGGAAGAGTACCACCGCGGCTTGAACCCGGCGGTCCCGGCGGGCCTCTGGTACGTGAGCGCGGCAATGGCAGTCTCCGGCGATGGGAGTTCGTGGGAAACGGCTCTTAAGACAATTCAGGAGGGGATAGATCTTGCTTCGGACGGGGATACCGTCATCGTCGGTGAGGGCGCCTATAAGGATAGCATCCACTTCAACGGGAAGGACATCGTCGTCCAGAGCACTGATCCCGCCGATCCTGCGGTCGTGGCGAAGACGATCATCGAAAGTGATGGCGGAGGGACTGTCGCGACATTCGCCGGCACTGAAAGCGAGGCTTGCGTGCTTTCGGGGTTCACCATCCGCAAGGGAGCGACCGGGATTTACGGCTGGGGGGCGACGGGAGGGCCGACTCACGCCACGATCCAGAACAACGTAATTACCAACAACTCGAACGATGGCCTGCGCGACTGCTGCGGCATCATCCAGAACAACATAATCTCCGGGAACAGAGGCCACGGCCTCTACTTCTGTGGGGGACAGGTCCTTGAGAACAGAATCTCGGAGAACGGGATGGGAGGCTTGGCTTATTGCCACGGCGCTATTCGCGGAAATCAGATCATCCTCAACAAGGCCACTCGCGGCGGGGGATTGGAATTCTGCCAGGGGCCGATCGTGAACAACACGATTTGCAGGAACTCAGCTGAAGAAGGCGGGGGGCTATATCGTTGCACCGGCCACATCGAGAGCAACACCATTGCGAACAACATGGCACGCTCAGGCGGCGGACTGTCCGAGTGCACGGGGACAATCCTGAACTGCATCATCTGGGGAAATGTCGCTGTCGAGGGACCTCAGCTCTACAAATCCTCAGTGCCGTACTACTCCTGCATTCAAAACTGCGAGGGAGGAGGCATCGGCAACATCTCTTTCTACCCTCACTTCGTGAGGCCCGTCGCAGAGGATTACCATTTGCAGAGCTGGTCACCCTGCATTGATGCTGGCGACCCCGCTTCCGCCTTTTCCAACGAGCCTGAGCCAAACGGCGGGAGAATTGATATGGGGGCATACGGAAACACCGCGGAGGCGGTTCCCGCATCGTTGGATTTTGACCAGGATCTTCTGCCGGATTATTGGGAGGACCACTTCCTCCATCGACTTGATTACAGGGCACTGGACGATCCGGATGGGGACGGGGTATCGAACCTTGAAGAATATCATCAGGGCACAAACCCCTTGGGTCCCGGCATATGGTACGTCAGAGGAACCGTCGCCTCGTCGGGGGACGGCTCCTCGCAGAAGCCATTCAAGACCGTCAAGGAGGGAATTAATGCATCCCTGGACGGGGACACTGTGATCGTTAGCCCGGGAACTTACTTCGAGAACATCCATTTCAGAGGCAAGAACATTAGGCTCACCAGCAGCGACCCACTCGATCGCTATGTGGTGGCTGCCACCGTTCTCGACGGAAACAAAACCGGAAGCGTCGTCACTTTCCTCGGGACGGAGAATGCGACCTGCGTGTTTGAGGGCTTCACCATAAGGAGCGGGATGACGATGAGCGGGTGCGGCGCCGGCATTCTTGGTGCAACCTGGGATGCGCAAACTCGAGCGACGATTCGGAACAATGTCATTACGGGAAACGCGGTCTACGGAAGCGACCCGAACGGTTACGGGGGAGGGATAGCTTTTTGCGACGGGCTAATCCAGAGGAACACCATCACGAACAACCACGCCACAGCGGGCGGCGGGCTGTACGATTGCGACGGGATAATCGACAACAACAAGATCTCGACAAACCAGTCCGACTATGGCGGGGGCGGACTACTCGGGTGCGACGGTGTCATACGAAACAACGTCATTTCCCATAACAGCGGGGGTGGGGCCTCTGACTGCGATGGCGACATTCTGAACAATGCCATTGTGCTGAATTCGGCCGGGGTTGCTGGCGGGGGCGGGCTATATGAGTGTGACGGGACCGTTCAGAACAACACCATTGCTGGAAACCACTCCACGGGAGAAGGCGGCGGCCTGGCTTTTTGCGCGGGAACCATTCGCAATTGTATCATCTGGGACAACTGGACGGACCGCGAATCGCAGCAGCTCTTCTCGTGCAACGCTCCATCATTCAGTTGTATCCAGGGCTGGCCTCACCGCTCGCAAGGGAATATCAACCAGGACCCTCTCTTTCAGCAAAAAGGGGACGACTACCGTCTACAACCTGTTTCTCCCTGCATAGATGCCGGCGTGAACTTCTACTGGGCCGTCTGGCCGCAACACGATCTCGACGGTCTATGTCGCCTCGCGGGCGAGCGAGTGGACATGGGCTGCTACGAATACGCCGCCGGGGCGGACACTGACGGCGACCTCCTATCGAACGTGGACGAGGCCGAAGCCGGAACGGATCCGGAACACGAGGATACCGACGGCGACGGACTTCGCGACGGACTTGAAACCCTGCGCAGGAGCGACCCGCTCGTTTCGACATCTCCCGAGATCGTTGAAGTCCCCCCGGACGCCGACACAATCCAGGAGGCTCTCTGCCTTGCCATAGATGGAGACGAGATTGTCGTTGCACCGGGGGAATATCAGGAGATTCTTGGGTTTTGCGGCGCCGATGTCGTTTTGCGAAGCTGGATACCGGAGCTCCCGGACTCAGTAGATTCCACCGTGCTTGATGGGGCCGGCATGGGTCCGGTCGTCTGTTTTCTCGGCAGCGAAAGCGGGGCATGCGTCCTGTCCGGTTTTACCATAACCGGCGGATCGGGCACCAATGGCGGCGGTATTTCGGGGGGGACTGAGGCGAGCCACACGCACGCCGCCATCACTAACAACGCCATCAAAGGAAACTCGGCGAAACACTATGGCGGCGGACTCGCTTACTGCGACGGCGTCATCCTGAACAACGAAATCTTCGAGAACTCAAGCGGTCGGGCGGGCGGCGGATTGTTCGCCTGCGATGGCGTCATCTCGGACAACCTCATCAGTCGCAACTCCACAGACAGGTATATGGACGGCGGCGGGCTCGCTCTCTGCCAGGGCTCCATCCGGAACAACATCATCACAGAGAACACGGCGGGGCACGATGGCGGGGGCCTGTATGAGTGCGGCGGCGCCATCTCCGGCAACGTTATCTCAAGAAATTCGGCGGGAGGATTGTGTGGGTGCGATGGGCCCATCCTCAACAACGTCATCTGCGACAACAAAGGGAACGGGCTGACCTCTTGCCAGGGGGCGATTGAGAATAACACCGTCTCCTGGAATTCCACGGGAATCTCGGGCTGTAAAGGCGTCATACGCAATTGCATCGTCTGGGGGAACACCAGCTATCGCGGTCAACTCTATGATTCCAGCGTCCCGTCCTATAGCTGCGTAGAGAATTGGAGAGGAGGCGGACCCGGCAATATCGCTGACTATCCTCATTTCATGGACGCCGGTGAGGGCGATTATCATCTTTCAAGTTGGTCACCCTGCGTAGATGCGGGCGATCCCTCTTCCCCGTACGCAAATGAGCCTGAGCCGAACGGAGGCCGGATTGACATGGGGGCTTACGGCAATACGTCGGAAGCGACATCGCGTTCACTCGACACCGACCACGATGGCCTGCCGGATGATTGGGAGATGGAGTTGTTCGGAACTCTGGTGCAGGGGGGCGCCGACGATCCCGATAAGGACCTCGTCTCGAATTTGCTGGAGTACCGCTGGGGGCACAATCCGACGGCTTCCCCCGCATGGTATGTTGACGGTTCCTCTCCGAGCTCCGGTGACGGAACCTCCTGGTCAGAGGCTCTCAAGACCATTCAGGAAGGGATAGACCTCGCGCTGGACGGGGACACCGTGGTTGTCGCGCAGGGCATTTATCTTGAGAATGTCCAGTTCAAAGGTAGGAACATTGTTCTTCGCAGCATTGACCCGTCTAATCCCAGCAGCGCGGCCAATACGATCATTGACGGCAACAACGTCGGTCCCGTCGTGGTCTTCCCCGGGGATGAGAATGAGACGTGCGTACTGGCCGGGTTCACGATTCGGAACGGTCAGCCAGGCAGTATTGACGGGTATGAGGCCGGCGCCGGCGGAATTTGCACTCTGAGCTCCCGCAAGAGTCTCGCCACAATCCGGAATAACATCATCACAGCGAACTACCAGGGGGCTATAGTGTCCTGTGACGGACTCATTACCGACAATGTCATTGCGGGGAATTCAGCGGGCAAGCTCGCCAGTGGCATTGCCTACTGTGACGGTCTGATTGAGAACAACGTGATTACCGCAAACACCGGTGGACGCCGCGGGATGATTTATGAATGCCACGGCATCATTCAGAACAACATCATCACCGGCAACACCCTTGAGTATGGGAATGGCGCCGGGATCGCAAGTTGCCACGGCGTCGTCCAGAATAACTTGATAGCGGACAACTCGGCGAAATATGGGGGAGGGCTGAGTGAATGTAACGGAGTCATCCAGAATAACTCAATCATCGGGAATCAAGCTCTCGAGGACGGAGGAGGGCTTTACGGGTGCTCCGGCCAAATCCGCAACTGCATCATCTGGGGGAACGAAGCTGGCGGGCTTGGAGACCAGGTGTACGAATCGAACGTGCCATCCTACTGCTGCATTGAGGAATGGCAGGAGTTGAAGACGCCAGGCACCGGAAACATCAATCAGGAGCCCTTATTCATTGACCGTGAAGGAGCGGATTACCGGCTTCAACGCGGGTCACCATGCATTGACGCCGGTGTCAACTTCTACTGGTTCGCCTGGCCGCAGAAAGACCTCGATGGCAATTGCCGGCTATCGGGGGGGAGAGTGGACATCGGATGTTATGAATACGGTTCCTATGCCGACTCGGACGGAGACCTTTTTCCCGACGACAGCGAGCTGGTGTCGAAAACAGACTGGAACAACGCTGACAGCGACGGGGATGGCCTTCGCGATGGACTCGAAATTCTGCGCGGAAGCGACCCACTCTGCCCGACTCCTCCGAGGAGAGTCCATGTACCTTCGGAAGCAACCACAATTCAGGAAGGGTTGTGTCTCTCGGTAAAAGACGACGAGATTATTGTGGCGCCGGGCACGTACCGCGGGACTCTCCGATTCTGCGGCACGGATGTCGTCCTCCGGAGTTCCTGGCCGGAAGAGGGAACGGGCCCCTCGCCGACGATCCTGGACGGCGAAGGGCAAGGCCCCGTCGTTTGCTTTACGGGCGCCGAAAGCGAGAACTGCGTTCTCTCCGGCTTCACCATCCGCAATGGCAGCGCAGTGTACGGCGGAGGAATCTGCGGGGGGACCTCGCTACAGCACAGCCGCGCGACAATCGAAAGAAGCGTCGTCACGGCGAATTCCGCAAGAGAGTCCGGCGGGGGTATCGCCTACTGCGATGGCATCATTCGCAACACGCTGATTCATGGCAACTCCGCCGAGAAGGGTGGCGGTGGTCTGGCTTACTGCCGCGCTTCTATTCTGAACAGCACGATTGCATGGAACGAGGCCCCATATCCGGGGGGTGAGGTCATCGGCTTTGCCGGAAGAATTCACAATTCTGTCGTTTGGCCCAGAGCTGGCACGAAGTATCCGGGTGAACTCCCGGGCAGCTCCACCTATTCTTGCGTCCCCGCCGATAAGGGCGGGTTCGGTGAGGGGAGCTTCTTTGCAGACCCGCAGTTCCTGCATCCCGAGAGCGGGGACTTCCGCCTACTCCCGAATTCGCCGTGTATTGATGCGGGGTCCAACGATCCGGAGTTGCCAGACACGGACGCTGTAGGGATGCACAGGATAATGTTCGGCGGAAAGAGCCTCACGGTGGACATGGGAGCGTGCGAGTTCTACGTCAACAAGCTCGAGCCTGCCCCCGGCACGAATGAGGCCGTCTTCACCTGGAGCTCCCTCGCTGACAGGACCTATTCCATCTTCTACACCGACGACCTGTTCAATTGGCACACGGCCATCGCCAACTTGCCCTCCTCCGGCAATCAAACCACCTCCTGGCTCGACGACGGCTCCCTCACTGGTCTTCCTCCCCTCCTCGCCCCGAAGCGCTTCTACCGGATCCTCGAGAATCCGTAGGGTCGTGTGGCAGCCCGTCTGGAAGGCCCATAACGATCAAGTCGGGGGTGCCCCAAGGGAGGGAAGGATGTGCCACTGAGAAACGAGAAATCGGATCGCATTTCGTGCTCGTGGAGCATCGAATCCTGGCATCGCCCCGTACCGGTTACGCACCAGACAGCAAGGCTTGCTCGCTCCGCCTATTACGAATCTGAGGAGGCGTTTCTTCCCACGGCGCTCGACGAAGACTCCAAGCCGCCGCTTCGCCGACCCTTTGTTTCCAACGCGACCTTCTTTTCGCCCAACGCTTGACACCTCGCCGCCGCAGTGGAAACGCCATATGCGTCGAGCATAGTGGAGTATTTCTCGGTTTTGGGATTGTAGACATGGATGATGGCGTTTTCAGCTCTGGGGAAGGCAGCGGTTAGTGTTGAGCGTAGAACCTATGCTGGCCATTCAGGGGCATTGTTGAGAACCCATTGGGCCATGAGATGTTTCTCGGCTTGCCAGGCCAGCATCTACTTGACGGACGAACGCCTGTGAATGGGATGCGGGTTGGGGAGGCAGTGCCGCGCGGCAGCAGCGCAGGTGAGACAGGGTGCAACGGTCGAGACGGAACAGAAGTTAAACGGACTGGCGTCGGCGTGGGCGGCTTTATTGTAGCGGCATGGGTTATTGCCCCCTTTCAGGGCTCCGTCCTACAAAGGAGCGCAAGCCCCAACGGGTCCCGCCAAAGGCGGGATAGAGCGCCCCACATGCCCCCTGAAGCGCAGCCGGCCCGAAAAAACCTCTTGCTTTTCTCTTGCGTGTGCTAAAATACTCCGGCACTGGACGTGTGCTTTGAACAAGACAGGTAGGTGAACGCTCTTTTACGGGGGGCAGTAAAATGAAGTCCTTCCTTCTCCTCGCGATCCTTTCGACGGTGATCTGTGTCTCAGTGCCGGCTTCCGCTACAACCTTCCACGTGGACGGGTCCGTGCCCTCCTCCGGCGATGGAACATCCTGGGAAACCGCGTTCAAGAAGATTCAGGAGGGTATTGACAAAGCCTTCGATGGCGACACTGTTCTCGTCGCCGAGGGGACCTACCGTGAAAACGTAAACTTCAAAGGCAAGAACATCGTGCTCACTGGCACCAATCCTCTCCGCCAAACCGTTGTTGAGAACACGGTGATAGACGGAAACCACACGGGTCCCGTGGTGTCGTTCGCTGGCACGGAAAGGGAGGACTGCGTCTTGGCTGGATTTACGATTCGCAATGGCAAGGCGGAATACGGAGGTGGGATCTACGGCGGCCCCAATGATTCCTGCACCCTCGCCACGATCTCGAACAATATCATCAGGGAGAATAGTGCGGAATCTCACGGCGGCGGGCTGGCTCACTGCGCTGGCACCATCGTGAACAATACGATTATCCTGAATTCTGCCGGAGGCGCTGTCGCAGGAAGGGGGGCAGGTGTATACTGTTGCGACGGGGTTATTGAGAACAATCTTATCAGCCGAAACTCTGGCGCAGGCGACGGCGGAGGCTTGTACGGCTGCCGAGGGATCATACAGAACAACACGATCGTTAACAACTCGGCAGACTGGGGTGGCGGCCTTTCTTCTTGCGGGGGAATCATAAGGAATTGCATCATTTGGGGAAACACCGCACGGGCAACATACTCCAATCAGATCATAAGCTCGGATATTCCAAGGTTCAGCTGCATTCAGGACTGGAGCAGTGGGGGAACAGGTAATATCAGCATGGACCCGCTTTTCGTTAACGCTGCCGGAGGGGACTTTCGGGTTGGGCCTAGCTCTCCGTGCACAGATGCCGGAATAAGTTTCTACTGGCGAACCTGGCCACAGAGAGACCTCGATGGTAATTGCCGCTTGGTTGGGGATCGGGTGGACATGGGGTGTTACGAGTACGGCTCCTCGCTCGACAAAGATGGCGATCTCCTCTGCGATCAGGACGAGGAAGCTGTCGGGACAGACCCGAACAGCGAAGACACAGACGGCGACGGTCTCCGGGACGGCCTTGAGGTCTTGCGGAAGAGCGACCCGCTCAACGTGACGCCTCAAGGGCTTCTCCACGTTCCATCACATGTTCGAACGATTCAAGGGGGTCTTTGCCTGGCGGGAGAAGGGGAGGAAATCGTGGTTGCACCGGGAACCTACGATGAAAGCGCCGAGTTCCTCGATGTGGATGTAATTCTTCGCAGTTCCGATCCGGAGAACCCTGAGATAGTCGCCTCAACCATAATTGACGCAGGAGGGGAATGGGGGCCGATTGTATCCTTTTCAGGGAAGGAGAGCCCAGCGTGTGTCATCGCCGGCTTCACCGTCAGGAATAGTAAGTCCTATTACGGCTACGGCGCTGTCCGCGGTGGGAGTGAGAAAACACGCTCTCTCGCCACAATTCGCAACAACGTTATCGCCGGCAATTCAGGCGACTGGGGGGGCGGGGTTCTTTACTGCAACGGCAGCATCGAAGGTAACACCGTAAGCGGGAACTCCGCTCTCTACGGCGGCGGTCTGTATGGTTGCGACGGGGTGATCCGAAATAACACGATAACTGGCAATTCGGCCCGCCACGGCGGGGCATTCTATGCCTGCCATGGGCACATTCAAGACAACATAATCTCTGATAATTCGGCGGAATACGATGGCGGTGGATTTCAGTGGTGCAGTGGGACAATCGAAGGTAACACGGTTAGCGCCAACTCGGCAGTCGAGTACGGCGGCGGTTGTTTTTCCTGCGGCGGCACGATCCGCGGCAACATCATCAGTGGCAATACGGCTGCGTACGGGGGAGGCCTCTCCCGTTGCGGTGCAACGATTCAGAACAACTTGATCTTCGGGAACTCAGCTACGGACGGCGGCGGGCTGTATCGGTGTGACGGCACCATTGAGAACAACACGGTCTACGGTAACATCGCGAGTTCCCGGGCTGGCGGGCTGTACGAGTGCAAGGGTCTCATCGCCAACTGCATAATCTGGGGAAATGTTGCGGCCACCTATTTCCAACTATCGGGCTCGAGCACGCCCGCGTACTGTTGCATCGAGGACTGGGTTGAAGGGGGCGAGGGAAACATCGCGCTCGACCCACTGTTCCTCGACCCAGAGGGTAGTGACTTTCATCTGGCCACCTGGTCACCTTGCATAGACGCGGGTGACCCCGCATCTCCCTACTTCAACGAGCCCGAGCCTAACGGTGAGCGGGTGGACATGGGCGCATACGGAAACACGGCGGAAGCCACCTCAAGGTCTGCTGATACAGACGGGGACGGTTTGCCCGACGATTGGGAAATCCTGTGGTTCGGCAGTCTTGAGCAGGACGGGTGGTCCGACCCGGACGGGGACGGCATTCGGAACATCACAGAGTACCGGTACGGATGGGACCCAACCTCCCCGGCGGAGACGCTGGCGGAGAATTTAACCAAGGAGCTGGGATACCAAACTATTCAGACTGCCCTGATGGAATCAGAGCATGGAGATGAAATCGTCGTACAACCCGGCCTTTACCTGGAAACCATCCGCTTTGGAGGGAAGAACGTCGTTTTGAGAAGCACTGCGCCAGAAGACCCGGCCGTGGTGGCGACTACCATCATTGATGGGAACGCGATGGGACCCGTTGTCACCTTCGATGGGACGGAGAGCGAAGCCTGCGTCCTAGCGGGCTTCACGATCCGCAATGGCAGTGCCGATGTAGGTGGTGGAGTCCGTGGCGGCCTGCCGGGCAATCAGACACATGCGGCCATTGTCAATAATGTTCTGACGCGAAACTGCGCTCGCGCGGCAGGCGGGGGAATAGCCTGGTGCGACGGACTGATCCAGGAAAATGTCATCACCGAGAACGTAGGCAGTGCTCCCGATGTGTGGCCGGGACAGGGCGGCGGGCTTTGGGCCTGCAACGGGATAGTCGAGAACAACGTCATCGCTGGGAACTCGGCAAGAGAAGGAGGAGGGGTCTCCCAATGCGGGGGCGTGCTCCGCAACAACACCATTTGGGGCAACTCAAGCGAAGGCGGAGGCGCGGGGCTTTTCGGCTGCGGTGGCGCAATCGCTAATTGCATCATCTGGGCGAATCATGGCGGGACGCAGATTTCCGCATCCAGCACGCCGGTCTACTCCTGCATCGAAGGTTGGGCGGGCGGTGGCGAAGGGAACATATCGCTTTCCCCACACTTCGTAAACCCTGCCGCCGGGGACTTCCATCTCAAGAGCTGGTCTCCCTGTATTGATGCCGGCGATCCCACATCGCCTTTCTCCGAGGAACCCGAGCCGAATGGAGGACGGATTGACATGGGGGCCTATGGCAATACGCCTGGGGCGACATCGAAATCCGCCGATGCTGACAGGGACGGTCTCCCTGATGACTGGGAAGTCGAATTCTTCGGCAACCTGGCCCAGGAAGCCGGTGGCGATCCCGATGGCGATTTCATTTCAAATGAGCGGGAATGTCGTTGGGGATCTGACCCGACGAGCGCGCCGACAACGTGGTTCGTTGACGGTTCCGTGACTGTGCCGGGGGACGGGCGGTCTTGGGAAGGCGCCTTCAAGACCATCCAGCAGGGCATAGACGCCTCTTCCGATGGTCACGCAGTCGTCGTTGCTCCCGGAACATACACTGAGAACCCACGTCTTAACGAGAAAAACATGGTTCTGCGGAGCACCAATCCGCTCGACTGGGGAGTTGTCTCGGCAACTGCCATCCAAGGCGGCCGGATGGACTCGGTCGTGACTTTCTCAGGCACCGAGGATGAGCGATGCGTTCTAATGGGGTTCACAATCCGCTACGGGACCGGAGAATACGGCGGCGGAATCTGCGGCGGATCGAACACGAACGCCACCCGTGCGACGATCTGCTATAACATCCTCACCGAGAATTCGCCTCTGAGAGGCGGCGGGGGACTGGCGTTTTGCGACGGTTTGATTGAGGGTAACCTGGTCACCAGTAACTCTGTCAGCGGCGAATACAACAACGGCGGCGGTCTCTACGGTTGCGACGGCATGATTCAGAAGAACGTCATTGCGAACAACGCGGCCTATTCCGGCGGGGGAGTCATGGGTTGCGGAGGCATCATCCGGAACAACATCATCACCGATAACTCCGCGGTAAGAGGCGGTGGAGGACTCGCTCGCTGCGACGGGACAATCGAGAACAATACCGTGTACGGAAATTCCGCCGGGGAGGAAGGAGGAGCCTTGTATCTGTGCGAGGGGATCATCCGCAACTCCATCATCTGGGGGAACACCGCCCCGCGCGGGTCTCAGGTTTCCTCCTCAAGCGATCCGACATACTCCTGCATCCAGGGATGGACCGGCGGCGGAGTCGGCAATGTTCTTTACTACCCCTACTTTGTGGATACTGGTCAGGGCGACTACCACTTGAAAACCTGGTCGCCTTGCATAGACGCCGGGGACCCCAGCTCCCCCTTCTCGGAGGAACCGCAGCCAAACGGCAAGAGAGTGAATATGGGGTCCTATGGAAACACACCCGAGGCGACCCCGAAGTCAGCCGATAAAGACAAGGATGGATTACCTGACGATTGGGAGTTGCTGTTATTCAAAAACCTGGACCAGGGACCCCACGATGATGCAGACGACGATGGGGTTTCCAATATTGAGGAGTACCGCCTTGGCACCAGACCGATGCGACTGACGTGGTATGTCGATGCCTCAGTGCCCTCCTCTGGCGATGGTGTGTCCTGGCAGGCAGCTTTCAAGACGATCCAGGAGGGGGTGGACGCGGCGTTGTCTTACGACATTGTCATCGTCGCAGAGGGTGCCTATCTGGAGCAAGTCAAGTTCCGAGGTGAGAACATAACCCTGCGCAGCCGCGACCCCTTGAACAGGAGGGTGGTCTTGAACACAGTGATTGACGCGAGTCAATTGGGGCCCGCTGTCAGTTTCTCCGGTGCGGAGAACGAGAAGTCCGCTCTAACGGGTTTCACCATAAAAAATGGCAAGGGGGGCTTTGGCGGCGGAATCTGCGGCGGCACCCCCTCGAGTCACAACCGATCCTCGATCTTGAACAACGTCATCGTCGGCAATTCGGCCACGCAGGGGGGCGGGTTGGCGTACTGCGATGGCCTCATTCAGAACAACCTGGTCATCAACAACTCCGCGACGCAGGGCGGGGGGCTGTACTACTGCGCGGGAATTATCCAGAACAATACAATCTACGGAAATTCGGCCAGCTCAGGGGGCGGACTGTACATGTGCCACGGCACGGTCGTCAACTCCATTATCTGGGGGAATACGACCGGCGCCGGTGCCCAGATTGTTTACTCCTTGCAATCAGCAAGACCTCGTTTCTGCTGCATTGAGGGATGGACAGGAGGTGGCGAGGGGAACATCGCCAAGAATCCACTCTTCGTTGACCCGGACGGGCCTGACAACGACAGTAAGACTTACGCCGATAATGACTACCACCTGCGACCCGATTCACCTTGCGTAGATGCGGGGACTCACACGACACTCGTGCCTCCGAACACGGACATGGACGGGGAATGGCGTCCTTTCGGCGAGGAAATTGATATCGGCGCCGACGAATGCGTTGACGCCGACCATGACGGCTTGGCGGACTATTGGGAGATAGACTGGTTCGGGACGCTCTGGCTGGAGGCCGAAGACGACGTGGATGGGGATGGATTGTCAAACGGAGAGGAGTTTGTTCGCGGGACCGACCCCTGCGAGCGCGACAGCGATGGGGATGGCAAAAGCGATGGGGACGAGGTGTTCGCTGGGACCGACCCTCGCGACGCGGAGTCGCTGTTTCGCATCGTTGAAATCGTCTATACACCGTGGGGCGCCGCGGTCATGTGGTCGGCGGTTCCGATGAGAAGCTACCGTTGCTACTTCAGCTCCGGTCTCAGGGACTGGCGAACCGCTGGCGGAATCATCACAGCGGGCCCTTCGGACACCTTCTTGTCGGTTTTTGACTGGGGTTCTGTCACGGCTCGGACGTCTTACTACAAGGTTGAAGTTCTTCCGTGAAATCCCCAAAAAGCCTGTTCGGGTCAGAATGTTCAGCATGACGACAAAATGAGTCAGCACCTTTGGCGCTGCACTGTCGGCGCTCGCCTCGGCCGCAGCGGTCTTGGTCAACCCCTCGTTCTGCCAACCATTGACGCAGCAACGTGCTGTTTCGAGGAAAAGCACAAGATGGTAAGCGCCCGGCGGACACAGGGGGAGGTCGGCACGGGTATTGGGGTATGTCAAATTAGAAGAGTGTGTTCGAAGTGGCGGTTCGAGCGGCTTTCCAATTGTCGGGGATGAGTTCTTCAAGGCGGTTCATGGGGCGGGCGCTGATGCGTTGGAAGGCATCCCGGAAGCAGGCGAGGGGGTCCAGATGCAGCTGCTTCCATCCCGCAATGAAGCTTCTGATGATCCACGCCGGTCGCCAATTACAGCCCAGCAAAGGCCAATTTCGCCAGATATCCGGACTCCCACGGACCGCAGATCCTCTCTTAAAGCCTGCTCTCGGCTCTTTCCATCGTCCGCACGCTAAACCGCGTCTCTCGGCCTTCCGGGAGAGTCGTCGGTAGAGTATAAACGCGTTTTTGCCGTTTCCGGGACTGTAGACATGAACAGGAGTGAAGAGTGAGGCAGGCGTGGCTTGATCGGACGACAGGTTTTGGCCGCGGCAGGCAGCGTCCGGGAGGCAGGAATCCCGTAGCCCGGCGGACACAAGAGTCACTGGACCTGTCCCCATGGCAGGTGCCCTCCCCGCTCAACGGCGATTTCTGGATCCTGGCGGACAGTCGCGAGAAGAAGGTCCTCAGCGAGACCCGGCTCGACAGCGCCCTCTCCGCCTCGCCGATAGCCGCCAACGGCGTGGTCTCCGTCGCGACCATGAGAAACCTCTGCGCGCTCCAGAAGTCGCTGTGAAGGGCGATCCCTGGAACGACGGAATAGGGGAATGATCGAATTCTGTGAAACGCGCCGGTCGTTCGCACCTCATTCCAGCATTCCAATCTTCCAGCCATCACTCCGCGAATGCGGCAGGGGTAATTTTGCAGGCTATGTCCCGTGTGAAGGGGGGGACGGTTAGTTCGAGCCGGCCCTCGTTGACGCCAGCCGTTTCGCGGTGTACGGGAGCGCCTTCCTGCGTGTCCCACCAGAGAACGTTGTATCGCCCCGGCTTGAGGCCCGCAATCGCGATCGCGGCCGAGTCGATGGCGTCGGGCTCGCGTTTCTCCACGACGAGGTTCCACCACGTTGCCTGGCGGTTTGCCAGCCACAAGTAGGCGCGGTCCCGGCCCTGTTGTCCCACGATTCGCAGGCGAGGCTCGGACGTTTTCGCGGTCGTCGGTTGCAGTCCCGCCGGGTGCATATCGGAGAGAAATTCCGCAAGCGGCTTGTAGTGCCGATAGACACCCTGCTGGTCCAGCAGTTCCCACCACCAGAACATGGCCGTGCCGGAGACGCCACTCAGGGCCGAGGCCCACAGGCAGTGGCGGAAGTGGATGCCCTCGGGGTCCTGCTGCATGTACTCGCTCCGGCCCCATTTCTGCGTGGCCAGGCCGAACTCCCCGATGAGGACCGGCTTGTTGGGGGCATGCTCGCGGAGGAACCGCCGCTGGCGGAGGATGGCCTCGACCTCGTCCTTGAAGTCATCGTCGTCCGGCCGCATGTAGTGGTGCTCCTGGGCGATATCAATCTGCGGGTGGCGGCAGTCGCGCGCCGACGGGTGCCACGTGCTCGTAGTCCGCAGGTGCCCGTAGATGCCGATCTGTTCGAGATACCTGCCCACCTCGGCATAGAACTTGTCCGTGGGCTTGTGCGGGTCGATCTCGTTGAAGTATTCCCAGGCGGCCACGCTCGTTGAGTAACCCCAGCGGGCGACCGCGTACCGCATGAACTCTTTCGCGTCCACGATGGCCTGGCGATAGGCGGGGCTGTCCACCTCCGACAAGGACTCCATGTACAGGTCGCGGGTCATCACACAGAGCATCAGGTAGATGCCGTTTCGCTCAGCGGACTCGACGATCTGGTCGAGCAGGAAGCAGTCGAGCGGATTATAGTAGCCGCGGATTTCGCGGTTGACATCCGCCTCCCAGAGCAACTCGACCCCGCCGGCGGCCTCCTTCAGGGACAACCCGTCGAGCCAGGCGATGCCATCTCCCATAAGTCTGAACGTGGGCCGGCCCAGCCAGTAATCGCTTGCTCCTGTGCTGAATTCTCTTTCGAATGTTTGCCACCCGCCGGAGCCAGCGGAGATTCTCCACTCGTTGCCGCTCGCCTGGATCCGTACGGCCTCGGGGCCGTCCATCTTCATCCTGCCCGAGAGGACGTACTTCGTGCCCGGCCGCAAAGCCACGTTGTGGCAAGGGCTGACCGCGATGGACATTCCGCTGTGCCCCTCGACCCGGACGCACCTCCCGTCGCCGCCGGGCATGGGCACGATGGGCGACTCTCGCGTCCAGGATCTGGTCCAGGCGCTTTTGCGGGCCTCGATGGCCATCGCCCAATCCTCGCAGCAGGTCCAGATGCGAAGGAAGTTGACCCCGTTCGCTGCGAGCTTGCCGAAAATCTCCTCGGCCCTCGATAGAGTGACGTACTGGCTCTCGCCGATGAAAGCCAGGTTCTGACCGATGGCGAAGAACGGCTGGCCCTCCGTGAATTCGAAGAATCTTGGGTCCTCCCGCCCGGCCCGCAGGAAGCCCCTGCTCTCGGACGCCACGCACTCGAACGTCACGGGCGGAGAGGTGATCTCGCCATGGCGATCCCTCAGTTGCGCCCGTGCGGTGTGCGTCCCGGTTTGCATCGGGGCGATGCGGGCCCGCCACAAGCCGGCGCCTTTGGGGTAGCACCAGACGACCGTCCGGTCGCCTTGCCGGAGTTCTCGCCGTTCATAGTCCTGACCCCAGAATGCCGGTACCAAGAGCGACCGGCCGTCCGGGCCGGTCAGCAGGATATTCACCTCGACCTCACAAGGATCGAACGGATTCGCATACTCCCGGCCGACGTCAATGGCAAGTTCCAGCCTGTGATATCTGCCGACTTCTTTTTGCGCCGCGCTCAGGACAATCTCATCCCGTGTGGCACATCTGCCGTTGGCGACAGTGACGGTAACGAAGAACAGGGCAATCCACAGGGCCGGTATTGACGATCGCATCGGCTAATCCTTCAGCCGAGATTTCCCATATAACCTCGCCCGGCTATGCCGCCGGGCCGGGCTTCAGCATTGTGCGGCGCCCCCCCCGTTGCGCCTACCCCGTTTTCGAGGTTTTTCCCCAGCCCGGCAGTTAGAAGGAGAAGCCCCTCTGGACATTCGTCGCGACTCACCGGCACAACAGCTTCTCTCTCAAAACCTGCTCTCGGCTCTTCTTCCATCCTCCGCAGGCCAAAACGCGTCTCAGTGCTTTCCGGGTGAGTCGTCGAGATTGCAGGCGAAAAGGCAACTCGCGAACTGGTAAGTGACGGCGTGTGCGTCTGTTAGGAGAGTAGCGGGTGTTAAGAATCACGGCATCCCGTTTTTGGTCGTTAGAAGGTTCGTTTTATCGTCGAGAATTTCTTGGTGCCCAAGCACGAAAAGGCGTGCCCTTTTGCTTCATGTCGCTCAAGGTTCCTCACGGATCCGCCATCAGATTCGGCGAGCTGATCGTTCCTCTTGGGCTTTCCGAAGACGCATATGTGATCAGGCGTGAGACGGAAATCACCTCAGTTCGATTCTGTAGAACTTGCACATGCACGCCGTTTCAGGGTCTGTCCACTCGGTTGAGTCGCCCTGAGAGTCAATTGTTGCCTCCTCTGTCCACAGGCCTGCACATGGGTCCCCACATGACCAGACGGTGTAGGTGGCGCCGGGGCGGCTGGTCCAGGTGAGCCGAATTTGCCCCCCGACCGGAAGAATCTCCACAACTCGGAAAACAGTCTCCACTACGTTGACTGTTCTGGTCACTTGAGCGGGATTCACGCTCCAATCAATGGCATTGTAGAGGAGGATATAGGTCCCTACAGCATTGGAATCCACGGATCCTGACACGACCACAAAGGCGGTGACGTCGCCATCGCAACTGTCGGTCACGGTGTATCCCGGCTCAACGTAGGGCGTCCCCACCTGGATGGTCATGGGATTGTCTCCGAGCAAGGTGATCACCGGAGGGGTCGTGTCCCTCACCTCCACAAGCCTGACTTTCTCCGGGGCGCGGTTTCCGCTGGAGTCCTTCACGTTGTACCTCAGCGGATGGCTGCCGCGAGAAGTGGGATCAACCCATCCCGTTACTACCACCCTATCGGTAATGTCTCCATCGTAGTTGTCGGTGGCCGTGTAGCCCGGCTCAATGTAAGGAGCTCCGCATTCGAGAATGATAGACAGCTCGCCGTTCAGAGTAAGTACCGGAGGGATGAACTCCCGGGCTTCGTAGGCGCCCATGTCCACGATCGCGGAACCATCGTCGCCAAAGTCTATGATTCGCGGGCTGCCGTTAAGTGCAAGCGCGTCCACCATCCAGTCCTCGTTCTTGCCTTTGTCAACGCAGGGGGAGTTGGGCGAAAGGCGGTAATCGTTATCCTCGTATGTTTGGGGCTTGTTATCAGGCCCGTCCGGATCGAGAAAGAGCGGGGGTTCAGTGATGTTTCCCACTCCGGTGCCGGTCCAATCCTGGATACAGGAATAGGTAGGTTCGCTCACGTCAGAGAGCTGGGGGCCTTCCGAGGCCGTGTTCCCCCAAATGATGCAGTTCCGGATTGTACTATCAGAGCCAGAAGCTACTCCACCGCCCCGCGCTGCCGAATTTGAGACAATCGTATTGTTGAGTACTGTGCCCGAGCATTCATCCAGCCCGCCGCCACTACCGCCGGTGGAGTTGCCCACGATCGTGTTGTTCCGGATCGTCCCGGTGCAGGCGGCAACTCCCCCACCCCAGTGTGGGGCCGAGTTCCCAACGATGAGGTTGTTCTGAATTGGGCCGTTAAAGGGGAACTCGGTAAATTGGCGGACGAAGCCGCAAAAACCCAGCCCGCCGCCGCACGATGCCGCCGAGTTGCCGATGATAACGTTGTTCAGGATCGCGCCATTACAGTAAGCGACGCCACCGCCCCGACCCCACTCGCCTGCCGCCACGTTTCCTGTGATGATGTTGTTCTGGATCGTGGCATGGGACGGGGTGGGGCACCAACTGCCGTGATCTTCTGGGCCGCCACATATTCCGCCGCCGTTTTCAGATTTGCCGTTCCGAATTGTGAAACCGGCGATGATGGAGGCCTCGGTCTCATGGCCGATGAGGGAGAGGACCGGCCCCTCTCGGCGGCCATCTATTATGGTGGACTCCACTATACCTCGGTCGTGTGGGTCTGAGCTTCGCAGGATGACGTCGTTACCACAGAAAACGACGTTTTCGTGGTAGGTCCCGCGGTTCACTACGATTTCTTCGCCACTGGCAGCCAGACAGAGCGATTGCTGGATCGTGGCAATGTCCGATGGGACATGGACGATGCGGAGAGGAGTGGAAACCAGCGGGTCGCTCCCACGCAGGAGTTCGAGACCGTCCCGAATGAAATCGCCATCGGTGTCCTCTTGGTCTGGGTCCGTTCCGCCGGCGGACTCGTCGGCGTCCGCCACGAGGTCGCCGTCCGAGTCGGGTGAGGAGCCATATTCATAGCATCCCATATCCACACGCTCACCAACAAGGCGGCAACCTCTGTCCAGCTCGCGTTGCGGCCAGGCGACCCAGAAGTAGTTCACCCCGGCGTCCTTGCATGGCGAGTCTTCCGCGAGGCGATAGTCGTTATCTTCGTGCGTGCGCGGGTCATCATCCGGGCCATCCGGGTCAACGAATTGCGGGCCATACTTTGGAGCAATATTCTCCAGGCCGCCTCCTCCCCATCCCTGGATACAACAGAAGGACGGGATGCTTGATTCGTACAGCTCGCTCCGGACTCCCGCTGCCGTATTTGCCCAGATGATGCAATTTCGAATCACGCCCCTGCAGGCGGCCAGGCCGCCGCCATGGCTTCCCGCCGAGTTTCCGTAGATGGTGTTGTTGACGATCATGCGGTGACAATTGGACAGCCCACCGCCGTTCACCGCTGCGGAATTCCCCGCGATTAGGTTGTTCTGGATGACGCCGTTGCACTCGTGAAGGCCGCCGCCGGATCGCTCGGCCGAGTTGGCGGTCATGGCGTTGCCCTGGATGGTGCCGTTGCACCTGAAGAGGCCGCCACCATCCTGTCCCGCCGAGTTGCCGGTTACGACGTTGTGTTGGATGGTCCCGCGACAGTGGTAGAGAGCGCCACCAATGAAACTCACCGAGTTGCCCACAACGATGTTGTTCTCGATAGTGGCACGTGTCGTGGCGGGGAACCCACCGTAAATTCCGCCGCCCGCGGAAAGCGAATCGCCGATCATCGTTCCTGTGCCGTTTCGGATAGTGAAGCCGGAGAGGACGCAGGTCTCGTCCTCCGTCCCCGCGAACGTAACAACCGAACCGGCTTGATTCCCGTCAATGATGGTACCGGCGACAACGTACGGGTCCAGGGGATCGGTGCTGGTGACCTTGATGTTCTTGCCGTCGAAGTGAATGTTTTCTCGGTATCCTCCTTCAGCCACGATGACGGTGTCGCCATCGGATGCCATATCTATCCCCAACTGGATGGTTTGCAGCGGCGACTCCCACGAACTGCCATCGCCGAATTCAGACGCCGACCCATCCACGTACGACATAGCGCTGGGGGCAATCTGGCAAACAGATATACATACACCAACCGCGATTAGCTGCAACGTCTTAGCCATGTTGTGCACCTCCTCAAGAGCCTTTTCGACCTCTCGTTCCCTTCTCCCTCGCGCAAGTCAAAGCGGCGGAGCCGAGATGATTTAGACCGCGAAGTCTCCAGCGGACGGGGGCTTCCCCTGGCATTCGCTCACAGGGGCAAAGGGGCATTTCCCTCCGGGTCGGTCTTAATGACCCATGCGTCCCCTCCGCCGGCACCGAAACTACGCGTCATGCCCGCCAGCCGGGAAGACCCCATTCCGTTCCCTATTTTGAACCTCTCTGATAACGAAGTCGAGGCCGCTGTTGGGCCTTTACACTTGTTGGTTAATGTGCCACCACCATTGGGGGCTTTTTCAGTCCGAACGGTGAAGCACGTAAGAACGCAGGATTGGTTCTCCGTCCCGTCGGACGTGACACAGGAGCCGACTTTGCTGCCGTCAATGATGGTTTTCGCCACGACATCAGCATCCAGAGGACCGGTGCTGGTGAGAGCGACGTTCTTGCCATTGAACCGGATTCTCGTTACGTAGGTACATTGCGGTGCAAGGACTGTATCCCATGCCATGCCGTATCAATCCGTTCTTGAACCATTTTGAAAGCTGGATCCGGGGGAAGCGCCGCTCCCAGACGCAAAAACCGAACGGTCCAACTACCGTGTGGTGCTCAAACGTGACACCACCATACAGGCTATCAAGCAAAATGATCCACCAGAAAGAATCTCAGCGATTTCCGTAATCTTCCGCCCTGAAGCCTTTTTGCATTGGCCGCGTCTTGGTAGTCTGCGATTTCTTTCTGAAATACGGGTCGGGGTGCCCTGTGTCAGGCACCCCGCCCTGACTCCAGCGTACGAGCATCGGTCGCCCTACCTCGTGACGTTGAATGTTGTAGAAGCGCTTCCAGGTTTATACTCTGGATGCGAAGCAGTCGCCGTTACGGAATAGGTGCCCGTACCGTCCTTCGTGCTGGTGTAGTACCAGAAGTAAACAATCCCGTCTGCTCCGGTAATGCCATCGTAAGGATATGTTTTTCCTTTCGGAGTCTTGACCTCCATGTGAACATCGGCACCTCGGACCGAATTAGTCCCATCAGTGACCGTGACCTTGATTCGAACGGTCTCGCCAATCTTGTACGAAGACTTGTCGGTACTGACTGTAACGCTAAGCTGAGCCAACGTCCCTACGGTGATGGTCACCGAGTCGCTGCCAGTGGCGTTGTTGCTGTCGGTCGCAGAGGCAGTGATGGTGTGAGTGCCCTTGCTCAGCGTTCGGGAGAAACTGGCGCCTACACCAATCTGGCCATCTATGCTGGATGTCCAGACCAAGCTGGCACTGAGGTCTCCGTCCTCGTCGGTCGCTGTTCCCTCAAAGAGAATCGGGAAGGTGTCGCCGTTCGGGAACGTAGCCCCATCCGCTGGGCTGGTTATCCTGACAACCGGAGGAAGGTTGACCCTATACTCGTACGCGCCCATGTCAACCCTTCCGTTGAAGATGCGCGGATTGCCGTCCAGGTCAATGGCTGTCCACATCCAATCCTCATTCTTCCCAACGTCAACGCATGGGGAACTGGACTGGAGATGGTAATCGTTCGGCGCAACGAATCGCGGGTCTTTGGAAATGTTCCCGTCTCCAGAGACCCCGCCCTGGATACAGCAGTAGGTGGGCTTGCTGCCGCCACTGACAAGATAGATCTGGGGGTTGCGGGTGGCTGTATTTCCCCAGATAATGCAATTCGTGATTGGCGCGTTACACCAATACAGTCCGCCGCCCTGCTGTGCAGCCGAGTTATGAGCGATGGTGTTGCTGAGGATGGTACCGTGGCAATACATCAGTCCGCCACCTTTGCGCCCAGCGGAGTTGTGCGCAATCAGGTTATTCTGCATGATCCCGTCGCAGAACAGCAGCCCGCCAGCATCGTAACGAACGGCGGAGTTCGCGGTGATTATGTTGTTCTGGATTACGCCGTCACACTCGTACAAGCCGCCACCGTAGTCCTGAGCCCAGTTCCCGGAGATGACGTTCTTCTCGATTGTGCCGTTGCATTCGAACAGTCCTCCAGCGTAACCCCAGTCGGACGAGTTGTTGCTGATGGTGTTCTTCTGGATGAGCCCGTCGCAGTTGTAGAGCCCACCGGCAACCCAGCCGGCGGAGTTGCCCGTGATGACGTTGTTCTCAATCGTGGCGTGAGTCGCGATCCGGGGCCATTCTGTCGACCAGCCCATCCCGGAGATGCTGCCGTAGATTCCGGCGCCGAAGTAGGCAAAGCCGCTCTTGATGGTGAGACCAGAAAGGATGCACGCTTCGGTTTCGTAGCCGGTAAATGCCACGACCCTCCCGATACCGCCGCCATCGAGGACGGTCGAAGCCACAACGTCGGGATTCAGGGGATCACTGCTTCGGAGCGTAACGTCCACACCGCAGAAGATGAGGTTGGCCTGATAGGTGCCGGGCTGAAGGATAATCTCGTCCCCAGTTATGGCCAATGACAGTGCTCTCTGAGTTTCGAGGGTATCTCCTGCGGCGATGTTGATGATTTCAGGCGACGTCATGACCAATGGGTCGCTTCCTCGCAGAATTTCAAGACCATCGCGCAGACCATCGCCGTCGTGGTCCTGGATTGCAGGGTTTGTTCCGGCTGCCGATTCATCTGCATCGCATAGCAGGTCGTCATCCGAGTCGGGAGAAGACCCGAACTCGTAACATCCGATGTCCACCGTACTGCCTGCGAGGCGGCAATTGCCATCCATGTCCCGTTGGGGCCACGCTTGCCAATAATAGTTCCCGCCCGCATTTATGCACGGTGAACTGGCTTGCAGACGCAAATCGCCATTTGCTGCCTCAACGAAGAGAGGGTCGGCGCTTATGTTTCCGACGCCCCCACCGGTCCAGCCCTGAATGCAACAATACCGGGGCTTGCTGTGCGCGAACAGTTGGGAGTCCACCGGAGCCGAATTTCCCCACACGATGCAGTTGATGGCGGCGCCTTCGCAGAACTCGACCCCACCCCCGTATTGTCCGGCAGAGTTCCCCACGATCGTGTTGTTCAGGACAAGGCCATCGCATCCTTCAAGTCCCCCTCCAGCGTAGCCTGTAGCGACGTTTCCTGTGATCAGGTTGTTCTGTATTGTGCCGTCGCACTCGCACAACCCGCCGCCTCTCCAGTCGGCAGTGTTGGAAGAGATGATGTTGTTCTGGATAAGACCCTCGCAGCCGTACAGGCCTCCGCCCACTGCTGTCCGGTTGAAAGTTGTGGATAAGTGCCGTTTGGTGTCTCCAGCGGTATACGTAAGGCAGCCGCCAGAGGGAAGAAGCGCGAACAACCCCATTTTTTCGATTTCTCAAATTCTCGAGGAGAGACAGGGTTTC
>JAUYEE010000094.1 GCA_030691545.1 bacterium | reverse complement strand
GAATTGCTCCAACCCTCATCCCTGCCTGCGTACTGCCCTTACACCCACCAATTCTCTCCCCGTCCGACCCTTCCAAATCAAAACCTTCGGAATCGCTGCCTGTCTGCGGCAATAGTTGACGTGTATCCCCGGTCAGGATTAGAATTGCCAGCACTGAAGAAGCGGAAGACCGATGTTCTTCAGGAAACCATCAATGGCGGAGGCATGCGGCGATGACCGCCGACCAACTGTCAAGCGCCACGCAGGCAGCGCTGCACGAGCGAGTCAAAGAGCTGACCTGTCTCTATGGGATCGCCCAGATAGCAGCAAAGCCCCAGGTATCGCTGGAGGAAATCCTGCGAGGTATCGTGGGGCTTCTTCCGCCGGCGTGGCAATATCCGGAAATCGCTTTCGCACGGATCGTACTTGATGGGCGTTCCTACTCGACACCGCGCTTTCGAGAGTGTCAGCGGAGGCAAACGGCCGACGTCGTTGTGGACGACCGACGGAGAGGTGTCGTCGAGGTCATTTACGCGGAAGACAGGCCGGGTCTTGATGAGGGTCCGTTCCTCAAGGAAGAACGGAACTTGATTGACGCCGTCGCCAGACAGGTGGCGCTGATCGTCGAACGTCGCGAGGCGGAAGAGGACCGCTCCAGACTCCATGACCAACTTCGCCATGCTGACCGCCTGGCTACCATAGGGCTCCTCGCGGCAGGGGTGGCGCATGAGCTAAATGAGCCGCTCGGGAATATACTGGGATTCGCTCAACTGGCGAAAAAATGCAAAGCACTGCCTGAGTCCGCCAAGAAGGACCTTGAGAAAATCGAGTCCGCGTCATTACACGCCAGGGAGGTTATCAGAAAACTCCTCATATTCGCTCGACAGATGCCCCCGCAGAAAACGCAAGTTGACCTGCGTCGCGTGGTGCAAGAAACACTCGATTTTCTTCAGGGTCGGTGCGCGGAAACCGGAATCGAGGTGGAGTGCTCGTTCCCCCCAGACCTTCCGGAAGTGACAGCCGACCCCGGTCAGCTAAGTCAGGTTTTGGTGAACCTGGTCGTTAACGCCTTGCAGGCGATGCCGGATGGAGGTAAGCTGACGATCCGGGCAGGAGCTTGCGGTCGCCACGTTTCTTTGACTGTGGAAGATACAGGCGTCGGCATGAGCCGGGAAGTTCTCGACCAGATATTCGTTCCATTTTTCACAACAAAAGATGTCGGCGAGGGGACGGGCCTCGGCCTTCCGGTGGTTCATGGAATCGTCAACGCGCACGGGGGTACGATCCATGTGGAGAGCGAGGCCGGACGGGGCACACGCTTCGAGATTCGCCTTCCTGTGGAGGGGCCGCGCGAGGTGAAGGAAATCGGCTGAGATGGCAACTTCCCCAGAGAAAAAACGCATCCTTGTCGTGGACGACTCCCCGTCCACTCTGGAAGTGGTCCAGAGAAACCTGACGGCGGAGGGATACCAGGTGTTCACGGCCCCCGGTGTCCCGGAGGCGATTGACATACTTGAGGGCACGAAGGTGGACCTGGTCATCACGGACTTCAAGATGCCGAAAATCAGCGGGCTCGATCTGGTTCGACATGTCCGGGAGAACTTCAAGGATACCGAGGTCATAATGATGACCGGCTATCCCTCGATTCAGGGAGCGGTCGAAGCGGTGAAGACCGGAGCCGAGGAGTACCTGGCCATACCCTTCACGGATGAGGAACTCATCTCCGCCGTCTGGCGTGGGTTGGAGAAGCTGCATAAACGCAGACACGGATTGGCCGTGCCAGGCAAGCCCCCTTCAGCGCGCCACGGCTTCATTGGCGAGTCGGAAGCCATGGGGAAAGTCTTCCGCGCCATTGCCAAAGCGTCCTCCACGTCGGCCACCGTGCTCATCACCGGGGAGAGCGGCACGGGAAAGGAGCTCGTCGCCAGAGCGATCCACTACGGGAGCGAGCGCTCTTCCGCCCCGTTTGTGCCTGTGAATTGCGGCGGCATTCCCGAAGGTCTTCTCGAGAGCGAGCTTTTCGGGCACGTCAAGGGAGCCTTTACCGGAGCCACCGAATCGCGCGCGGGATTCTTCCACGCAGCGGACAACGGCACAATCTTTCTGGACGAAGTGAGCGAGATGAGCCTTTCCATGCAGGTCAAGCTTCTGCGAGTGCTTGAGGATAGGGAAATATGCATGGTTGGGTCAAACAGGCCGCGAAGGGTTGATGTCAGGATTCTGGCCGCCACCAACAAGGAGTTAGTCACCCTCGTCAACAAGGGTGCATTCCGCGAGGACCTGTTCTATCGCCTCAACGTCATCACGATTGCCGTCCCACCCCTGCGGGAAAGGGGCGACGACATCTTATTGCTGGCGAAGCACTTTGTAGCGAAATTCTCCGAGGAATCGAGCAAGCCCCGGTCACATTTTTCCGATAACGCGTTGGGCGTCTTGAGAAACTACAATTGGCCCGGGAATGTGAGGGAGTTGGAAAACGTGATCCAGCGTCTGGTGGTCATGACCGACGGCGATCGCATCGAGGTGCCTGACCTCCCGACTCTTATGCGTTTCTCTGCCCTCCGCAACACGGGATTCAACCGAACCCTCGCCGAAGTGGAAGCTGAGTATATCCGAAATGTCCTGGCGAGCGTCGAGGGCAACAAGACCCGGGCGGCGGAAATTCTCGGCATTGACCGCAAGACCCTCCGCGAAAAACTAAAAACCGTTGCGGGGCCCGCATCGTAGTGCCTCCCGGCGGTTGGGGAAGCATCATCGAGTTGGTTTCAGTCAACCGCAGGACTCATTATAGAGCGTAGACGCGGCATCTTGCCGCGCATTTAAGCGGCTGGAAGCCGCTTCTACTTGTTTCGAGGAGGTGGGAAAGACCGGTCGCGGCGGAGAAGGCCCCTCTCCAGGGGCGCTCGGCCATCTCTCGGCTGCGTCAGTGCCCATGAAAGTTGATTGGGGAGCGGATTCCGCCGAAGCGGACGCGGCCCTGTAAGGGAGGCCTCAAGCAGATTTAGCTCCTTGATGACAAAAGAGTTACATGGGATTGAGCAGTCCACGGAGTCATCGGAACTCCCAATTCCGATGAGGGCACAATCGGAACTGGAAGTTCCGACCACCGAGGGGCTGCGTTTGGCCGGCCTCGACTGGGCAAATTTGTCCCACCGCGAAGGGCAATAGGGTCAATACTGGCAGGGTTATGGGGGCGAAATGCTTTCTCGCAGGCCGAGGGCTTTCTAAGTCTCGTCACGGGCACAGCTTGCAAATTTCGGGCGAAGCCATCGGAACTCGAAGTTCCGATGCCGGTAGTGTCTTGCAACCTAACTCACACCCAATAAAGGAGTTAAGCATTTGGCACGCTGGTTGCCTAATCCTTTCAACTGGAGAAGCGGGGTTTGCGCTCGGCAGTTTGCCTAAGACAGCAAAACCAAACAAGGTGAAGACCTCATGATGAGAGATAGCAAGATCGGCAGACAGCTTACTGTCAAGGGAATCGTCACCCCCTCGGACTGGGATGACGACGGGAACGTCACGGCAGTGGTTGTCTCCACTCCCTCGGAGGAGGAGTACCTGGTGGAGCGGAGCGACCTCACAGAGGAGTTGTTAGGATTGCTCGGTGCGGAATTGGTTGTCACGGGAACCATCGGACCCGAGAAGAGAGGGATCAAGACGATTGCAGTGAGGAGGTACGAGCTCTTGGAAGAGGATGAAGAAGAGGAAGAGCTCGAAGAGGAAGAGGAATTCTACGAGGAAAAGGAGTTCTCGGACGAGGAGTTTCCGGAAGAAGAGGAAGAACTCGAAGAAGAAGAAGAAAAAGAGTGGTAGTGTCGCAGTCGAGGGAAAAACAAGTATTTCCTATCCAGAAAGGAGATCGAACAGAATGAATGAGAAAGGCCAAGTCTCGCCGCACGAAGAGGAGGAGCCTCCCGGTAGTAGCAGGCCCAGCGCTGTCTGGGCAGAGGACTATCAAGTCAACAGGCTGGGGAATTCCTCCCTCCAAAGGTTTCCCACCTTTCGCGGCCGTACCCAGTATGGGTTGGCGCGCCCTCTCGACCTTTTTGCCCGCTTAGAAGTCAGCGATCGTTCCCTCAGCTTTCGCGACCGGTATTTTGCCGGAACCACGGACGTAGAGTGGAACAACTGGAGATGGCAAGTCAGAAACCGTGTCACCGACCTGGCTTCACTGGAACGAATCCTTCAACTTTCCGAAGACGAACGGGAGGCGATCCTCCGTTCGGGCAACCACCCGCCGCTGGCCATCACGCCCTATTACGCCAGCTTGCTGGATGAAGCAGACCCGGCCCAGCCGTTGCGCCGCACGGTGGTGCCGGTTTGCGAGGAGTTCACCTTGAGCCGAGGTGAAGCCGAGGACCCCCTGGCGGAAGACGAGGACAGTCCCGTGCCTGGCATCGTCCACCGTTATCCCGACAGGGCCCTGTTCCTGGCGACATCGTTCTGTTCGACGTACTGTCGTTACTGCACCCGTTCGCGGATGGTTGGTAATGGCAGACGCGGCCCTTGCAGCCAGGAGTACTGGGAACGCGCCATCGGTTACATCGAGGCGACCCCCACGGTTCGGGACGTTCTGTTGTCGGGAGGCGACCCGCTGACTCTGTCGGACGAGAAGTTAGAGTGGCTTCTGTTGCGGTTGCGACGGATTCGCCACGTGGAAGTGCTGCGCATCGGGACAAAAGTGCCGGTGGTCCTGCCACAGCGTATCACCCCGGCTTTGATCCGAATGCTGAAGCGTTATCATCCGCTCTGGATGAGCATTCACTTCACGCATCCGGACGAATTGACTCCGGAAGTGGCTCGAGCTTGCGAGCGTCTATCGGACGCCGGGATACCGCTTGGCAGTCAAACGGTTCTGCTCGCGGGCATTAACGACAACGTGGAAACCATGAAGCGCCTCGTACACGGGTTGCTCCGGATACGGGTTAGACCCTACTACCTTTACCAGTGCGACCCGATCTCAGGCTCTTCCCATTTTCGTACTTCGGTGCGAAAGGGCCTGGAGATTCTTGCGGGTTTGCGGGGGCACACGACCGGTTATGCCGTGCCGACGTACGTGATTGACGCTCCGGGGGGTGGAGGGAAAATCCCGCTGACACCGAATTACGTGGCTGGGCGAGATGGAGATGACCTTCTCCTTATGAACTACGAGGGGGAAGTCTTCCGGTACCCGGACCCTGCGGGCGCCAGCCCCATTCCGAGGGTAAGAAGTTTTCCGAAAGAAAGTTGTTGACACTCGCCACAGTGTATCGTGTTGTCCAGCGAGCCCCTCAAAGTTGAGGTCACGAAGCAAAACAGCCCGGGTCCAGCTGAGACCCTGAAACCGCCGGAGTGAAATTTGAACACGGGAATTGGGCTAGCGCCGCGGGAGGAGAGCACCTCGGGGGAGCGCCAGTGACTTGTAGCGCAGGCGTCCCCGCCTGCATCTTTTGCCACACTGCGGGAGCGAACGGGTCTCCATGAGAATCGGGATTACCTTTGACCTTCGGCAGGACTACCTTTCTGAGGGCTTCAGCGAGGAAGAAACCGCGGAGTTTGACCGCCCGGACACGATTGAGGCGATTTGCCAGGCGCTTCAGGACTTAGGGCATCAAGCGGAGCCCATTGGCAACATCCGGAGGTTAGTGGAATCGCTGGCACAGGGGAAACGGTGGGACCTGGTCTTCAACATCGCCGAGGGCCTCTACGGTTTCGCGCGTGAGGCGCAAGTTCCCGCTTTGCTGGACGCCTACGCTATTCCGTACACGTTCTCGGACCCGTTAGTCCTTTCGCTGGCGCTGCATAAGGGCATGACCAAACGTGTTCTGCGAGACCTCGGCATCCCGACCGCTCAATTCGCTATAGTCGAAGCAGACTCGGACCTCGCCAGGATTGACCTTCCCTTTCCTCTCTTTGCGAAACCCGTTGCTGAGGGCACGGGGAAGGGAATAAATGTCGCATCGAAACTCCGGACGCGAGAGGAACTGACGTCGGTTTGCCGCAGGCTCTTAGAGGAGTTCCATCAGCCGGTGCTCGTCGAGACTTTCCTCCCGGGAAGGGAGTTCACGGTCGGGATACTTGGGACGGGCGAACAAGCCGCGGCCATTGGAGCCCTTGAGATCGTTCTCCAGCCGGGCGCGGATGAGGCGGTTTACTCCTACAGGAACAAAGAGGAGTGCGAGAGGCTGGTGGAGTACCGGCTTGTGGATGAGCCAGCGGTGGATGCCGCCAAGGAAATCGCTCTTGCGGCGTGGAAGGGACTCGGATGCCGGGACGCCGGCCGCGTGGACCTGCGACAGGACAGCGAGGGCGTCCCAAATCTCCTGGAGGTCAACCCGTTGTCCGGTTTGCACCCGGAACACTCCGACCTTCCTATCTTATGCACGCAGCTCGGTATCTCGTACAGGGATTTGATTGGCAGGATCGTTGATTCTGCCGCCAGTCGCTCGCCCCTCGTCTCCCCTGACCGGCGAACCGCGACGCCGCGCAAGGACGCCTCCGGTCTGGCTGTGACGCGGTGAGTAGAAGCGGCTTCCAGCCGCTTATGCACGCGGCAAGATGCCGCGTCTACTCTCAGACAACGATTCGAGTTAGGAACTGGCGGGGTTCCTCACGGCGCAACCGTCGGGGGCGGCCGTCGCGGAGAAATCGGTCGTAGCGCAGGCGTCCTCGCCTGCCTTTCTCCCTTTCTCCTGGGATCGGCGAGGAGGGGCTTCTTCCTCGCGTTTCTTCTTCGAGGCGACAGGAGCGCAGTGCACCGAGCGCAGAGGTAGGACCTCCGCTCGAGATTGTCTTGCGATCACTTGCTGGGCGATGAGTCGCGCGGTCAGTCCTGCCAGCCCGGAACTCCCTGTTGAATTGAGTCGGACAAACGACTGCCTTTGTTCTATACTGTGGCAACATGAAGCACAAGGCAGATGCTCAGAGAGTTCCCATGGTAGTGATTTGCTGCCTCGCAGTGGTGGTCGCCATCGCCGCCGCGGCGGCGATGAGCCACGGCCCCTTTCCCTCTCCCGGGCGCCGTGATAGTTCACCTCCGTCCTCGCTGTCGTTTCCGGAGCCGGAGCCGTGCGAGCTGCCGGATTTAATCGTCGTGCCCGAGGAAAAGCAATGGTTGCTTTCGCTTGCCGCCCCTGTTGCCGCGAGACTCCGGCAGGGTGACAACACGCCGCTCCTGCTGGTCTCCCCGCAGCCCCCCAGCGAACAATTTGCTGACTTGGTCAGGTTGTGGAACCCTCGCCACTGCCTGCTACTCGCCGCTTCGCCAGACCCCCCGCTCGCCGGACTCCTTGAGGAATTCCGGACGGACTCGCTCTTCACCGGTTCGGACTCCGCGGAAGCGTCCATCTTGGTCGCGAAGCGCTTCTGGGGGCGATGTGGCGGCGCCGTCCTTGCGTCCACAAACGATCCCAGCGGCATGATTCTCGGTTCCGCGCTGGCGGCGCAGATGGTCGCTCCACTCATCTTGGTCGGCCCGAACGACGATGGACGGCTCCTCGTGCGCAGCCTTGAGGAACTGGGCGCCCGGCGCATCCTGATCGCGAACACTCGGGGCTGTGCTCTGCCGTGGGCAGAGGCGTTCGGAGGCGCGGCGCGGTCTCTCGATTCTTCAGGACTCACCGCGTCCATCGTCGAACGTCTCGGACCGAAGGCCGTCCGGAACATCATCCTCTCCCGAGCCCCGTCCGGAAAGGAACGCACGGGCGCGACGGCATGGCTTGCCCCATACCTGAGCCTTCTTCGCGGGTCGCCGGTTGTTCTCTGCGACTCGCCGGGTGGAGAAATGGCCGAGAGGGCTGTGCTGAGCCTTCTCAAAGCGCGGGCGCTCCAACCTCGATCGGTGACCATTCTATCGGACTACGATTCAATCGGCGTGGTTGTTGTGAAGGACACCTCGCTTCTGGGCGAGTACGAGGTTGAGGTCGAGCCCTGCTCGGGGCAGGGTCGCAACGCGGGCGAGGCGGCGATGTTCGCAGTGGGCCGGATACCATGTAGGACGCTGAGCGAGGCATCCATTCTTGTCTCACGAGGCGTTGTTCGGGAGCAGTTCTTAGGCAAAAGCCCCCCGCGAGTACTGATGGTGGCGAATCCGAAGACAGATTACGGTCAGCTCCCTCTCTGCGAGACAATCAGCCGGGCTACCGCAGAAGAATTTAAGAATCTGGGCGTGAACATCGTCGAATTCTATGGGACGCCTCCCGGTGATGCCGAGATTGCGGCAGCCGCAAGCGAGTCTGACCTTGTCATCTACGAAGGGCACATCTGTGACCAGCGCTTGTTTCCCGACCAATTTGCCGCGTCAGGAGCGGAGGTGGATTACGGCGGCGAGTACACTGATGCCTGGCGGGAGGAAACTGACTGGCAGCCCTCCGCGCAGTACGCGGGTGAGTACCCGGCGTATCATAGCGAGCCGGATTCTCTGTCGGGGTCCCTGGCCGTGCACATGGATACCGCCGCGAGCGCCAAGGGCGGTTTTTGGCTTGGAGTAAGCTCTGGGGGCCGACGCGGGCAGGCGTGGGACATTGGCGCCGAGGCGGTGGACAGCGCTTACAGGGGGACGGGCTATCAGGGGGAGGTTCAGGAGACCCTTGCGCCGGAGTCACCGCAATATCCCGAGGAGAATAACGATCCCCATCTCAACCATTTGCCCCTGTTGATCCTTCAGAGCTGCCATTCGCTCGAGGAACCCCTCGCGCGGCGCGTTTTTCAATCCGGCGGGGTCGGCGTTATCGGCACAGCCACGAACGTCCACAGTGCCTCCGGGAGCGCCTTTGTCAAGGCGCTGTGCGATGGACTTCTCTACAGAAGCGAGACGGCAGGGGAAGCCTTACGGGATGCCCGCAACTATTTCCTGTGCCTGGCGGAACTCAAGGCCAGGCGGGGGCACAAGGAGGTGGCGAAGGTTTCCCGCACGGCGCTGAGTTTTCGTCTCTGGGGAGACCCTGAACTCAAGGTCTCCGAGTTTGGGCCGAGGTCTCCCCGGTTTTCGCCCCCCTCTGCGAGATTCACCGCTCCGGACGAATTGGCCGTGTCCGTGCCGGGGGAAATTCTGTCCGAATGCCGCACGGGAAAGTATTTTGTCCGTCTATTCCCTGGGAATGGACTTGCTGGGCTTGTCAAGCGCCTCAAGGATAAACCCGAGCGCCGATTGTTGCCGATGTACTTTTTCAGAATTCCGGTTCCGGAAGCCGTGCAGATGCCCCAGGGGCTGAGCATTGAACGTCCCGGCGAGACTTCTCCTCGGGGAGCGTGCCTGGCAGACCCCCTTCATAGATTTCTGTACGTTTTGTATCTGCCTGAGCAATTCAGGAAGAACGAGACCTTGCTGTTTCGTTTCCGCGAGGCTGCGGCGGGAAGTCAGCGATAGCCCCCCACCGTGCCTGCCCGTGTTCGCGCACAAGCGTGGTAGAGGCTCTGGCACATCGCCGCGCGCCACCGTCGTGTGGGACATCATCGGCCAGGGGGAGCGGGCCCAGGGCGCCGCGGCGCCATGCGCGCTTCTGCGCGGCGTCCGCCCGAACGGCCTGGGAAGGAATGCAGAATGGCGAGACTCCAGAGGCCTGCCCTACGGGTTGCCGTCGCGCTGATTCTCCTGGCGGCAGCGTGTATTGGAATGCGCTTGAGAGCGAGGGAGACTGCCCAACGGCGCCGGGGCGGGGACGCCTGGCAATTGACCTATGACGTGGACTTTCGTGCCGCGGGGCCCGAAGAACAGGTGCGCATCGCTCTTCCACAGAATTCTCAGCACGCCACGGTTCTCCGGGAGGTGTTCTCGTGCACGGACTGCTCCATGGGCCTCCTCTCGACTCGAGAGGATGGAACACGAGAGGCAATTGTAACGCGGCAGGACGCCGTCGGCCGTCCCTCAGCGCGGTTCGTCGCGCGGTTCGACATTGAGACGCTGTCACCAGCAGGTGCCTCTCCCATTTCCTCCGATGAACAACTCCGCGACGGTGAAGCGGCACAATACCTGCAACCGGAAAACGAAATCCAGTCGGATAGTCCGGCAGCACTCGAGTGGGTATCTCGCCAACCCCGCCCGGGCGGGGTTGGGGCTTCCGCAAAGGACATTGCTGACGGGATTTTCGAGTATTGTTCGAGGAGCATTTCTCGAGGAGGAGCTGAAAGCCCATCGGACGCCGCGGGCGCGCTGGAGCAGCGTTCGGGCAGCGCATTGGGCCGCGCCCGGGCAATGGTCGCGCTGTGCCGGGCGAGTCGCCTCCCCGCGAGGCTGGCGACAGGATTTGTTCTTCACAAAGAAGGACTACAAAAGCCGCACGTCTGGGCGGAAGTCCGTGTCGGTGAGAAATGGGTTCCATACGACCTGGAGTGGGATCGCGCGGCAAGAACGCTTCCAGTGTACCTGCCCCTGCGGCGGGGTGGTTTCACGGTGACCGAAGCGACGCCGAGCGTGAGCGTTCAGGAGACGTTTTCAGTAATTCGGTTGCCCTACTCCGGGCGAGCGCGAGCGCTTGGAACAGGGCGCTGGCAGGATATTCTGGACCTGACAAGGCTCAGCCCGGGAGCGCAGAAGACGCTGGCGTTGCTCTTCCTGATTCCGATAGGAGCGCTGGTGACGAGTGTTTCTCGCAACTTGATTGGCGTTGAGACCTCTGGCACTTTTACGCCCATCCTTCTGGCGTTGAGCTTTGTGTACGCGGACTGGCGGAGCGGAATTGTGGTGCTGGTTACGGTATTAGCAATCGGTCTTGCCG
>JAUYEE010000051.1 GCA_030691545.1 bacterium | reverse complement strand
ACCGAGGTGCCACGGCCATCGAGAACACTCGAACCCGACTTCCCAGGGCTCATCGATTGGATTCTGCACCGTTCACCAACCGCGCAAGCACTGCCGACCTAGCCTGTCGTACATGACGGGTCCGTCATGCTTAGATCCAATCAACAAGGGACAACTGCTGAGTCTCTGTACCACTCGCCCACTCGCAGAACCGCACAAGACCACCCGCGTACCTCCGCGCAGACTGGTCTTTCCATTTCGTGTGAAAATGTCCCTTGAGTTCTCCGCCGATGAACGCCAGATCTCTCTTTCCTTGCCTTAGGAGCTCCACAGTAACGGCGCACGCGGGCTGCCTCAATACGCACTGCTTGAGTTCGGCAATCGCAGATTGGCCGTAGCAATAGGGCTCCAGGACAATGTATTTGTCACGGTTCCGCTTCAAGACCCCGAGAGCCCGGGCGTCCGCTACGACGTTCCTCAACCCCTTACGCTCTCCGATGTCACCTTCTAGCTGCCCGTTCTGGATGGCTGCCTGAAGGAGCAAGCTGACTAGGAGTCCTGGCCTGCTCGCGGCCAGAAACAAAGCCGGCACACCGGGAACAATCCCGCCAGATGTTCGGTTCGCAAGCAGTAACCCGAGTTGGCTTCCTTCGCCGCTGGGCCTGTGCAGGACCCCGTTCACCTCTTCGAGGAGGCCGGCAAACAGCAGCCAACGCCGAAGATTGCCGGAGTACACCGAGACTGTTCGCTGCGAGAATGTGGCGCTTCTTGGATCGCCACGCCGAAACATCTGCTCCCAGTCAGGAACAGAGAGCGCACGTCCGCGTTCTACCTCCGCGATGAACCGGCCATAGACTACGTGTCGTCTGAGTTGGCCCATCACGTGTCGGCCGATGCCCTTTGGTGTCATATCCGTCAGGTGCTCAGCACAGCAGTAGAGGTCTCCAGGCAGCCGATCAACGACCTGGAGGGCCACTAGATCGCTCAGAACATTAACACAGTACTTCTCATTCCACCCAAGTAGTAAACCGAGCGTTGACGAAGTGACTCGCGGATTGGATTGCAGCTTCGCAAACGCCTTCAACGCCCGATTTGTCTCCGACTGAAAAGTTCTTGCCCAGGGTATTTGGGGCACGCGCTGTGGATCGAGAAGATAATCTCGAAAAATGTCCCAATAGACCACGTAGTTCATGCCGCTGCGAACGAGAAGATGTCGCCCAATCAGCGAGTTTGTCACATCTCGGCCAAACGCTTCTTCAACCTCCGGAACAGCAACAGGCGCGTTTGCTGCCACATATTTTAGGCATCGCAACTGCTGTTCACTTACTGCGGCTAGGTCCTCTTTGAAGAGAAGGTTAACATCCAACTCGCGCTCCAGTAGATGAAACTGTGACTCAGGGCCTCTGCCGACTCGCCGAAATAAGTGGACCAGTAGCTTCTTCATGAGCCACGGGAGCCCCTGACATTGCTCAATGAGCCGGGCGCGCACAGCTAGTGAAAGCTTCTGCTGCTGCACTCGTTCAACTCTGCTGATAATGCGCGCAATATCTCGTGTACCGAACTCTCGGATCGGGAAGGAGCGCCTCCTGTCGCAAAGTTCGTGCCAGAGATGGTATGCCGGATGTTGCTGTGGCAACGAGATATCCGTCTTCCAGGCAAAGCCTAATACGAACGGGATTTCTCTCGCGTCCGCTTCGAGACATAGTTCCCTGACAGCGTGAAATGTGTCAAAAAGAGCTTCTTTGGCGAAAAGTTCTTCAAACTGATCGAAGATCAGAGCGATGACGGAACCGGTGCTGGTTAAGTGCTCGAGCGCGGCTTCGACATCCGGCGATTCGAACGGGTGCGTGAGGCTGTTGATCTTTAGAGATGCAAACTTGCCAGGCAGGTATCCTGCCTTAGCGGCATCTAAGAAGGCGGTTCGAACTGCTTCGCACACGAAGCTGGAGTTAACGGCCGAACGCGTGTCAACAGCAGTGATCGAGCAGGCGGAAAGTTTTCGTCGTCGCGCCAAGTCAGCCAACTTCAGCACCAGAGAGCTCTTGCCCCATCCACTCGGACCCTCAATGGCGAGTGTCCGTGTACCCGTACGTCGCTCGCGCACTTGGGCGATAAACTCTCCAATCTGCTGGATTACTTCATCTCTGCCCACGAAGTCCTGTGGACGCGATGGTCGCAAATCGTCCCATGCCTCCCCCGAAATCACGCGCGCGACGGGCGCACGGTACTGTGATTCCGTTCGCGCCGGAGCGGTAGATGCGGGCAGGGTAAGGGGGCGAAGTGACGAGAATCGCGGATTCACGCCGGCGACTTCGATTGCCTCGCTGCTCGTGAGATCGTCGTTTGTTCGCGCATCTAGCACGGCGAAGTAAGTAGGAAGGCCGTTCTCGATGAGTTCAACCAGCCATGACAATCGACCTTCGCCGATTACAAGCGTGAGATGTCCGACCTCCAAAGAAGGCAGCTTCTCGAAAGCATGAAGGGGTGGTTTGATGCTGTTCTGTGCCACTAGAATGTCGGCCAGTCTGGAAGGAGGATACCAAACCAATTTCCTTGACAGCTCAGGATCTTCCTTGATCTCTTCCCATTTGCCTCGGGCTTCTTTCCCTAGATCGCTCGTTGAGAAGAGCCATCCCGCATCTGCTTTTTGAAATCCGACTTCGCCGAAAAGCTTAGAGAGGACCTCTGCGCGCACCGGCTCCTTCTGAGCCTTGCACTCGACGAGGATCTTCAGCGGTTGATCTAGCCCTTTCGCGAGGATGTCGATTTCTGAGCCGGTGAAGCGAACGCGCTGAATGATCTCGTAGCGCATTGGCCGAAGGAGGTTGGCGACAAACGATTCAAAGAACTGCCCTTTTCGGTCATTGGACCAGTGTTTCGGGAGCTGGAAAGCGATATGAGTGTTGTCCATTGGCTGCTGATCATTGTACGTTGAGAGGCGCACGCGCTGCGAGCCTACTGGATGAGGCGCCTTCGGACGAGGCGCAGTTCGGACCCCGTCATGTACGACAATCCGCTGCAGAAATGATTCTGCCCGTCTCGCTTAAGCCGTAGAGGTGATTAGTAACGACAAACGCGCTTGCGACGTGGGTAACGTCCAGTTGGCCGTGTACTCGGCATGCCGGGGAAGTCCCATCGTGCCCTGCGGGGGCAGAAATTTCCTTCTGGGAACCGTGCCCGTCC
>JAUYEE010000026.1 GCA_030691545.1 bacterium | reverse complement strand
AGCGTATCCCGGTTCTCCCCTCTACCAATCCCGCTCCCCCGGAACTCACCCCACTGTCCCCTCAACACCCCTCAATCTCACTCGTCGCCATTGTTCCCCTCCCCGCCACTCGCACGCTTGCTCGATTCCGCACGACTGGCGGGATGCCACCGTTATTGACTTCCTCGGCGGCATCCGTTACAGTACACCCCTTCGGGAAGCTGGCGGCTCACCAACAACGAACTCGTGTTTTGGAAGAAGACCTCCTGGAAACGAAGATTTTTATATGCTACAACGCCCTGGCCGACCCCCTCGCGAGCCGCGAGTTGCAGGAATTCTGCCTGACTGCCTGCGTGCCCGGTGGACCTTCGACGGAAACCGGTCCGACTGACAGGGGTCAGGGGTCAGGGGGCAGGGTTCAGGGATTAAATGCCACCGCGCGGACACCTTCGGTAACCCCTCGCGGCCAGAGCCTGCCGGATTCCGCCGCCGTCGAGAAGATTCCCTGTCTGGGCAAAGTGGACCCCCGCTACCTGCTGAAAGCTTTCGAGGCGGGGTGCGACGCGGTCTGCCTTATCGGCTGCGCCATAGGCAAATGCCGCACCATGGACGGCAACCTGCGCGCCCAGAGGCGAGTCATTCTCGTCCGCGGCCTCCTCGAGGAGATCGGTCTGAAGGGAGAGCGCCTCTTCCTTTTCCTCCGGGAGCCGATGACCGAACAAGCCGCCCGCGAGTTGGTCGGGCAATTCATCGCTGAGGCGCGCGCCTTAGGACCCAGCGAGCTTAAGGCCCAGAATGTGGACGGGCTGGCAACCCGTCGGACGCGCAAGGATTTCACCGCAGAGAACGCAGAGAACGCAGAGATGAACAGATGAGCAGATTATCCGAGGTTATCAAAAGAGGCGGCCCTGTGGTCACGGCGGAAGTCACTCCGCCAGTGGGAGCCAACCCGCAACCGCTCATCGCGCTCGCGCGCTCGCTTAAGGACCGCGTGCACGCTGTGGTTGTCGAGGAAAACCGCGACGGCGTTCATCTCAGCAGTCTTGTAGCGGGGGCGCACCTCAAGTCCGCGGGGCTGGAAGCGGTCGTGACGATGCTGACTCGCGACACCAACCGCATCGGGCTGCAATCCATGTTTCTGGGAGCGGTTTCCCTAGGCCTCACGGACGTCCTCGTGCTATCGGGATACCACCAGGCGCTCACCGCCGAAAAGCAGGCCCGGGGCGTTTACGACATTGATTCCATTCAGGCCATCGCCCTGTTCCGTGCCATGCGGGATGACGGACTTCTGTCCCCCGACCGGCAAGCCAAAGGCCTGCCCGGTCAGACCGAGGAACGAGGGGGCGGTCACGATGGCGGGCGCCCCGACGGCCGCTTCGCGCGCCCCGGCGGCCAGGGAATCTCTCTCGGCGGTTCAGCCAATCCCTTTGCGGGGCCAATTGACCTGCGGGCGATGCGCCTGGAAAAGAAGGTCAAAGCGGGAGCCGATTTCATCATCACCAACCCGGTCTTCGACCTGTCTCGTTTCCGCGAATGGCTCAACCTCCTGCGGGACAAGGGCGTCCCCGAAAAGGTTTGCCTCATTGCGGGAATCATGTGGCTCGCCTCAGCGGAGGAGGCCCGAAAGCTCAACCAGACCTATCGCGGGATGAACATTCCCGACGCGGTCATTGCCCGGCTCAGCCGGGCGACCGACCCTGAACAGGAGGGCCTTCGGGTCGCTGCCGAGGCAGCGGAGGCAGTCAGAAAGCTCGATGGAGTTAGAGGACTCCATTTCTGGGCGAGAGGGAGAGAGGAGACGATTCCCCGTCTCTTAGAGGCCGCGAGAATCTCTATTCTGTGACCCGTTAGCGTCTGCGGTTACCCCGGAAGGTAGTCCACCGGGAACATTCCACGCAGGAACGATGTTAAAATTCCGGCGTCTCTGTGACGCCCCGCAGTCGCGAATGGAGCGAGGAAACAATAACAGTGCCCAAGAAATATCACATCTCAACACGTCCTGCCCCGCCGAGGTTTCGGCGCGTCGGCAAGTTCGGAATCGTTGACCGCAGAGAGGACTGTTCCGCATGCCACAACTGCGTCAAGCGGGAGTGCATTTACGACTGCTACAAGGACGAGGACAGCCGTCTCCGGAAAGTGGACGCGTACGTGGACTACCTCTACGAGTGCAAGAGTTGTCTCTCCTGCGTGCAGAGTTGCACGAAAGGGCTTCTTTCTCGAAGAGTCAATCCCGAGTACCGGGTACTCGGCAATGACTTCTGGACGCCCGAGATTATCTCGAAAACCTGGTACCAGGCGGAGACCGGCAAAATCCCTGTCTCGGGAGCCGGATACGGCGGACCCTTCTCCGGCCCGGGCTTCGATTCCATGTGGACGGACATGTCGGAGATCGTCCGCCCCACTCGTGACGGCATCCACGGCCGCGAGTACATCAGTACCTCTGTGGATATCGGGCGGAAGATGCCGCGTCTGCACTTCGATGGAAACGGCGGACTTCAGGATGCTCCGCCGCCATTGCTTGAGGTCCCTCTGCCGGTGATCTTCGACAGCCTTTACGAGCTTGGCGTTCCGCAATCAATCGCCCTTGCCGCCGCCGGCGCCGCCAAGCGGTTGGGTAACCTCTCCCTCGTTCCGTCATCGGATTTGACGGAGAGTCTCATGCCCTTCGCGGAGGCAATCGTTCCGGAACTCGACGACGGGACCCGGCTCGACGATCTCTGGCTGAATCGCGTGCGGATGGTTGAGATACCGGACGGTGCGGATGTCGCGCAGAGGCTCAAAGCCCTCAAAAGAGCGAATCCGTCTCTTCTGGTCGCCGTCCGCCTGCCGCTGAACCGGGGTTCCGCGGATCGTGTTCTCGAACTCGCGCGGCAGGGCATCGAAGTCGTCCACCTCTACGGCGACCGGCGAGGACAGGAACGGGAAGACGTTCATCCCAGGCACATCAGCCGCGTGACGCGGGAGGTGCACCTCGCTCTCGTGGGGGACCGAATTCGCGACGAAGTCACTCTCATCGCATCCGGCGGGATTGCCATGGCGGAACACATGGCGAAGGAAATCATCTGCGGCGCCGACCTCGTGGGGATTGACATGTCCGTGCCGATCGCTCTCGAGTGCCGCGTTTGCGATTCCTGCAAAACGGGCCTCGCATGCCCGGTCGAGCTGGAGACCATTGACTTGAAGTACGCGACTCAGCGCCTCATGAACCTCATGGGCGCCTGGCGAAGCCAGCTCTTAGAGGTTCTCGGCGCCATGGGCATCCGAGACGTGCGACGCCTCCGAGGGGAAGTCGGCCGGTGCATGTTTTTCGAGGACTTAGAGCGGGAAAGCTTCGGGCCCATCTTCGGCCGCCGGAAGACAGAAACGCAGGCTATGGTGGCCGTCTAACACGATGAAAACCGAACAACTCGAAATCACAACCGAACAGGAACGCCTCGACGCTATACCCGAGCGGAAGGTCCGAGCGGCGCCGACGCGCTATCGCAATCCGGTCGGAAAATACAAGGTCTGGCGGAGCAACGCCTGCATTCAATGCGGCAAGTGCATGCAGGTGTGTCTCTACGGCGTGCACATCAAGCCGCAAGGATACCCCCGTTTCCTTCCGCCAAGAGACGACCTCTGCCAGGGCTTCAAGTGCAAGGAGATCGGACGCTTCTGCCCCGACCATTGCCCGGTTGGCGCCCTGCGCGTGGACCTCAGCCCGATGTATGAATCCCTCGGGGATTACCGCTGGACGGCTGACCTGATTCTGAGCACCTGGCGCATGGCCGAAACCGGACAGATCCCCGACGGCGACCTCGAGTACGAGATCGGGGCCTCCGGCGGCGGCTTTGATCGCATTCGCTTCCGCTTCCCGCAAGCATCCGGTTCGCTTCACGAGAACCGTGGCGCGGGCGATGTACCGCAGGCGTCCCCGCCTGCATCCCTTCAACATGGGCAAGATGCCCATGCCACAGAGGTCTCCACCGCAATTGACTTGAACCGCAGAAAAGAAAACGACCGGCCCAGGATTCAGATTGACATTCCCGTTTATGGCGGCGGCATGTCGTTCGGCTCGGTCAGCCCCATCACCATGCTCGCCCGCGCCCGCGCCTGCGCCGCCTGGAACACCTTCAGTTGTACGGGAGAAGGCGGTTACCCCGAACGCCTTGTCCCCTTCAAGGACCATGTCATAACGCAAGTTGCTACCGGATTGTTCGGTGTTCGTGAGGAAACGATTCAGAGAGCGAGGATTGTAGAATTCAAATACGCCCAGGGGGCAAAACCGGGCCTCGGCGGACATCTCTTAGGCGACAAGGTCACTCCAGCGGTTGCCGCGATGCGCGAGACCGTCACCGGGAACGCCCTTTTCTCGCCGTTCCCGTTCCACAGCGTCTATTCGGTCGAGGACCACAAGAAGCACGTGGACTGGGTCAAGCAGATGAACCCCAGGGCGCTCATCGCCGTGAAAGTTTCGACCCCTGTGGACGTGGACATGGTCGCTGTCGGGAGCTACTACGCCGGCGCCCACATCATCCATCTCGACGGCAGCTACGGCGGGACTGGAGCCGCCCCGGACATCGCCAAGAAGAACATCGCCATGCCCATCGAGTACGCCATTCCGCGAGTGCATGCGTTCCTCCAGGCGGAGGGCATCCGCGACGAGATCACCCTCGTAGCCAGCGGCGGCATTCGCACCGCATACGACGCCGCCAAAGCGATTGCCCTCGGAGCGGACGGGGTCGTCATTGGGACGACAGAGCTTGTTGCCCTCGGCTGCATTCGTTGCGGGAACTGCGAGAGCGGCAGGGGCTGCGCTCGCGGCATCGCCACCACCGATGACAAGCTCGTCCAGAAGATGGCCCTGCCCTGGGCGACCCAGCGACTCATCAATCTCTTCAATGCCTGGCACATTCAGTTCGTGGACATTCTCTCCCGTTTCGGAATGAAGAGCATAACCGAACTCCGAGGGCGAACCGACCTCCTGATGCATCTGGATTACGATAACCATACGGAAAAATGAGCAACATCGTCGAAATTACAGAACGAATTCTCCAAAGCCGGAGGCAGCTCCTCGTAGGCCCCTCTCTCTCTGCGAGACGCGTCGAGGCTGCGGAGGGCGGCTGCGGCGTAACCGGTTTCGCTTGCAGCATCCCCGTTGCCGGCAAGCACATCTACGCGCCCTCCGTCCAGATGCACAACCGCGGCAACGGAAAGGGCGGCGGTATCGCCGCGGCTGGCTTGGTTCCGGAGAGACTCGGCGTCTCGAAAGAGACCCTCGAACAGGACTATCTTCTTCAGATTGCATTCCTTGACCCCTCCGCCGCAGGCGAGATTGAGAAGGGATTTATAGACCCCGTCTTCGACGTCCATGCTGGCGGCAATGTCGAGACCGTCCGGGATTATCGGGACGTTCCCGGATTGGAAATTCGGCCGCCGGATGTCCGCAGATACTTCGTCCGGGTCAAGCCATCCGTCCTTGAGAAATTCGCGCAGGACCATAACCTAAGAGATGTGTCCCCGAGAGACGTTGAGGATGAGTTTGTCTATCAGAACAGCTTCCGGCTGAACGTGAAGTTCTATGCCTCCCTCGGCGAGAAGCGCGCGTTCGTCCTCTCCCACGGTCGCAACATCTGCATCTTCAAGATTGTCGGATACGCCGAGCAGGCAGCGCAGTACTATCAGCTCGAGGACCTCGAAGCCCACGCGTGGATCGCTCACCAGCGATACCCCACGAAGGGCCGTGTCTGGCATCCGGGTGGGGCGCATCCTTTCTGCGGTATGCACGAGGCCCTCGTTCACAACGGAGACTTTGCGAATTACTATTCCGTCTGCGAATACCTCGGACAGCGCAACATCAAGCCGCTTTTCCTCACCGACACGGAGGTCTCTGTTCTGCTTTTCGACCTCTGGAACCGGCTGTACAAGTACCCACTCGAGTACATCATCGAGGCTCTGGCGCCGACCGCCGAGAGCGACTTCGACCATCTTCCGTTGGAGAAGCAGCGAATCTATCGCCAGATTCAGGCCGCTCACATCCACGCATCTCCGGACGGCCCGTGGTTTTTTATCATCGCTCGCAATGACCCGGGCAATAACCGCTTGCAGCTCATCGGCATCACCGACAC
>JAUYEE010000006.1 GCA_030691545.1 bacterium | reverse complement strand
CGAGGAGTATGGCTCACATCGTTCTCACAGGGAACATGGGTTGGCCGGGCGCTTACGTATATTGGCGTCTGCGGGCAGCTTGGGGGCACTCCCGACTGTGAGCCAGTGACCTATACGACCCCTATCGAGACGATGGAGGCGTACTACGAGGAACTAAAAGCGGGTCCCTGGGTGGCACTCGTATGGTGGGTATTCGGGGATTTCAGCAAGACCTGCCACGGAGGGTTGGAGTACTACGACAGGACGCTGCTGCATTACACTCCGGAGCATCCCGAAGGTGTTCCCTACTCAAGAGACATGCTCGACTACTGGCACAACGAGTACGTGTCCCTGAAGATGCGGATGTTCCGCGACGTCGTGTACAGCCAGTTCCGGGATCTCAATGGCCCGCCGCCGGAGAAGTAGTCAAGCAGACCTTCGCCGAAGGGTGCGGCTACGTGTGAGGGGGGGGGTATGGATGAATCCCTCCGTCGAGAAGCCAGGCTGAAGCCTGCTCAGGCAGGAACCTGCGGCACCAGAATCCCACGGACTAAAGCCCGTGGCTAAAGGGCGGCGCCGGCTGAAGCCCGGCGCGGAGGGATTAGACGCGAAGTCATGGGATTACGGAGAAGGCGAGAGATGAGCCCGAGCGTGCCGGGACGAACCACTCAAACACAGCCGCACCCTTCTCCGAATTACGTGAAAGGCATGGAAGCCTCAAGTATGATTTCGGAGAGCAAAGCGATGCGACATATTCTCGCAGTGTTGGTTCTGTCTTTGTTCATCACGGGTTCTGTGAATGCCGCGGACACATCGCAGACCCTCTGGACCTCCGGAAAGCCGCAAGCCGTTCTCATCCCGCCGCACTTGAATGGTCCTATGGCTTCGGTCGTGGAATCAACGATCAACGGATACTTGCAGGAGGCGTTCGGGTGGATGCTGCCGGTGCACAGAGAGGCAGATGGCCCCGGGCTTTTCATCGTCGTGGGCGACGAATCGAACAATTCAGTCTTGGGCTCATTGCGCGGGCATGGGCTGAAGCTTGACCGCACCGACCTTGGGCCCGAAGGTTTTCGCATCCTGACTCACGAGGCGGGGGAGCGGCGTTTCATCATCGTCACCGCCAACACGCCTGTCGGTCTCAAACACGGCTGCCAGGAACTGGTGTTTTTCCGCCTCGCGGCCACACACGAGCGATGCGCGGTAGACTGGCCGCTCGATGTGCGCATGAAGCCAGCATTTGCGTATCGCGGCGTTTATATGCTGCCGTGTTGGTCGGCCTATGATTCCCTCGATTCGTGGAAGCGGGTTTTGCGGTTTCACTCCGAGCTGACGCTCAACAGGAACTGGTTCTGGCTCGCTGGCTTCAACCTCTTAGAGTCGTACGGCGGGGAGTATCAGAAAACCGACCTCGCCAACGCCGATAATGTTCGCTCTCTCGTCGAGCTTTGCCGTGCGGAGGGCATGAAGTTCTATATCGGCGGCGGCTGGTTCACCTGGCATCACCAGCAGCATGCCGCAGGCTCCATGGAGCGGGGCATTCAATACTATCTCGACATGCTCGACCGGCTGCCCGGCGTCGAGGGCATCTATCTCGAACCCGCGGGCGAGGGCCGTGACACGGACGAGAAGACCTGGCGGGAGCGGACCCAGGCATTTCAGCGAATGGCGCGGACGATCTGGGAAAGACGCCCGGAGTTCGAGTTTGCCATTGCCATCGGCGAGTTCAACAGTAAGGCTTACCGGCAGGTCGTGCACGAAATTGAGGACAGGCGCCTCTTCTGGTGGTGGTGCTGGGGCGACCCGGTCCGCGACAAGGCACTGAGCGAGCACCCTTTAATCCTCCGCTGGCACACCATTGTCCAGATGAGCGATTATCATGGTTACACCCAGCCCCCGCAGCCGCGCGAGGCCGCGTTGACCGGCTTCGCCACGAGCTACGACCCGGGCCAGGGCTTCGGCAATCCCTGGAACGGATGGGGAGCAATGGGCGTGAACCAACCGCGCAATTTCGACCCGCGGACGCTGCCGTTCTTCTCACACCAGTATCTTTTCCGCGAGCGCTGCTGGAACATCAACCTTGCGGACGAGGAATTTGCCTCCCGCCTATCGCGCAGGCTCTTCGACGCAGACATGCCGCCCGACGCCATTCACAAGCACCTCACTCTCGCCGACCTTTGCCCGAAGCCGCTGAAGGCCGATGCGAAGGTGATTGACGCGATTGATGAATTCGTCGCGCGATTCGCCGAGAAGGGCACACCCCGAAATCGCGACACGCTTTTGCGCATGCGCCAGGCGATTGACGGCATGCGCAGACATCGTGCCAAGCAGGCCGAGACGAGATGACTGCAACACCTCTCCGGCACAGGAGATGAGAAATCTCGCCTTGATTGTCGCGGGCCCTGAGAGGCGGCGTCTTTCACATGCACCATGAGGATGCTCAGTCGCGGGAAACGCCTGGCGACCTTCGCGACACGCAACGGACGGGGCTTCGCTCAAATCTCGGGCATTTTCCATGGGGCACGCTTCGCACGATCGAGCCAGTTGTTCGCATCGGGGTCGCCAATGAAGCGTTCGTTCACGGGGTCCCACCGAAGGTGACGCTTGTTCCACCAAGCAAGATTGCCCAGGTGGCAGACGGTCACGGAGCGACACCCAACCTCCACATCGCAGATCGGCAGCTTCCGACTCCGAATACAATCTAAGAAGTTGCGATAGTGGTTGTTGCTGTCGTAGAGATGCACGTCGTTCGGGCCGAGGGGTTCTTTGCCGATGCTTTCGGGGTCAGCCTTGAAGTAGCCGCGGTTTACCTCGATCTTGCCTTTGTCGCCGGTGAAGAGGATGCCGTTGGCTCCGCCGTGATACATGACCACGCTGTTGGCGTACTTATACGTCAGCGGCGTGCGTTTCTGCGTGTCGGGCGGGATAATCTCGACCGGCCCGCTGTTGTCCATGCCGAGCCCCCACTGGGCGATGTCGAAGTGGTGAGCGCCCCAATCCGTCATCATCCCACCGGAGTAATCCTTGTAGTTCCGCCAGTTGGGGTAGAAATCGTACAGCCCCGGCGGGCAGATTTCTTTGTTGTAGCCGCGATACGGAGCGGGGCCGAGCCAGAGGTTCCAGTCCAACTCTGGAGGAATCGGCTCTTCGGGCAAGTTGCAGTCCCCGGAAGGGCCGCCGACGCCGACGTTCACCTGCACGACCTTGCCGATGCGTCCGCTGCGCACCAGTTCGCAGGCGAGACGGAAGTTGCTCTCGGACCGCTGCTGGCTTCCCGTCTGGAAAATGCGCTTATACTTGCGCACCGCGTTGACCATCGCGCGGGCCTCGCGAATGGTCAGGCAAAGGGGCTTCTCGCAATAAACGTCCTTCCCCTCCTTGGCGGCGGTGATAGCAGAGATCGCGTGCCAGTGGTCCGGGACGGCGATGATTACGGCGTCAATGTCTTTTCGGGCGAGGAGCTGGCGGAAATCGCCGTACATCTCGCACCCCTTGTAGGCGCCGCTCTTCTTCTCCTCCGCGTAACGCTTTTCCATCAGATCGCGTGCGTTCTGCCGGCGGACACTGCTGACCTCGGCCACGGCCACAAACTGCGTGTCGCGAAATCCCATGAATGACCGCAGCAGATGCTGGCCCTGGATTCCCGGGCCGATGATGCCCATCACGATTCTGTCGCTGGGAGCGGCTTGCTCCGCGGCGTGGGCGACGACGTAAGGGGTCCCGGCCGCAAACGCGACGGCGGTCCTGAGAAAATCGCGGCGCGAAATAGCATTTTCTTTGCGCATGGTCTTTTGCCTCCCTCTTCTCAAGCAGGATGTTCGGCGGTTGTCACAACTCAGTGGGAATGTTACCGGGTTGCCCGGAAACCGGCAAGGGAAAATCCCATCCCATCGCTCCGCCGCATTCCCGGCTCCTGTACTGCGAGGCGTTCCTGCAAAAGACTCTCCTTGCACGTTACCTCAACCAGTGGCATCATTGCAGCAGGGTCGCTCGCGCCTGTTGCTGGCCGAAACAGGGCTCGCCGGTTCACGTTTTGCAGTCAGCGTCTCTGCATGAAAGGAGGTGCGTCTTGTTCAAGAAAGAGATGGGAGCACTTATTCTTGCTCTATTCTTCGTATCCCTCGGCGGTTTGCTTTTGCACATTCGCATCCACCCCCCGAGCGAGGAAGCGTTTCATTGGGTGCCGGTCATTTTCGGCGTCATCAGCACGTTCGTGTTGCCGTTCTTGTTCAGCAACGCCCGGACAGTCGCCTGGGCGTACCTGATCAACATAGCAGCCGTAGTCGTAGGGACCATCGCAATGGCGGCAGTCTCGATTGAGGAGTTGGAGGGCCCCGTAACACTGGATGGCGTGCTGCTCAGGTCCACGTTTCCGGACATCATGGTCCTGTTCGCCAAGTTGCCGCTGGGTCATCATATTCTAAGGCATTTCCGGCCGAAGACCATCGAGGCGGGTGTCCATTGAGGCGGTCAGACATGCGTGCTATGGGGGTTACCCAGACGAACCTTCCGTCGCGTGCACCCCTGTGGGTTCGCCCGCTCTGGGTTCTAACAGCTCTTGTTCTTCTGGTAGGTGCGGCGGCGTTGGGCTTCCGCACGCACGCGGAGGCTGTCGTGCGGCAGGGGGCAAGGGCGGCGGGATTGATGCTTGCAGGCAAGGCTGCCGGTCTGCTCGCGGCGATGCTGGTGATGCTTCAGTTTTCGCTCAGCGCGAGGCTGAAAGTTTTGGACCGCGCGTTTGGGCTGGACCGGCTGTTGCGCGTCCACCGTTACTTCGGCGCCTCGGCGGGGTTGTTGGCGTGCACCCACCCGGTCTTGCTTTTCATGACCGGTGTTTACCCCCTGGGGTCGTTTCGCTGGAAGCTCTGGCCCGAGTTCCTCGGAGCGATTGTCTTGTCCGTTCTGTTCGTCGTGGTGGTGACGAGTCTCTGGCGACAGTTCCTTTTACTGCCTTTCGAGTCGTGGCGAAGAATCCATCAGCTCACATTTGTTGTGGCTGCGATGGCGACAGTGCATGCTCTCTCGCACGGGTCAGACCTTGCGGTTTCTTGGATGCGCCTCATGTGGCTGGCGGTTTTCGGGGGCTATGCAGCGTTGTTTGGGTGGGTCAAGGTGATCAAACCCCATCAGCTTCTCTCGCGCCCATTCACCGTCAGGGCGGTGCAGCAGCTCAACTATAACGTCTGCTGCATCGAACTCGTTGTGCCGCCGGGAGGAGAGTTCCGCCACTTCCCCGGACAGTTCGCTTTCTTGCGGGTTTACGGGGAAGACATCTCCGCCGAAGAACACCCCTTCACGATTTCTTCGTCCCCGAGCACCGGCGGACACCTCTCGTTCACCATCAAAGCGAGCGGCGATTTCACCAAGACCGTGCCGAACGCGCGAGTTGGCGACGCCGCGACCATTGACGGGCCGTATGGGCGATTCAGCTATCTGCTCCGTACAAAGCCTGCCGAGGAACTGCTGCTCATCGCCGGCGGCGTGGGGATCACTCCCTTCCTTAGCATGCTCCATTACCTGGCCGACACACAGCCAGACCGGCCGGTGACGCTTCTCTGGGCAAACCGGACCCGCCAAGATATTTTTGCGAAAGAGGATCTCGAAGAAATGCAAAAACGCATGCCGAACCTGGGCATTCACCATGTCTTGTCCCATGAGCGGGACTGGCCCGGCGAGACGGGTTTCGTGGACGAGGATAAGCTGCGGTGGCTTCTCGCGGAACAGCTAAAGAGGACTTGCGTGTTCTTGTGCGGGCCGCCCCCGATGATGGTTTCGGTCAGTGCGGCTCTGCGGAAGCTCGGTGTTTCGCGCAGACGAATTCACACCGAGCGGTTTGCCCTGTGATCGAGTTGCCGGAATCAGAAGAAGCTTCGGGACGGTTCCGCCAAGCTGTTACCAGTCAACTCCCAGAATGACCGCGTACCGGGACACCGAAAGTTTCTCTCGGCACGACATCTCGGCTTCTCACAGCCGTGCCTTCCTGCGGATTTCGTGAACGTCCATCTTGCGGATGTAACGTTCCAGATTCAACCATATCAGGTGGGGCTTGAATGCTCTCCTCTCTTTCAGAGCCTTCTCTTTGCTCCATCCCTGCACGACGATGCGATAGATGGCGCACATGAAACCTGTTCGATCCACACCGTGCTCGCAGTGCACGAAAAAAGGCCCCTTCGACCGGTCGCTCACCAACTTCAGAAACGCGATGACATCCGGTTCATCTATATCCCAGACGTTCATGCCGATGTTTCTGTAGGCGAGAGAGGTTCCCGCGAGCGCCTCTTCATCGCTGTGCCCCGTGCGCAGGTTGACGACGGTCCGGATGCCGAGTTTCTCGAGCTCCTTGAAGCCTTTCGCGCCGGGCTGGGCGCCGCGATAGAGGTTGTCATCCAGTTTCTGGAACTTCTCAATCCCCGCGGGGAGAGCTTCCCCATTCATGCCGGAAGACGGCGGTGGGAGGTCCTCCCGCGTCAGAAAAGTGCGCAGCAACAGTCCTGTTGCTGCGAGTATCCCGCAAGCAATGATGAGAAAGATAGGACTCCGAAGTTTCACAGGTATTTGTCCTGCGATAGCAACCGCCGGTACAGAAGCAGCGCGTTCGGCTTCACGGTTCTGCTCACCATCCAGGGCTTGGAACGATTTTCACCCTCAGCCCTTTTGGCCCGACGAGGTAAGTGGGCGACGGACTGAGCGGAACAGGCAGCGCCCCCGTCCGCTCGTTGAGAGGAACAACCCGCTTGACGCCCAAAACATCGTAGAACCTCAGCTGGTTCTCGAAGGTCACGCGGATGTACGCGTACGGCCTGGTCGTCCACGCGACAAGCGTCTCTGTGTCCCCCTCGCCGAATTTCACGACATAAACATCATTTTCTTCCGTGAGGCGTCCGAGGAATTTCTTGCCCTCAAGCATGCGGCTCATGACGGCAAAGGCGTAGTAGGAATACTTGGGCGTGTAATCGTGGCGGACAAGGCCGACCATGTCTCCCTGGTCGTACTCGCGTGTCCCTCCGTCTCGCAGCGTCCACCAGAAGACCTTTTCCACTTTGCCCGACGCAATGGACAAGACGTAGAACCTCACCAGCATATCCGCCTGCCGAAGCTCGCTCGAGCCGTAGGGATGGATGTGCGAATTCCAGCAGATTTCCGTCACCCACATAGGTTTCGGTTTGCCGAATCGGGACATCAGCTCATGGAGCTTATCAACCTGCGCGAGGTAATCGTAGCCCGTGAATGGGTCGGTCTTGCTGTAGTGGTCACGAAACCAAAGGTCCTCCTTTTCCTCGGGGCTGTTCGGCGGGCGATAGGGATGAAAGCACAGGATGTCGAAGCAATCATAGGGAATCAGCGACAGAATCTTCTCCGTCCACCTCAAATCCACGAAGGCGGTGTTGAAACCCGCCACCTTCGCTTCAGGATCAAGCTCGTGAATCGCCTTTCCTGCCGCTGAGAGGAAATTTGCGTACTGCTCCGGCGTGCTCCGCCAGAAGTGCCCGCCAAAATTCGGCTCATTCCACATCTGCCAGTGCTTGATTTTGTCTTTGTAACGCGACACCGCGGCGCGAACGAACCGGACGTATGCTTCCACCGCCTCGGGGGAGTTAATTTTCTCGCGCACCCAATCCGGCTCGTACGCCAGGTTCGCGAGGATCATGATCCCGTGTGCGATAAGTTCATCCACCACCCGGTCATAGTAATCCCACTTGTAAACGCCCGGTTCGACCTCAATCCGCCGCCACGTCAGGTCCTGCCTTCCCCATTTGATTCCTGCCTGCTGCATGATCTTGAGGCGATTATCCCGATTCGGCTCGCTGCCGGAAATGGCTGTGTTGATCCCGAACGGCGAGTCTGGCAAAAGCTCGTCGGGATAGGGCGGCGGCGGAAGATTCACCGTGAAATACTCTCCGCACGAGGCAGCGAAGGACACAGCTTGCAGGAGAACAGAAATCAAAACGGTCTTCGCTATCATGCTCAATGAAGTCCCACGCCGACGGTTTCTATTTGAACCTCTTACCTTCTTCATATACGCGCCTCGCCTGGACTTTCCGATCGGCTGACCAAACATATCGCGGACGACCAACGGTCACTGAAAGTGGAAATTCTTGACACCTTCTCTGGATGACGGCGTGCTCATCGGGAGTCAGCCCCAATCCGTCCGCCACGATAAAATCTATTTCCCGGCAAATCTCTGCCATCCGCTTCTTGCGCGACTCCAAATTCTGCTCAAAGCTTTTGACCTCCCCGGCAAGCGTTGCCCGGAGATTCACATCGGCGGGCAGAAGCACATCCTGGATTTCTGAGACCACGATGTCGTCAGCGTCCCCTGCGAGAATAGCTGCTCGGACCAGATGGAGGAGGTCGGCGTCCGGCGATGTGATTGTGCAGCCGCCGACGGAAAGCGTCGTGCCGCGAATGGCGGCGTCCTCAAAGTCCTCGCGACTGAGGGCCAAATCCTCCGCACTCCATTTCACCCCGAGGAAGCCCGCTTTGGTCATTTCGTGAACCGGGGCTATCCTGCGAGAGAAAAGCTCGGCGACGGATAAGGAAACATCCTCGGACAGCCGCGTCGCCTCACGTGAAAGCCCGCTCAGCTTCCCAGCCATGCGCTCGTCGAGGTTGGGCAGGGGCAGGTTGTCTATGACCCGCGGAAACCAGTTGCAGCGACGTCTAAGGAGAATTGCGGACCGCAAAAGCAGGAACGCGTAATAGCCGGACACCGTCGAGTTGATCAGCGCGCACAGCGTGTGGGCATCGTATTTGAGAGGGACAACGACCAATGTGCTGTTGTTCGCGCAGGTCTTTAGCGGATCGAATGTCGCGGCCGCAAGGGTTACATAGACCGATGGCACGAGACAACACAACCTGTCGCTGGGAAGGCGCTCATTCATCTCGTGGACGGTGGTTGCGCCACCAGGGCCTCCGGTCAGGCCACCCTCTGAATCGGGAGACCGCTCATAGAATGACAAGTCTCGCCAAATGCTCTGGTCACTGGCCTCGTGAATTTTGCCGAGGTCCACGACCTCAGCAGGTCCGGAGAACCCGAAGGCGCAGACGTGCTGTCCCATCAGGAACGGCACCTGTCTTGGGCCGAGCTTGACCTCGCCAGCGGGCAAGGTGATCTTCGCTCCGGCTCCCGGCTTCACCCCGAACGAGGTCCGCGAGATCTCAGACAACGCCGAGGCCGATCTGAGCTTGCGGAGAATTGGAACATCCTCCCACTTCACGTACAGGGGCCAATCCCCGGTTGGGCTGAGGCTGAGCCACGTGCGATAGTGGAGCACAGAGGAATGCTGCTTGAGAAACCGGGAATCACGGGTCGCCTTCTTGAGGTCTTCCTTCGACCTGAGCCCGCCCACTACGTTCACGGTATGCTTGGCTGGGGGGCTGCCCCTTTTCGCAAAAAGAATCATCGGGATGATGTCGGCGCCCGGGAAGACCTCCTTGGCCATCCACTCCAGAGACACGACCTCCGTAACGTGGTAAGTGCGATTACGAAAGAGGTCTCTGAGCGGCCCCGCCATCTTCGTGTTCGCCAGACCGATGGGAGCGAGCATCCCCAAGGTTCCCCCTTCCTTCAGCCACACGCTCAGGGCGCAGTAGATGAAATACACGGAGAGGTCGGTATTGTGAGACTTGACGGCAGAGAATGTGCGCTCGATCACCTGTCGGTCGCCGGGCGGAATCCGCTCGTTGCGCACAAAAGGGGGATTACCAACCACATAGTCGAAGTCTCGCAGATGCGCATTGAAGCCGGCCGTCTTGTCTGCGGCCTCGGTTCTCCCCAACAACGAAGCCGCCGAGGTGAGAGAGTTCATGTTTGAGATACTGAACGGCGGCATGTGGAAATCGGGGTCACGTTTCTTCGCTTCCAGGTAAAGGTCAAGACACGCGAAAAGCATGCTCATGTGAGAGAGAAAGGCCGAGAAAGGATTGATGTCATACCCGAAGATGCATTTCCGCGCCAACTCGATCTGGTTGTGGAGGGAGAGATGCCCGGCTCGGTCTCGGAGAATGGACAGAGCTCGGACACCGAACGTAAAGCTCCCACAGGCGGGGTCCAGAATGCGCTTCGTGAAAATATCGGGATCGGACGAGATGCCGCACCGCGAGAGTACAAAATCAACGACGGCATCGTCCGTGTAATACTCGCCGAGACGCTTTCGCTCCACTCTCGGTCGAAAATACTGATACATTGTTCCAAGGACATCGCGGTCAACCTTCTCCAGGGAGAACGCGTTCAGGCGGAACAGAATCCTCTCCGAAATCTCATTGAGTTCACTCTTCACGGCGCCGAACCAGTCGAAGACCGAGCTCTCGAAGAGCCGCGCATAGACGGGCATCACGTCCATGAACGCAAGTTCGATAATCCCTTTGTACATGCGCGGCAGGCTGAGCATAAGTTCATGCCAAACCTTCATCCCCCGGTTGGATATCTTCTTACTGACCAGTCCGGTATCCTCACAAATCCTGGCGAAGAAGAGCCGACTGAGAGCAATGTGCGAGGTGTTTGTGATGAAGATGTCCTGGAAATCTTCATCCTTTACCGTGCCCGAGTAGGTCTGGTCCTCCTTGAATAGCGGATAGTCAACCTCGAAAAGCTGGCGCTGAATCTGACAATCTTTCTTTAACTGAAGGATTTTGTGGCGGACTTTCTTGGCCCAGATGAAGTCGTCCGCCGCTCGGTCGAGCTCGATTCCAAGCTCCTCCAGCCTTTTCGTGTATTCCTGGTACTGCTGCTGGTAGTCCTCGAAAACCCGCTTGCTGTAGCGATTCAGGGAGCGTATTGCGAATTCAAAAACGTCGTGAAGCTTACTCAGCGTGCTCGCGTCGAGGGGAAGGAAACCGGACTTCAGCTCGCCTCGCCGGAACCTTTCGTACTGCGGTCGGGCGAGTGATTCCTCAGCGGTGATGGGGCTGAGGAGTTTGCGGAGGTTGAGGTCCGTGGCGGGGAGTTCCTCGCCTGATCTTACGTCGCTCAGAGCTGCCGTTTCTGGCGTTACATGGACGGCCTCAACGACTTCCCCCGTCACGTCGCAGATATAGAAGGTACGCGGAGCGCACAGCAGAACGTAAACCGTTTCGGGCGAGAGGTACCCCCCGGCTATGATCTGCTCCTGCCAGAGCTTTTGTCTTTTGCTCTCCTCACGGACTTCACTGTCGTCGAGCTTCGCCTCGCAGGTGACCCACTCTGAGGCGTCTTCCTCCGACAGAAGCCTCACATCGGGTATCCCCTCTTTGCCCGCTTTGTTAATCAGGCAGGACTTTGCCGAATAGCCCAGCACCCCGCGCAGGATGTGGACCGAAAGCGGAGTATAAAAGGCTACCTCGCTGACCGGGCCGCCTTTATTGATCTCTTCCAGGTATTTCTCCAGTGCCATAACTCCCCTTTGCAGCAGTCACAGTAACCGAAGACTACCCGATGTACCGCGCCCGCCTCAAGCATTCTTTTTGCCCGCCGACAGTTGCGACTCCTGATTCCCGACGAACCGGGCATCGGGCAGTAGCAGCCTTTTTGTAGGGCACAGGCCCGTCAAAGAGCCTCTCTCCAAAAAGACAACCGGGGACACGGACATCAGAGACGCCGTGCCCCCGGTCTCATTATGTTCTCATACTGTTGCGGACGGACGAACGCGGATTCGCCCTGTCCCCATTACGGCATATCCACCCAGGCGCCGCCCTGATTGCTGCTTTCCACCGCCGCCGTGCACAGGGCAATGCCTATTCGCCCATCCCACACGTTGGCGTACTTAGAACCGTCGGCGTTCCAGGGCTTCTTCTCCTCGTAAGCGCGCACGTCCGCCTCAAAGCAGCGATGCAGCCGCGCGAACGCATCGTGAAATCCTTCCGGATGACCCGACGGAACTGTCGGCTCCCCCATCAGCTCCGCGGGCAGGTCGCCAAGGAAACCGTCATTCGCCTTGACCTCACCTCGCCAGTAAACCCTGTCGGGCTGCCCCGCCAGATGGATCACAACTTTCTCCGGCTCCTCCTGCACCCAGTACAGTGTGCCCTTCGACCCGTTCACCTCGAGCCGAAGGTCATTTTTGTGCCCGATGGCGATTTGCGACGCCCGGACCAGAGCTTTGCCGCCGTTCGACAGTTCGCAGTACACCGTGAAATGGTCGTCGAGCTGTCGCCTTTCGACGAAGGCTATCAGGTGCGCCTGAAGCCGTGTCACGTCCAGACCGGTCACGTAGCGTAGTTGCATCAGGGCGTGCGTGCCGATGTCTCCTCCGGCTCCGCTGGCTCCGGCTCGCTTCGGATCAACGCGCCACTCCGCCTGCATGACGCCCATATCCTCTGTGCGGCTCCACAGCCACCCCTGGAGATAGCAGGAATCCACCCATCGCACTTCGCCGATAAGCCCGCTTTTCACAATGTGACGCGAAAGGCGACTCGTCCAGTGCCCCAGATACGTGTGCGCCACACCGAACGGGACCTTATGCTTCTTGACGGCTGCGACCAGCTTGTCCGCTTCCTCGAGAGTGACCGTCAGAGGCTTCTCGCAGAACACTGGGATGCCCGCCTCGATACATTTCATGGCGGGGTCGAAGTGCACGTGGTTCGGCGTCACGATGAGAACGTAGTCCATTCGCTCTCCGAGGGGTTTCTTTTTCTCCGTCGCAATCATCTCGTCATAGCTCCGGTATCCTCGGATCGGATAAGGCCATTTCTCGGCTTCTTCCATGGCGGTTTTGGGGTCCTGGTGCAACGCCCCTGTCACAACACGCCGAGTTCCGTCAAAGTGAATCGCCTTCTCATGCGGATGAACGATAAATGCCCCCTTCCCTCCGCCTATCAAGCCAACATTCAAAGGTCGTTTGGACATCTTACCCTCCTTTCCGGATTATCGTTTCTGAAACGCTCATTTTGCTTTGTAAAAACCCTTTCACCGGAAGCACCGCCGAAATCCCCCTTTGTCTACTCCCACGAGCCTTCTTCTGTCAAGTCTGCTTTTCACCGAACCTCCTGGGTTCTCTGAAGGGTCCGCATTAACGAACCACCGTATTCACTCGCAAATGCGATGCGGGCTTCCAGCCTGCTCTCGGAGCAATATGGCAAACACACGAACTCAACGAGCCGGATACAAGCAATGCCGCTCCCCACGGGGTCCCTTCATCCCGGCAGGGATAGCGCCTGTGAGTGCTGCCTCCCTCATCGGCATAGTTGAAGACGGCGGCACTCGGGATGCACTATCCGCAGGCCGCCGCCTTGGAACCAACGATCACTTCGCCGCAGGCGCGTTACATCGCCTGCTGGACCTGAACGCCCTTTTGTTGCTGGCCGTAGAAGGCATCGAGTTGGCCCACGTTCCGCCGCTGAAGCTCTATGTTGCCTTCCATCAGATTGGAGGCCCAGTCACCACTCGTCACCAGGAACTGTCCCAGTGTTTCTTTGCCACGGCGCTGTTCAACAATT
>JAUYEE010000333.1 GCA_030691545.1 bacterium | reverse complement strand
GAACAGCGAAAAAAATCTGGTGCACGAACGGAAATTAAAGACTTTTGGAGCCCAGGTATCCCGTCCATAACGGATACCGGAACGAATCGGAAAGTCGCAGGCCTAAGCGCATAGGTAATGCGGTATTGCCTTCTATAAGTTGTTGTGGGAGGATAGGCGAAGGTCTTTGTCCTCGTCAGAAAGGCGCCGACTCGAGACTTTCAAGGATAGCAGAAGACAAGCGGATATGGAGGAAAGGAGAAAGACAAAATGGACGTTCTACGAAACAGAATCGCATTCAGCATCATGATCGCGGCAATGTGTGCGGCCGTGGCGATGGGCGCCGCTTCCGGCGGCGAAGCGGCTCGAGCTCTCCCGGAGGGGAACAGCGGCATCGCCGAGCGGTATCCGGGTGATGTCGGCATCGCGAAGGATACCCGGGTAGTATTCGTCGAGGATTTTGAGGCCGGGTCGGTCGCTGACCTGAACAAGAGCTGGGAAAACATCACGAATCGGGAGATTCTGTCTTTTTCACCGGATATTCCGGCAGGGAGCACGGGGCAACAGTCGCTTCTGATGACGCACGTCGGGGGGAAGAGCACCGGAGCACACCTATACCGGCGGTTACAGCCAGGCTATGGCCAACTCCATCTTCGCTTTTACGTGAAGTTCGACCTGAAGTGCTCGCCGATTCATCACTTCGTCCACATGGGGGGGTACAATCCGCCAACGCCGTGGCCCCAAGGAGGAGCCGGAGAAAGGCCCGGCGGGCACGAGCGGTTCACAACGGGAGTCGAGCCGTATGGCAACGCCTGGCGGTGGGATTTTTACAGCTACTGGATGGAGATGCGATCTTCGCCCGGCGAGAAGTTCTGGGGAAACGATTTCATCAACGATAACAAGCTTGCGGCTGCACGAGGCAAATGGGTGTGTGTCGAGCTGATGATGAAGATGAACGATCCTGTCACGGAACGAAACGGCGAGCAGGCGATCTGGATTGACGGGCAACTCTGGCGAAAGGAGGGGCAGGTTATCAGCCATCTTGGCAAAGGATTTCCGAAGGGAAAATGGGTATGGGACAGTTTTCTCCCCGACCCGAAGGGCGAGCCTTTCGAGGGATTCCGCTGGAGAAAGGATGAGAACCTGAACCTGAATTTCCTGTGGCTGCTTTTGTACGTGACGAAGGCGCCGGACGGACACGAAAGCAAGGTGTGGTTTGACCACATTGTGGTTGCCAAAGAGTATATCGGGCCGCTCACGCCCCTTCGCTGAACATCTCAACAAAGTGTGGCGGACCGACGGGGGTCGTGAGCAGACAGCCTGCCCGTTTCAACGGGATGACGGTCTGATTCGGGCGGCGCCGTTACTCGCGGGCGGCGGTGAGCCGTCTGAAGCGGCCAGGGAATGAGGCAAGCAGCCAGGGCTGGTGACCTCGATGAAAAGGGAGAAAGCATGAGATGTATCGCAGTGTGGCTGGCCGCGTTCGTCGCGGTTTCACCCGGCACCGCAGCCCTCGCCGAGGACTGGCCGCAGTTGCAGAAGAATCCAGGGCACACAGGCTACACGCAAGACCAGCCCGATCCGCCCTATCGGTTGAAATGGACGTTCGAGGTCGTCGAGCCGACTCACACGGGAAGTCCCCCAATCGTCGCTGCTGGCAAGGTCTATTTCGGGACAAACTGGGGAAACCTGATCGCGGTTGACCTGGAAACCGGTAAGGAAGTGTGGCGATACACGACCGGTTCCGTCATCTTCGGGACGCCGGCTTTCGAGGACGGCATTGTTTACGCGAATTCGATGGACAGCCGGTGTCACGCGGTGGCGGCGACTGATGGTTCTCGTCTGTGGACGTTCGAGACTGAAGAAGGCATCCTCGCCGGGCCGGTGGTCGCCGACGGGAAGGTCTTCATCGCCGGAAGAGATGGCTTTGTTTACGGGGTCGAGGCGAAGACGGGCGCACAAGTCTGGAGGTCTCCGATTGGCGGCCCCGTAATGGCGACGCCCGCTTATGACAGGGGCGTGCTGTACGTGGGCGGCGGAGATAACCGCGTGTATTGTTTTGACGGAAAGAGCGGAGAGCAGCTCTGGAAGTCGAACAAACTGCCCGGAATGGCAATTCGCGACTACTGGCTGGTGGCATCCGGGGACAGCGTGATCGTCTCGACACAACCTGTCCGCGGGGCTCATGCGGTTCACCACCAGCTCGACCAAGCCCTGATGGCGCCGTTCCGTGAGAAGAATCACGGCAAGATGCTCGTGCAGGATGAACTCCTTGAACAGGTGCGTGCATGGTACGCCGAGCATCCTCATCACAGAACATTCCACGTCCTCAACGCGGCGGATGGCAAAGAGAAATTCATCGCGCCGATCGTGCACGTTCACGGCGGCGGCTGCACGGGTCCGCTGCCGGTGATTGGCCCGGATGGGTACGCCTATGTCGTGTATGCCCTTGTGCGAATCAACGCGTCGGGCTGGGCGTTCGTCGGAAAGCTTGATTTGTCGAGCGGGAAGCTGGCGCCGCTGATTAAGGACAGGTACTGGATTGACAAGAACGAATGGGAATGGCAGGCGAAGCCGGGTACGACCCTCGACCGCCACAGCCCCTTCGCCGTCGGATTCTGCGTGAGCGACCAATCGTGGGGACCGGCACGCGCAGGCAACAAGGTTTTTGCCGTGCGGGACGCCGGCTGGGCCGGAGGAAGGGCAGCCTATGGTTACATTGACTTGAAGACCGGCGAGGACGGATGGCTCGAGGGCGCGGACTCGACGGAGATCGCCCGGGGCGGGAGCTACGGGATGGCATATCACGCCACCGCATCATCGCCGGTCGTCACGGGCAAGTATGTTATTCACAAGGCGGTGCGCAATGTGGTCTTTTGCCTGGAGGGCCAATGAGCAGAAAAGCACAAGAACACGCGAACAGCAGTGCGACCCAGAGGAGACATATAATCTCATATCCTCGACACTCAGCCGTCTGCATGTGCCTTGGCTTGGCGGTCGCGCTGCTGGCAGGTCTTATGCAAACGGCCGTTCCGTCGGAGGGCCCACCTTCCGAACTGGCTCGCGGGGCCTTTCAGGGAGAGGGCGGCTTCTCATTTCGGGTGGAATTTGCCGACGAAGAAATCGTGTTCAAACGCACGGCGCCCGACCTGCCGCTGAGAGGAGAAGGAATGCCCGCCTGGATGGGCGAGGCGTATGAGCTGTTCCGCCTGAGCCCGGGTCCGGGAGCGAAAAGGATTCGTGTCGAGAGAAATGCCTGGGAGCGCCAAGTCGGCGTGTATGGCGTGTCGAGCGGCGAAGCGAGGGTTGTCCTGAGCCGTCTGACGCCTGCCGTGTTGATTGACAGCCCCTCACGAACTGTCGTGCTACGCAACAGGGCACCGACGCGCGTTGCTTTTCTATCGGGAGGGGAGGTCGTTTCGCGCAATGTCGAGGAATTTCCGGAGAAGCTGGCTCTGGATGAACCCTGGGTGCTCGGCTGGTTTGGCAAAGCGACACCATACCGAAACTACCCCGAGGTGGCGGACCTCGACGATGAACACACCGGGGCGGACAAGATTTCCCTGGGTAAACGTCGCCCGGCGAAGCTTGATATGCCTCTCCTGTTTCGCCTCGAGCACAAACCCAAAGCTATGTGCTCGGATGGTTCGGCAGTGGCACTGGAATTCGAGGAGAGCGCGGGCAAGGTCGCGGTGATGCCGCTTTTCGGCGGAAAAGGATTGTCGCCGGAAGAAACCGAGGAGTGGACGAGACAACTGCCTGATAAGGTTATTGAGCAGTGCCGCCTCTGGTCTCAGAGACTGCGAGATTATCCTTTGTCGGTGAAAGAGACCTTTGCCGTTGATGCGGAAAACGACGTTCTCTCGATAGGACAGGAATTCACGTGGGAGTCGTTTCGGGACGACTGGGGAACCCCACCCGTGAAAGTGGCGGCGGTTCCGCCGATGCTGGGTCTCGCGCTCGGAGGCGGCGTCCCCGTGACGTTCCATCAGGACGGGCGAGAAGTGCAACCGGCTGATTACAACCTGATGGACACGCCCGGCAAGGCGATGGGAATCGAAGGGGCGGACAGCTATGAGTACCACATTAGTGGCTTGAGCCAGTATTTGTCTTGTCAGCGAAAACCGGCGACGCTTGAGAGGGAAACCGAGCACCTGTGCGCGAAGCTCGAGAAGCACATCCGGGAAATGGTGGACGCCAGACATCTCGCGCCGCTGTTCTACGTTTATGGCGGCATCGGGTCAGATACGGCCGCTTACTTCTACTGGTCGAGCTCTGCGGACCTGGCGAAAGCGATGCGGGCAGCGTCTCCGTGTTTGTCTGAGAATCTCCGGCAACGGGTTCGGGAGTATCTGAAAGAAGAGTGGAAAATTGCCCCGCCGTTTCAGGTCAACACCGATTCGTATATGAAGGGGGCAAACCGAGCGCCTTATGAGATGCCCTGGGAAGAGATGAATCTCGTCGCAGCATGGAATCGGGAGAAGGCGCTCCGGCAATCTCGCTTGTTCGGCGACCTGTATGGCGTGCATGCTTACATGAAGATTACGGGAGAGAGACCTGACGCAGCGGCGATGAAAGAGCAGGTCGGCAAGCTCACAAGCGAATTGCTTCAGACGCAGGACTGGGCGCTGTGCGGACCGGTGAAACCGCGAATAATTAGAGGCGGCTTTTTCGATCCCTATAGCTATTACCGTCGCAACGGACAATCCACTTACAACAGTTGGCTCGCGGGCGCCATCGGAATGGTGCGTATCGCGAAGGAATTCGGCTGGAAGGAGGAAGAGGAACTCGGCTGGTATCTCTTCGGGAAACTGGCGATCGCGCGCATTGGCCAGGCGAGGTACACAGCGGAGCTTCACCGATTGGGACTCGTTCGCGGCGATGAAAAGCAGGACTGGCGAACCCTCGTGCACATTGACCGCGAGACAGCGATTGTCCTTCGCGGGTCGGTTTTTTCGGTCGTGCGAGAGGACCAGGAGATACCGCCGTTCATTGACCTCGTGGAGGAGGTCGGGAGATTACTCGGAAAGCATGCGCGCGAGGAATGCCGCATGTACCTCGACAACCTGGATGAGTCCATGCCGCTGTGGTGGATCAGCGAGGCGCCAAAGCAGTCGGCGAGCGAGCAGCGCCTGTGCCCTCTTCAGCACAAGAGTGGCAACGTTCTTGCTCAACACTGGATTCTCGGCAAGACAAGAGAGAATTTCCGCCGTTACGTTGACACGACTCGCTTCAAAGGGGACTTCTACTACATCGAGAATCTGGCGGCGCTGATTGACAGTTATGCAGACGAGGGAGGGCGGTGATCGCTCCGGGGCAACTGGAAACGAAACTGCAAGGCGCGAAAGGGTAAGCTGGGGACAACGGATGAAAAGGGTATCGCAGGCGTCCTCGCCTGCCTTTATCGCCGTAGGTCGTTCTCTGAAGGGCTTGACAACGGTCTTCGCGTGGTCGGTCTTCAGCCTTGCATCGGCCACACTCTACGAGGTTGGGCCCGCAAGAAGGTATGTGTCAATTGGGGAAGTGCCGTGGGAGTCCCTCGAAGCCGGGGATGTCGTTCTCATTTACTGCCGCGATGAGCCGTACAGGGAAAAATGGGTGATATGCCGCGAGGGCACCGAACCCGCCCCAATTATCGTCAGGGGCATACCGAACAAGAGCGGGAAATTGCCCACAATCGAGGGGATTGACGCGACAACCCGCAGCGAGCTGAACTACTGGAATGAAGAGCGCGGCGTCATCAAAATCGGCGGCGCGAACAGCCCGCCGGATTGCCTCCCCAAAAACATCGTCATCGAGAACCTCGATATCAAAAGCGGCCGTCCACCCTACTCTTTCACCGGACGATACGGTCACACCGAGTACAGCAGCAATGCCTCCGCCATTTACGTGGAGAAGGGAGAGAACATCACCATCAGAAACTGCATCCTGAGAGACTGCGGGAACGGATTCTTCTGCGCGTCGGGGGCAAGCAACGTTCTGGTGGAGGGCTGCTACATTTACGACAACGGCATCGAGGGGAGCATCTACGAGCACAATAACTACACCGAGGCGAATGGCATCGTGTTTCAATATAACCACTTCGGGCCTCTGCGGGATGAATGCCTCGGTAACAATTTGAAGGACCGCTCCGCTGGGTGTGTCGTGCGATACAACTGGATCGAATCGGGGAACAGGCAACTCGACCTCGTGGACAGCGATCACAGCCACATTCTTGAGTCGCCGACGTACCGTGCCACGTACGTGTACGGGAATATCCTCATCGAGCCGGACGGAGCGGGCAACAGTCAGGTTTGTCATTACGGCGGGGATTCCGGGGACACGGACCGCTATCGCAAAGGCATTCTGTATTTCTACAACAACACGGTCATCTCCACCCGCGCCGGAAATACGACGCTGTTCCGACTTTCCTCTGCGGATGAAACCTGCGATTGCCGCAACAACATCGTTTACACCACTGCCTCCGGGAGTCACCTGGCCGTCACGAACGACAAGGGAACAGACAGCCTGACCAGCAACTGGCTCAAGGAGAATTGGACAAAAAGCCACAGCAATCCCGAAGCGATTGTGAATGACCTCTCAGGCAATATTGTAGGAGCTGAGCCGGGATTCCTCGATTTTGACAATCAGAAATTCGGCCTGGTTGCAGGTTCCGCTTGTGTGGACAATGGGGGAGACCTCGCTTCAGCCGTCTTGCCCGGACACGACGTCCTGAGACAATATGTAAAACATCAACGGGGACCCGGGAGGTACAACGACGGCAAATTGGATATCGGGGCGCTCGAATACGACGCTGATACCGATGAGGACGGCATCCCGGACCGATGCGAGCTCCGGTATTTCTCTGACCTCACAGAGATGACGCCTTCATCAGATCACGACGGAGATGGTCTTCTGGATTGGCAGGAGTGTGTTGCAGGGACAAATCCAAGAGATTCGCTCTCGCGGCTGGCTATCGAGGAAGTGAGAATGACGGGCGGCTCGGAGGTCGTGCTCGACTGGCTAAGCGTCGCAGGCGCCCGTTACGCCGTGACCTTCACACCGCAGCCCACAAAACACGCTTTTGTTCGGGTCGCGGGACACATCCAGGGAACGCCGCCTGCGAACACGTACACTCTCCCCTTGGCGCCTCTGAGAGAAGCCTACTATAGAGTCGAGGTCGAGGAATAGTGTGACGCTGAAAGCCGGCCTTGCGCCGTCAAAAGGGCTTCGCGCTATTCGCTGGCTCTCGTTCGGAAATGGGGGAGGTTGATCCATGCAGGCGCAGCCACTGGACAGCCTGTCCAATTAACTCCCTCCTGCCTTCCGGATCTCCTCGATCTCGTCCTGGCAGCCTTTGACCCCGAGCGAGTGAAGGATTGTGATCATCGGACACCAGCTCGTGAAGGCTGACCGCAGAAGGTTCAGTCCCACGAACGCCGTGAAAATCAGCCACCAGGGCGAATGAAAGTGAGCCAGAGCCACGCTGACCAAAATGAACGTTCCCGCGATTCCGCGAAGTGCTCTCTCTAATTTCATGGTCGTCCTCCGTCAATACTCCTTTAATCGGGATGCTCCAAGCGGCCGACTGCCGCCTCTCTCAGGAAGTCGCGCCCTCCCAATCGCCAAAGCGAAGCACCTGCTCCGTCTGCGTGCCATCTTTGGCTTGAGTGACGACGGTGATCGCCGCAATATCCGGATGGCGTACACAGTATTTCTCAATTTCCTCCGGCGACATGACCATAAACGCGGTTGACAGGGCATCGGTGACCGCCGCGTTCGGCCCACGGCACCAAGCAGCTTGCCTCTCCTCAACGTAACGACCCGTCCGGGGGTCTACGATATGCTTTCCTTTGCGCAAGCCGGAGCCGCTCACAGAAGAATTTTGCAAATCGAAGCGCACCAACGTTCCTCCTGCGCCCCTCTCGCTTTTCAACACAATGGGCCACCCTTTTGTTCGCCGCGGAGGGGCGAGTGCGACCACGGAACTATGCCCGGCGTGGACGAGAGCGGTTTCAATGCTCCATTCGCAGAGCATGGCAGCCATCCGGTCAACGGCGTACCCTTTCCCGATGCCACCGAGGTCAATCCTGATGGGACTGCGTCGAAGCCGGACGGAGTGCTCACTTGGATCAAGTTCGACAAGGTTCATCCCCATCCGCTCGCCGATGGAACGGAGAGTCTCCGAAGAAGGCGAGGAATGCTCCCTGAAACAATCGAGCAGCGACCCGACCGTTACGTCGAAGGCTCCGTGTGTCTCGACCCAAAGGTCGCAGCTAAGCTCAAGGCACTGGAAAGTGTCCAGCCCAACCCGGAGTGCCTGATCGGCGGGAAGGCTGCTGATTCGGGAAATGTCGCTGTTTTCGATATAGCGGCTGAGTTGTCGCTCGATGCGGTCGAGTTCCTCGAACGCGGCATACGCCGCATGCTCAGCATAGCGCCCATCGGCGATTGCTGCGAATATCTCGAAAGTCGTGCCCATCGCCAGGTGACGAAATCGGTGCGTGCCCGGCAGTGTCCCCTGCGGGCCTGTAACCGTGGATTGTCTTTCCATTGTTGCTGGATGCAGGTGCGTCCGTCCGCGAGTTGTCGCAGGCCGCCATACATAGACGGTTGCGTTCATGTGGTGAAATCGTCGGTCTCGAAGAGGACTTTGCGGCCGGCTTCCAGGGCTTCGTTCACCTTGAGGAGCGAGACGAACGTCGCGTACGCGACCTCCGCGGGGCAGTTGAGTTGCTCTTGTCCTCGGACGGCGTTGAAGAAATTCTCGAGGTGCGGCTTGTGATTGGGCTCGTCAAACGTGATTGGCAAACGGTAGCTCGGCGGCTCGATCGTGTCTGTCACCTCCAGCCCGGGCTCGGACTCGCTTTTCTCTTTCTCTTCCTTCTGTTTCTCTTCCGGCTCAAGCAACAAACCCATCTTGACCCATCGCCGCCATTCCGGGGCCGACTCTTCGCGATAGACCCGACACTGCCCGGATTCCGACATGCTCATCGTCCCCTCGTCGCCCATGAACGTCTCAAACGATCCCATATTGCTGTTGCTGCTAATCGTCTGATAGAAAGCTCTGACCGTTCCGCGTTTCGTCTCGTACTCGTAGACGGCCATGACAGTGTCAGGCCACTCGTGGGTCTTTGGGTCATAGTAATCGTTGCCGCCGCTGGCCATGACCGACTTCGGGAGAGCCTCCAGAAACCAGTCTAAGATGTCAACTTGATGCGAGCCGAGTTCCATCAGCGGCCCGCTCCCGAGCTTCTTGTACCACTGCCAGTTGCGGAACTGCTGCATGGACTCGTACCCATATTTGTTCAATGTCGCCTCCTCCACGGGCGCCCTTCTTGGCCAGCCCCGATCCGGCTGAACAGGGCGATTCCACTGCGCATTGGCGGCGATGACTTTTCCGAGGAGTTTAACTTCCCTCAGAAGGGCGCCGCCGCAGTGTCTATACTTGGGATTGCTCCGGCGCTGGTGGCCGATCTGGAGCAACTTGCCGCTCTCTCTTCCGGATCGAACCATCTGCCGCGCAGCGTCGAGGGTATTGGACATGGGCGCCTCGCAGTAAACGTGCAATCCCGCCTTGAGACATGCGACCGCGTGCTCTGCGTGGCAGAAATCCGGTGTGGCAATGATGACCGCATCGAGAGCGGTCTCGGTGTCGAGCATCTCGCGGTAGTCCGTGTAGGTCCCGTGGGACTGCCGGTACTCGTTCAGCATGTCGGAGGCGCGCTTGAGGTTGAACTCGGCCCAGAGGTCGCAGAGCGCGATGACACGAACGCCAGTCATCTTGAGGCAGGTCTCGAGGAGTGTCTGCCCTTGAGTCCCTGTCCCTACGATGGCCACGTTCACGGTATCGGTCTTGCCGGTGGCGCTTGGCGCCACAACTCGCGGCGAAACCGCCAACCCTGTCCCGACGGTGGCGACGGAAGTCAGGAAGCTACGTCTGGAGATTTGCATTTTACGCTTGTTCATCGTGTCTCTCCGCTCCGGAATTTCGAGGTTTCCCGATGAGGGCTGCGAGCCGCGTTCATCCAGCCCAGGGCCGTTCTCTGCGGACACCGGACAGGACATTTTTCGCGATCATTGTATCTTCTGCAACTTGGAAGTCGAACATTCCGACACAGAGGAAGTCGGCTCCGTTTTCATAAGCGTAGCGAAAGCCCTGCTCCGGGGGAATCGCCCCTGCCGCGAGAACCTTGTAAGCGATCCAGGGTTTCTTGACCGTTCTCATAAACTCGATCGTTTCGTCCGAATCCACACACCACATGTTGTCGTGCGCGGGCAGCTCATCCGGTTCCTGTTTCTCTTTCGGCGTCGCAGACCAATAGTCGCCGCGGTGAAGAGTCTTCATATAGAAGTCCACCTCGATGCCTGCTTTCTGGATGGCTTTGGGCGCTTTGATACTGTGGCAGGCGACCCCCGCGATCAGACCATTCTGCTTGACAAAGGAAATGACCTTTTCAATCAGGTCCAACCGTCCGTTCTTCCCCCAGTTATCTCCGACCTGCCCCTGGATGAAGATGCCGTCTGCCCCGTTGTCAACGGCGAGCTGCAGGATCGTCGTCAGGTCGTCTTCTCGGGGAAAACACTGCGCGATCCACTGAATCCGCCCGCCCCGTTCCTTCCTGTAGCGCTTCACAACGCGGAGCGTTGGATCTTTCCCGCCAGCGTAAGGGTCGTTGACCGTCGAGATCATGGTGTTGATCCCGCTTTCCTCGCAGCGCTCCCACGTATCCATGATTTTCTCGTCGGTGAAGTACTGCTTCATCAGCGACGAGACGTAGATGAGATCGCGGGCGTGGGCGTAGCCGTTGATGAGGTTTCCACCGCAGATCAAGCGGCTGATTTTCAGGTGACCGATTCGCCCTGTTGGCAGTTCCGTCGGCCGGTTCTCAGGTTTCGCCTCTGCTGCTTGAGCGGTCGCCCGTGCCAGGAGTACTTTTTCCTCAATGCTCCACCCAACCACGGCGCCGGCAGAAGCGAAGGCACATGCCTTCAAGAAACCGCGTCGGCTGACTCTATCCGTCATGTTGCTTCTTCTCCTCCACGAGTCCCGTTTACGCCATCCAGGCGCGCGGTCTATTCCTCTTCTCCGATAGCGTGTTTCTTGCGATGAGCACATCCTCGATGACCTGGAAATCGAACATGCCCACGCAGAGGAAATCCGCACCGTTCTCAAACGCGTACCTGAATCCTTCTTTCGGATGAATGGCGCCGGCGGCCAGAACCTTGTAGGCGATCCACGGCTTCTTGACGGTCTTCATAAATTCGATCGTCTTGTCGGGCGTCTCACACCAGACGCTGTCATTTCTGGGCATGATTCCCGCGGACCAATACTTGTGGCTGTGAAGGGTTTTCATATAGAAGTCAACGTTCAGCCGCGCCTTCTCGCAGGCGATTGGCACATCAATCATGTGCCCCGCCACACCCGCGAGCACGCCGTTCTGCTTGATGAACTCCACGGCTTTTCCGAGGACGTCAATTCGTCCCTCCCCGACGAGCTTATCTGCCTCGCCGCCATGGAGATAGGCGCCAAGGGCGCCGTTGTCTATGGCCTGCTGGATGTCAGGTTTGAAATCGTCTCCCTTCATTTTGCACTGGGCAATCCACTGGATTTTCCCTCCGCGATCATTCCAGTAACCATTCAGAATCCCGAGGCAATGGTCGTCGAGACGGAGGATCGCCGTGTTGATGCCGTTCTCCTCGCAGATGCGAAGGGTCTCCCAGACCTTCTCGTCCGTGAAGTATTCCCTCAGAAGCGAGGAAATGTAAGTCAAATCACGGCTGTGGGCAAAGCCGCTGATCAAGTTGCCGCCGCAGATGATTCGGCTGATCGTGAGGTTACCAATCTTCCCCGTGGGCAGTCCTTTGACAGGCTGCGGAGGACGGTCGCCGCTCGCACCGGTCGCCAACTGGGCCATGAGCGCCTTTTCCTCGAGACTCATCGCCAGTGCGGCGCCAGCGGAAACAACAGCCGACCTCTTCAGGAAATTTCTACGACTGACGGTATCTGCCATTGCATGTCTCCATTGACAAATTTCCTCGCGACGCCTCCGGGGGCAATTTCTGCCGAAAACCGGAAACGCTGCGTTCGAGGCATTCGGTTCTGACAACGGGGCGTCCTCGTCAGCGAGTCGAATGCCCGGCTACGCTACACGCTCATGAGACTGCCCGCAGCGCGTTGCCTTTAGTCCAGGAAGAGGATAGGCGAGGCACTTGCCCTCCGTCAAGTTTTCCCGCGTTCTCGGGGCAGCGGCCCGTCGGAAGGCGTCGCGTTCCAACTGCCGTGAGCTCTCCCGGGTTGCGCTCCTGGCGCGAAATTGCTCTCCGGGGGCGCCGCGGATCAGGCTGCTCGATTTTCCGTTTTTTCTCTTGACAGGGTGTGACTGTTTCTCTATAAGCACGCGGCAATTGTGCCAGAGCGGCGAAAGTCAGGGGACGCTATTGCTCACGTCAAGCCAATGTTGCTGAGAGAGAGGGAACATTTCAGTCTCGCGATGCGTTACCTGGGTTTTGGCACTATGTGCTCGCCGGAGGTGTCTCCCGGGGGGCATTTCAGGAAAGGAGGTGAATTCGATGTGCTGCGAGTTGTGCTCACAGTTCGAGGATTGCGAGCAGGCTCTCGGAGGGCCGGATTACTGCTGCCCGAGGTGCTCGGAATTCGAGGACTGCCCCACCCGGTTTGAAATGGATTACGTTGGACAGGGTGAGGAAGAAGCAGTAGAAGATTATGAGCTGTGGCCTCTGGAAGAGTAGTCGCCGTTTCATCATAGCCAGAGCGTTTTCTGTGTTCCGCTTTCGGGCGGCATAAGAAGGGTGCGAAATGAAGCGATTTCTCGAGGTTGTTCTGGCGATCGGGATGCCGGTGTTCTGTCTTGGCTGTCGGTCTGTTTACCGAGCGGAAGACACGGTGATGGGCCCCATCATCGCGCGCATTACCGTGGTATCGGACCGTCTCGGTGAAGATGAGATGAAGTCGGCGGTCGAGGCTGCTTTCGCGGAAGTCCACCGGGTTGACGCCCTCATGAGCCACTATAAGCCCGACAGCGACATCACTCGGTTCAACGAGGCGCCGCCGGATGAATGGGTGGAGGTTGACAGGCTGACATTCGGCGTGCTCGAACAATCACAGAAGGTATCCGAGTTGACTGGCGGAGCATTCGATCCCACAGTCATGCCCTTGGTCACCCTCTGGGGCTTCTGGCCAGCGAGGCAGCCTAATGTTCCATCGGAGGAGGAAATCCGACAGGCCCTGGTCCATGTCGGCTACAAAAAGCTCTCGCTGGACAGTTCGCGGCATGCCCTTCTTAAGACCGCCGAGGGGGTAAACCTGGACCTCGGGGGCATCGCCCAAGGATACGCTGTGGACAAGGCAATCGAGGCTCTCCGGCGAAAGGGCGTTACGGACGCCCTCGTCGAAATCGGGGGCGAAACGCGGGTCATAGGAAGAAACAAGGAGGGCAATCCCTGGAGAATCGGAGTTCTTCATCCGGCCCGGCGCGGATACCTTGCCATCCTCGAACTCTCCGACATGGCCGTCGCTACCTCCGGCGATTACATGAGTTTCTTCATCCTGAACGGCAAGAGATACTCTCACCTCCTCGATCCCCATACGGGAAAGCCCATCGCCAACGACATCGCCAGCGTGACCATATTAGACAAAAAGTGCCTTATGGCCGATGCCCTCGCGACCGGCGTCTCCGTCATGGGCCCGGAAAAAGGAATGCAGCTTATCGAGTCTCTGCCCGGCGCCGAGGCGATTATTGCCCGGCGGAAAGATAGTAACGGCGAGATCGAGGTGTTCGTGTCAAAGGGCCTAAAAGGATTGAAGCTCTCCCCGTGAGACCCCCCGGCGATACCGCCAGGGTGTGTCCTCCCATCTTGCTCGGCAGTTCTTACGCCAGCCTCACCCAAACCATTTGGCGTGTTGACAGAAGCGCGGTTATGGGATAGAAATTAGCAAGAGGGAATTCGAGGTTATCCCCCGCTCAGGGAGGTGAGAGAATAATGGCAGAGCAAATTAGAGGTGAGCAGCAGGCGGCACCGGCAGGGCGAACGATTCTGGAGAAGCAGGAGAAGCCGACTTCGAGTGTTCCGAGGCAGGCGAGAGAATTGTTCGACAAGGCGATCGAAGCGGTTGATAAGATGAACTATGACTATGCAATCGAGCTGGTGCACACGGCGCTGGAGATCGCTCCGGATATGGTGGAGGCGCGACACCTTCTGCGAGAGACAGAGGTGCGGCGATTTGACAGCAAGAAGGCGCCCGCGTGGCTACGGAGTTTCCTCGCGACGATCCTGCAATCGGTGAACTTCATCCGAGGGGCAATCAGCCTGGCGACGGGGAAGTGGCAGAAGGCCTTCGATCTCTACGAGAGAATCCTGAGGGCCAAGCCACGAAGCATTTATTCGCTGCGGCGGCACGCGCGGGCGGCAGCGGGACTGAGGATGCCGGAAACAGCAATCAATTCGCTCGAATATGCCAGGAAGCTGAAATCGGACAATCTGAAGGTGATCCGGGAGTTGGGCCGAGCCTTCATGAAGAATGGTGATGTGGCGAAGGCACAGCAGTGTTTCCAGAGGGTGCTGGTTGACGACCGGGAAGACAAAGAAGCCGGGAAAGCCCTCCAGGACCTTGCAGCGATGGGGACGATTATCAAGGGCGACTGGGAGGATACGGAGAGCTATCGGACGAAAATCAAGGACGTGGATTTCGCCAAGACAACCGAGCGAGAAACAAGGTTGGTGAAGTCGGAAGATGACGTCAGCGTCCTGATCCGTGACCGCGAGAGGAAGTTGGCAGAGCAACCCCAGAAACTGGACAATTACAAGTCACTGGCTGACCTCTACATCCAGAAAAAGCAATTCGATAAGGCGATTCAGCTTTTCGACCGTGCGATGGAGGTGGCTCCCGGGGATTCGGACCTGCCGGAGATGCGCTTTCGGACGGTGATGCTGAAGTTCGAGGACATGATCCGAGAAGCAACGGAGAAGAAACAGGCGGAGCCAGCGAACGAGGAGTTGAAGGCAAAGATTGAGGAGCTCCAGAGGCAAAAGGACGAGTATGCACTGACCGACCTGCGGAGGCGGGTGTCCCAATATCCGACGAATCTGAACTTCAGACTGCAATTGGGAGCGCTTCTGATGGAGCGAGGAGACCTGGACGGAGCGATTAAGGAACTCCAGGTAGCCAGGACCAGCTCACAGAAGAGGACAGTGGCATTGAATTACCTGGGGGAGTGTTTCCGGCGGAAGGGACAGCCGGACATGGCAGTGGAACAGTTCGAGAAGGCGCTCTCCGAGCTTTACGCGATGGACTCGTTTAAGAAGGAGGTCATGTACAACCTCGGCAGGGCGTACGAGGACCTCAACGAAGTTGAGAAGGCCCTCCAGCAGTACAAGGAGATTTACGCCGAGGACATCGGTTTTAAGGATGTGAACGAGCGCGTGAAGAAAGCCTACGAGCGGCGGCGCGCGGCGGAGCGGGCTAACGCAGAGAAAAGCCAACCCGAGTCTTAGTGGACGGGGCTGGCAAGGGGGACCCACAGGCGTAAGGGGCGGCGTCAACGCACCGGCTTGCGCGGACAATCACAAAGGTCTTCTCTCCTCACCCAGCTCAGCCGAGGAGCCCGTGGTGGATACAGAGCTTGAACCGGACAAGCTCGGCGAGTCGCGGTGAGCGGGCATTAACTCAGCCCGTCTCAACTGTCCTACCGAAGAGTCTCTCGAAGTATCCCTTCTTGCGGTCAAGGGTCTGGAGTTCCTCATCGGCGGGAGAGCGAGATTTGAGTTGTAGGACAATTCGGTCGTTGTCTGTGAGGCAACTTAGGTCTTCGACGACGCCCCTGTGAGTACGATCGAGAGCGTCGGCCACACGAATGATGGCGCTGAGGTAACGGACTTTCTCTTTATCCTTTTTGGAGAGAATCTTGTTCCAGGCGTGCCCCTTTTTCGGAGGCTTTCTGCCGTGGTACCGGGCGACGGAGGCGATGATTTCGCGCTCGGCATCCGAGAACCCGTTGAGGCGGGCAGACTTGATCATCTCATAAGAGCGCCTCTTATGCTTTGCCTGGTCTCCCGAATATCCGATGTCATGGAGAAGGCAGGCGTATTCGAGAAGCTCCCGGCCATCGTTATTGAGATGGTGAAGGGACTTGGTCTGGTCGAAAATTTGCAGAGCGAGGCGCGTGACTTGATCGGAATGGCGAGGATCAGGGTCGTATTGCCGTGCGAGTCTAAGGACGGTTTCTCTTCTGGACGGTGTAGCAGTCTGTTCAGACACAGTCACTTCAATCCTGTTTGCTTGAAGGGCCTCCACGGCGAAAGGAAGACCGCCCGCGCGACGGCTCAAGAATCCCGCCGATTAGAACCGGTATCCGAGAACAAAGAGGGCGTGTTTGCGATTGCCGAAGCCGGCTTCCAGTTCGAGCCTCCAGTGGTCGGCGATGTTAGTTCCGGCGCCAACAAGGTAGTTCCACGGCTCCTTTTGCTCTAATTCCACGTCATAGGCCACATCTCCGAAAAACGGCACGGCGATGCGCCCGCGGTGGTGCTCTTCGGCCTCCTGGTACATGGCCCCGACCCAGATTTCGGCTGCATTTGCGCGCACACCGATCCGCGGGTTGAGAATCCATGCGTCAACGGAGGAGGTGGCTGTGTCCAGGTCGGTTTTGGTCAGGATATAACTGACGGAGCCGAAGAATCTCCCGATGCCCCCTGCGAGCGTCGCGCCTCCTCCGTAAACCACGCCGTCGTAGTCCACCCGGAGTTCACTGAGGGGCGGGCCGGGATTGACGGTGGTCTCGCCGTCCACGTTACCGATGATCCCAAAGACGTTCAAGAAGGGAAGCAGCCATACGTCGGCCTTAAAACTCTCTTCGCTGGTGGCGTTCTCAATCTCGACGCGAGAGACTTGCGACAGGTCAATCATCGGGAGGTCTAACCGCAAGTTCCTCAATTCGTAGTCCTGGGTCTGATGATACAGGTCGAGGCCGATTCCGAAAGGCCTCGGAAGCTCCCGGTCTCCGGCCCAGGATCGGCCGAGAGGGAAAAGCGGAGAGGACGGCTCGGCTGACGGAGCGTCGGTGACGAGAACATACGTCACAACAAGGACGAGAATCAATAGACGTTTCAGCATGCGTTCCTCCTGTTCTGGCTTGGCGTGACAACTTGGATGTAAACAAGAACGTTGTTCTTTGCCGTGGACGATTCGGTTCCGCGGAACGGGCTTCTGGGCGACGCACTCAAAACGCGCTCGGCGCGGCGAAGGGTTAACGCGTTCCGGGCCGGTACTTCCGCTCGTACAGGCCCTCCTCAAAAGGAGCCCTTCGTCCGGGGCACTTTTCCCTGGGGCAGAGCTGGCAACTTTCAAAGCTTTCCTCCGTGGGAAAGCGAATTCCCGAAACCGATTTCGTCGGGACCATCAGCAAGCTGTCGGTCAGACGGACGCCGATGGCTTCAGCGGCATCGCCGAGAATGGCGAACAGGGGCCGTTGCTGCTCGATAGGCCAATCCTCGAGGGACCCAGGACTCATCGTCGAGGTTGCGCCGGGACGGTAACGACCGCTGATGTCGTTATTGAGGGCTCCGATTGCCGAGTGAAGCGCCATTTCCTTGATGGTGTCAGCCCAGAACCGCTCCAGCATTCCGCGCACTGATTTCGACCATTCCTCCAGTTCGGTTCCGCAAGTGGCAACATATACGAAAACGCGGTGGGCTTTGTCCAGGTTTACTCGCAAAACGCGGCTGGTGAGGGTCGTGCCCTCGACAATGACGGCATCCTCGCCCTTCGAGTCTATGAAGGCAACGCGGTAGAGGGCTTTGGGTCGGGCGATCGTTCGAGCCTCGAGAAGAAGAGGACGAAGCTGTTCCGCGTGGCGGGAGGCGTCTGGAATCCGCAGATGTCTGCTTAGCTCGGCAGCGTCCATGTTGAAGACTATATTGTCCAGAATAACCGTATTCACCATGCGACTGAACACAAATCTCTGTTTGCGCCCGCAAGACAACGCGGACAAGACACCGGTCGCCCGCCTCCTCGGGAGCCGAACAGCCTCTGCCGCGTCAGCCGCCAGTCGGGTCAGGGCGACAGGTTACGGCAAAGGCGAAGCAGGGCACTGCTCGCGGCCGGCAAGTCCTGAAATCCGACGCTTCCGACGAGATGCTTGTCGTTGAGTGAAACCAACCAGTTGCCGAGGTAGTCGTCCTGAGCGAGAAAAGCAGCCTGGCCAATCCCTTGCTCCTCGCCCAGGAGTTTGCCTCCCTCAGAGAGAGCCTGCCGGAGCTTGTCAAAAGCTTGCCGGGCTTGAGCGGGCGAGTCCTTTGGCGAGAGGAAGAGTTTGAAGCGTCCGCCCAGCTCGATGTACGAAGCGGTGAAACCGGCGCCCATGAACTCGTGCCCCAGAAAATCCGTAGCGAAGTACTGTTCGCTCTCGGGGACCTTGTTTTCCTCGGGAAATGCGGTGAGAATGGAGAGAATGCCCGGCTCACCGCGGATCGAGTTTTCGACATAGGCGGAAAGGGAATGAATCGCCTGGATCGTCTCGGCAGAGGAGATAGGACTGGTGATGGTAACGTAGTGGCGGCCTTTCCAGAAGAAGCGAGCGGGCCCATTCATGTAGCCGAGCCGCCTTTTGTAATGGAGAGGGAGTTCCTCCCCGCGCTCGAGGGAGTAGATTCCGAAGGCGCCCTCCGGGGCGCCCATATCGTAAACGTCCACGTCAATGACCGCCTTGCCGTCCGGCGAGGCGAACTGCGCATGGTCGAGCCTCACGAAGCCGTAGTCAAGGTACACCCGCGCCTTTCCGTTGATGTAGTGATAAAGAGTCTCGGGGTCATAGGCGGTGGGCAGCTCCGAATAATCCCAACCCAGGGCGGTCTGCGAAGGCGGTAAGACGGGGCGGCAGCCGCAAACCCCCGCCAAGAAGAAGGCGAGCAGTAGAAACCGCTGACATTTGTTCGCTGGCTTCAGCATGGCCAATCTCTCAAGGCTCAACCGAGCAGCCGCTCCGCCTCCTGCAAGTTCTGCCGAACTCGCAAGCCGTGTGGGCAATGCGCGACACAGTGACCCGGACACGTGTGGCAGACCACAGGGCGGGCCTGAGGTGGAAGCTCGGCGTAAAGGCGCCGCGCCTCCGCCTGCGTGTCGTAGTATTTGAAGTACATACAGTAACGCATCACATCGGCGATGGCGACGCCATAGGGGCAGTGGCTCTGGCAGGTTCCGCAGTTGCGGCAATATTCGGAGTCAAAAATCTCCGCGTATCGCTGGAGAAGACGCTGTTCGTCGGCGGTGAGCTTCTCCCGCGCGGCCCGCAGGTACTCCTCGATGTCCTCGAAGCTTTGGATGGGAGCGAGGATGGAGGTGACGGAAGGGTTTTGAAGAGCCCATTTTGCTGCGGCGGCACGGACGCTCAATCCGCTCTTCTGAAGCTCTTCGACCTCTCGCTGCCGGTTGCCTGCCCGCGTCTTGAAGGCGATGAAACCGATTTTCTTTTCGGCGAGCTTCTTGACGAAGGCTTCGCCATTCGCCTGCTCCATGAAGTTGTAGCGGCCCATAACAAAGTCGAATTTCCCGGAATCCGCGGCTGCGTTGAACACGTCGAGCTGATTGCCGCCGTGCGATGAAACGCCGTAAAAGCGGGCTTTCCCGGCTTTCTTCGCCGTCTCAAACGCCTCAAATTGCTCCGAGATTTCGAGGACTTTCGGGTCGTCCACCATGAACGCGCGCAACAAGTCCACATAGTCGGTCTGGAGTCGCTTCAGGCTGGCGTCGAGGCTTTCCAGAAGCTGTGACTTCGTGACTCCGGGCGACACGCCCCAGCCCGTCCCCAGGATTACTTTATCCCTCTGGAGCTTCTTGAGAACCTCACCAATGGCTTTCTCCGCCTGGTCATTCCCGTAGGTTCGATCGGTCTCGATAAGGTTAATCCCTGATTCGATAGCTTTCTGAAGGACCCCCGGGTTTGAAAAACCGTATGTGCCAAAGCCGATGACGGTGACGTTGAGGTTCGTCCGGCCGAGGACTCGCGTTTCGGTCGGGGGAGAGGCTTTCCGAGCAGCGTCTTCCGCGCCCGAAAGAGAGCGCGAGAGCGGCCCCGATACAAGGGCTGCCCCCAGACCGGCGGCTCCAGTTCGCAGGAACCCTCTCCTCGATATTTGTTCATGACGTTCATGCGTCTTCTCAGACATGGCTTCACCCTTCCACTGAGGATTCAGGACCACTCACAGGTAACCTTTGCCGGATACCCTATCACATCCGCTGGCGGCCCGCAACCATCTGCAGCAGACGCACGCACGCCTGCAGCGGCTGAAATAGCTGGAACGGCAGGGTACAATGCGATAATGTCATGGATGCTCGCTCCAACGACAAGCAAAAACCAAGAAGGCAGAACTGTCATCCGGAGGCACAGTTGAATGAAAGCAAAGATGGATAGGGGCGCCTCGGTGAATCGCGCGCACTCCCGACGTGAATTCTTTCAGGTTGCGGCAGCCGGCGCCCTGGTAGCCTCCGCAGTCAGACGGGCCTCGGCGGCCGCGCCTGGCGAGCAGAATCCCGGACTGAAGATTGAGAAAATCGAGATTTTTCCGGTTCGATACCCGACCATCGGCTACTTCAAATTCTTCGAGGGTCCACCGGGGACGCCGCCGGGACGACCGGCTGTGATCGTGAAGGTCACCGCCACTGACGGGACCGTGGGCTGGGGGGAAAGCGTGCCGATTCCGAAATGGAGCTATGAGACGCTGGAGTCGGCCGCAAGCACGATCGAGAACTATCTCAAGCCTGTTCTCATCGGGCGAGCCCCGTTTGACCTTGTCGGCGCCCACGAGGCGATGAATGCGGCGATCGCTCCCTCTTTCTCGACGGGGGCGCCGATCACGAAGTCTGGAATAGACATGGCGCTGCATGACCTGACAGGGAAAGCGTGCGGGTTGTCTCTCGCGCAGCGGTGGGGTTGTCCGAGCGGGGGTAAAATCACATTGAGCTGGACGCTTAATCCCCGAACCCTCGACGAGACAGAGAAGCTCATCGAGGAGGGCTGGGATCGCGGCTACCGCAACTTCAATGTCAAGGTCGCGCCTGACCCGAAGTTCGACCTCGAGCTGTGCGGAATCGTCAAAAAAAGAGTGCCGGAGGGCTTCCTCTGGGCGGATGCGAACGGAGGATACGACCTGGCGACAGCTCTCAAGGCTGCGCCGAAATTGGCGGATATTGGCGTTCCGGTTCTCGAGCAACCGCTACCGTCGAATCGCCTGACCGGGTATCGCGAACTGAAGAAGCAGGGGGCACTGCCAATCATCATGGACGAGGGAGTAATCTCGCCCGCAGACCTGATTGAATTCATTCGCCTCGACCTTCTCGACGGCGTCGCGATGAAGCCAGCACGGTGCGGCGGGTTGCTCGGAGCAAGGCGGCAGGTGGAGATTCTCAAGGACGCGGGGCTGATGTTTTTGGGAAGCGGGCTGACGGACCCGGATGTTTCTCTGGCCGCGAGTCTCGCATTATACGGGGCGTATGGTCTGAGATTTCCTGCGGCGTTAAACGGGCCGCAGTTTCTCGCAAAAAGCGTCCTCACAAAGCCGTTCACGCCGGTCAATGGACAGCTTGACGTGCCGACCAAGCCCGGGCTTGGCATCGAGGTGGACGAAGAAAAAGTCAAAGCACTGATGGTGCAGTGAGAGTTCACCGCAGAGAACACAGAGGAAAAAGGGAGAGTTCAGCAATGAGTCCCTTAAACGTTGCCAAAGCGAAATGGAGGCATGGACCATGTCAAATGGGAAGATGAATCGGAGGCATTTTCTTTCTCGGTCTGCCGGGGGGGCGGTAGGCGCGGCGCTGGCAGCCGTCGCTGCTGGGCCCCGACGCGTTCTGGGAGCGAACGATCGGATTGCGATCGCCGTGATTGGCTCCGGAGGCCGAGGGCAATACCTGATGGGCGAGGTGAACAACCTCGTGAAAAAGCAAAACGTGGAAATGACCGTCATCTGCGATGTATGGCGTGTCGAGCGGGAGCGCGCTGCGGCGAAGGTGAAAGCCTGGACAGGGAAGGAGCCGAGGATGTTCTCACGGTATCGCGATGTGCTGGCGCTGAAAGATGTGGACGCGGTGACGATTGGCACGCCGGACTTTCAGCATGCCCGGATTCTTGCGGATGCGGCTCAGGCGGGGAAAGACGCTTACTGTGAGAAGCCCATGGCGAGCAACATGAAGGACGCGAGGGACGCGCTCCATGCGGTGCTCGATAACAAGCGCGTCGTGCAGGTCGGCACGCAGCGGCGGAGCGAGGGGCAGTTTATGGCGGGCGCAGAACTTATTCAGTCCGGTGTGCTCGGCACAATCAGCGAAATCGTCACAGGATGGAACGACTGCAACCCCCGCTGGGCAAGGCCCTACCATGACGTGAAAGAGGAGGACGTGGACTGGGAAACCTATCTCATGGACCTCCCGAAGCAGCCGTTCGACGCACAGCGCTTCCGCCGCTGGCATCTGTACAAGGACTTCACCGTTGGAACTCCCGGGCTTTTGGGAAGCCACATCATTGACATCGCACACTGGTATATGGACGATTATTTTCCGAAGAGCTGCGTGGCTCATGGCGGCGTCTATACATGGAAGGACGGCAGGGAACACGCCGACACCATGGAATGCTTGTGGGAATATCCGAAAGGCTTTCTGCTCCGGTACCAGACGCGATTAGGGAACAACTATCCGATGCCCGAGGCGGCATTCTTCGGGATTCGCGGGACGTTTGACACGTCGTCGTGGAAAGCGACCGGCGAAGGGGGCGACGACGACAAGTTGAAAGAAGAAATCCTCGTCAAGCCGAAGCCCGGCGTCAACCACATGGAGAACTGGCTGGAGTGCCTCCGGACGCGCAAGACACCAAACGCGGACGTGCGTGCCGGGTATGCGCATTCGGTCGCGTCAATCATGGCATTTCTGGCATGGGACTCCGGCCGCAGGCAGATTTATGATCCGGAGAAAGAAGAGATTCGCGAAGGATAGCATCTCGAAAGAGACGACCCGCAGAGTACGCCGAAACCGCAGAGTGGGCCATCTTATCATGGACGTTAGCTCCCTGTGGACTCCGTGAACTCTGCGATAGAACTCCGAATAGTGAGGAGACTGCGGAATGAAGGTTCTACGTTGCCTTATAGGTGTGTGTGTCGGGTATCTGGCAGCGGCTTCGGTTTCGGCGGGCCGTGAGGAGAACCCGGCTGCGTTTCGATTTGAAAAAGCGGAAGGCAACTATCTTCATCTCTTTGAGGGGGAGAAGCCTGTCCTCACTTACAACTACGGGATGCTTCTGAAGGAGGGCGTCCCGAAAGACCGTCGCCGGTCCTGCTACATTCATCCCGTTTATGGACTTGACGGAGAGGTGCTGACGGACGATTTTCCTGCGGACCATCTGCATCATCGGGGGCTGTGCTGGGTGTGGCCTCGGGTGATCGTCGGCGGGAAGGAATACGATCTTTGGGATATCCGGGGAGTCGAGCAGCGGTTTGAACGATGGCTCGGGCAGGAAGCAACCGCCAAGCACGCTGGGTTCGCTGTCGTCAATGGCTGGTATGTGGGGGAGGAGAAAATCATCAGCGAGACTGTGCGGGTCCGGGTCTTTCGCGCAGCCAAGGAAGGACGGGCGATTGACGTCGCGCTGACGCTCGAAGCCACCAAGGACCCCGTAACGATCTCCGGTCGGGAGCCGCTCAAGGGTTACGGGGGATTCAGCTTCCGCTTCGCGCCGCGCGAGGAGACCGTCATCACGACCCCCGCCGGCAAGGAGTCCGCAGACACCGACTTGAAGCGGCATCCCTGGGCAGATTTGTCAGCGAAATTTGGCGGCAGAGACACTTTCTCTGGCGTGGCCATCTTCGATCACAACGAGAACCCTGCATTTCCGAACGGCTGGACCCTGCGCCATTACGGCTTTCTCGGTGTTGCCTGGCCGGGGCTCGAGTTTCACACTTTGAAACCGGGCGAGCCGTTGACGCTACGATACCGCGTCTATATTCACCGCGGCGGAGCCGAAGAAGGAGATGTGGCAGCAGCCTACGCTGCTTATGCCGAAATCAAAAAACAGAAATAGACAGCCGCCGAGCGCGCGGCAAAGTCCCTGTGGATAGAGGAACCGGCGAATTGCCTTTCTCTGCTAACTCCGCGCCCTCTGCGGTGATGAATTCTTTCAGGGAGGCTCACTGGAATGAAAAATCGGAATGAACGAAGAAGTTTCCCGTCTGGTATTGGCCGGAGGGAGTTTCTCCTTTCGCTGCCGGGAATTCGGCTGGCAGTCGAGTCAGCGATAAGTGAAGGAGAAGCGGCGCCGACCTCCGAGCGGGGCGAATCCCTCACGTGGGGACCGGGACACAAGGCGACTCCGAGAATGAAAGCTGCGTTCGTCCGCAGGAAAGGGGAATACGACTTCTTCTGGCCCGGACAAGGCTACGACGGAGAAGCAGCCAGAAGAGACTACTCGGAGAAGATCGTACAAGCGGCACGCGATATCGGAATTGACCTGGTTCTGCAAGGGCAGGTCATTCACAGCATCGAGGAGGCGCAGGAGTTCGCCACGTCTTTGACTGAACAGAGATTTGACGCGGCGCTCGTAGTGCTTCTCGACCGGCAAGAGCACGCGTGGCCCACAGCGCACCGCGTCGCGGAGACAGGGATTCCGACCATCGTGTTCGCTCCCATTGGTGCAGCATTCACGACGAACGTCCAGCCGCTGGCGAGAAAGCCCGGCGTCTTTCTCGTATCGTCGTTCGACTTCAACGCGGTGAAATACGGCATGAGGATGATCAAGGCAGCAAAACAGATGCGGGAGAGTCGCCTGGTTGTCCTTCAAGGGAAGCAAGAGCAGGAATCCCGCGTCGAGAACCTGGGGACCACGTTGCGGACGCTGCCGGTTCAGACGTTTGTGCAGTTCTACCGCGAGATGGCTGTCACAGACGACGTGGAGAAAATCGCGAGATATTACACGAGCCGGGCAAAGAAAGTCGTCGAACCCTCGTGGGAAGACATGCTCAACGCAGCCAAGACATACATCGTTGCGCGCCATATCCTCGAAAAGGAAAAGGGCGATGCCATCACAATGGATTGCCTGGGACCAGCGAGCCGGAGGGAGATTCCGGTGCCGTGCCTTGCATGGGCAAAGCTGAATGACGAAGGGATTTCAGCAGGTTGCGAAGCGGACCTCTACCCTACCCTGACGCTGATGCTCGTGAGGTATCTCTTCGACAAGCCCGGTTTCCAGCAGGACCCGGTTCCGGAGACGGTTCAGAATACACTGATCGGGTCGCATTGTGTTTGCCCGACGAGGTTGGATGGCCTCTCAGAATCGCCGGCGCGATTCAGCATCCGGTCGCACCACTCCGACACCGGCGTGACCGTTCGACCGATCTGGCGAGAGGGGCAGAGGATGACAATCGCCCAGTTCTTCGGTCCGACGAAAATGCTCATCAGCGCGGGAACGGTGGTCGAGAATCTGTACTCGCCCCCCGTGGGAGGATGCCGCACCGTCGTTAACGTGAAAGTGGATGGTGTTTCAGACGTCACTCAATACCCAGGCTTCCATCAGATATTCTTCTACGGCGACAACGCGAGAAACCTGAAGGACTACTGCCAGTTGTTCGGCATCGAGGTGATCGAGGCGTCTTAACCACAGAGAGCGCAGACAACGCAGAGGAGGTACGGAAATGCGAGGTGAAGTAACAAGGAGGGAGTTCCTGCGGCGGGCGGGATACGCAGCCGGAGCATTGGCGAGCGCGCGGATGCTGGCGGCGGAGGGACCGGCGATTCGCTCGCTGAACAGCCCACCAACGCTGAAGGTGAAACTTATCGGCGAGGATGGGAAACCCATGCCCGAATGGAGGTTGAAGACGCTGTATGCAGCGGACCTGCATTTCGAGCCCACCCGACGACGCAGCAAAATCCTCGACGACGGAACCGTCGAGATCGAGATTCTGCCGGGGCCGACCGCGCTCCACGCGAAGATTGACGTACCGGCCTTTGGCGACGCGTGGGTCATCGCCGACCACGAAGGGAGAGGATACGGGGAAACGTCGGCAGTTCTCGATTTTGTCCGGGCCGCGGCTGAGAGTCGCCTGGCAGATGTGAAGAAGCTGCAGGAAACCCACAAGGGGGTTCGATTCTCGTCGGAATGCCAGGCCCACACGGACGCAGGGAGAGAGGTTCTTGAGTTTGCCGGAAACCCGGCGCGAAAGCAGTCGGCAAAATGGAATCTCATGGCACTCTCTCATGCGCTATGGGCTGGGGAGTTGGCAATTGTGGAGCTTTCGCGACACATCACCTCTCAGCGACCGAAGCGAGAGGACTACCTGTTCGGCTGCAACGCCTTCGCCTATCGCGGAGACACGCCCTATGCCCGCTATTTCCGAAATGCGCTCAATTTCGCGACCCTGCCTTTTTATCTCCGCCGGCTCGAGACGCAGGAAGCAAAGCCCGATTACCGCCGCATAGATGAGATTCTCGAATGGTGCGAGAAAGTCGGCATCACCCCAAAAGGTCATCCCTTATGGTGGGGGCATCAAGCGGGGATTCCGGACTGGCTGAAAGGCGCCGATTGGCAAGCAGCGCAGAAGCATTGCGCTCGGGTTGTCAGCCGCAGCGTCGAGCGATACCGCAACAGAATCAACATCTGGGACATTATCAACGAGGCGCACGATTGGGCGAACGGCCTGAATCTCACACAAGAGCAAGAGGTTGAAATAACGAAGATTTGTGCGGATGCAGCGCGCCAGAAGAACCCGGATGCGAAACTGATCGTCAATAATTGCTGCCCGTTTGGCGAGTACGCAGCCGAGGGGCGCGTCCACCTCGGCCCCGTCTATGAGAAGGTTTTTACTCCGCTGTCTTATCTTGATGCTGTGATGGAGGCGAAGGTGGACTTCGACATCGTTGGCGTGCAGATTTATTTTCCGGCGAGGGACATGTTCTCTATCAGCAAGCTGCTCGACGAGTACGCTCGATTCGGCAAGCCGGTGAACATCACAGAGCTCGGCGTGCGAACCATCCCTGCCTCTCGGCGCGACGAGCAACCGACAACTGAATGGCACATGCCGTGGTGCGAGAAAGTCCAGGCGGATTGGGTCGAATGGTTCTATACGATGTGCTACGCGAGGCCGGAGGTCACCGCGATCACCTGGTGGGACTTCAAGGACCCGGCGTTCATCCCCACGTCCGGCTTCCTGCGAGAAGACGAAACGCCGAGAGAATCCTTCTTCCGCCTCAAGGCGCTCGAGCGCTCGTGGGGATTCGACTTCTCCACGCCGAGCTGAGAAGAAAGCGCGGCCCCAGCATCCTCCTGAGCGTGCCATAAAAGATGTGACGAACGAACAGGAACAAAAGGAGGGGAAACCTGTGAATCAGCATCTGGAACGTTCGTTCGTTGGGTCAATGCGAAGGTTCGCCACGGGCATCCTGATCCTCCCGCTCGCGTTCTCGACCGGTTGCGGCAGCGCGAGGCACCACGACGATTATGTGGAGCCGCAGGGTGCGAATGCGCAACTGGTCATGCACATCAGCGGCAGCACATACGACGTCTTCCTCGACGGAAAACTCCTGGGGCGAATTCACTGGACGGAGGCTTACAGGATCTCCGCGGGATACCACGTGTTGCTGGTGAAAGAGGCGCCTCCGTACTTTCTGCTGCCGAAAGATGCACAGTTCCCGTTCGACATCGCGCCGGGCGAAACGATCCACTTCACGGTCACTACTCGCCGTGGCGGCGAGGGAGACGACGAGCAATACCTCAGCATCGAGAGAGTCCAGGGATAGCGCCGGCCTGACGGTTCCCGGCCGGGCGGCAAGCCCACCACAAGCATACGGCGCCGTCACTCAGTCACCCAATGTAGCCGCGCAACCCGAATGCCCTTCAGGCTTGGCAGGAGCGACGCGATGAAATACTCCCCTTCGTGGAAAATGATCTCTGGGGCGGCGACGGGCAGCGCGCAGACAAAGTATTTGTCATTCTCAACACCGAAATTCATCGGATCCTCGGAACGATAAACGCTGGTCTGAGCATCGGGCCCGTAGCGCTGCGTCCGAAAGAGATAGTAGTAACCTTCGAGGTAGATGACGTGGGGACATTCCGCCGACCACGGCCCCGTTCCAGCTCTACCACCAAACGCCACAATCTTCGACTCACTCCAGTTCTTCAGGTCGGGAGATGTCCGGCAGAAGACGGCGCCTTTGCGGTCGGGGTAGGCCGTGTAATAGCAATGCCACAGGTCGCCGATGCGGATGACCATCGGATCGCGGGTGTTGTTGCCAGGTCCTTCCGTGAACATGCCCGCGACACCGTTGTCGTCGAGCACCCGGGTGAAGTTCTTCCCGTCGGGGCTTGCGGCGAGACAGATGCTCTCCCAGTCGCCGTAGAACATGTGGTAGGTGTCGCCGTGTTTCACCACGTGCGGCGCCTGGAGTCCGCCGAGAGTTTCCCCATATTTCGTGTCAGCCTGCATGGCGATCCCCATGGGTTTCCAGTCTTTGTCGGTGAGGCGATTTCCCTCCCATCGGTAAAACAGCCTCGTGTTCCCGGCGCACTTCGTATTTCGGATACAAGACCATAGCTGCCACGTCCCGTCTCCCGCCTGCCAGACAGCGAAATCCACCGGCTGCTGCTTCGGGTCCGTCAGCTCGCCGAGGTCCGGATCTCCAGCAATCTGCCATTCGTCAAGCTGGGGAATCATCCGCCTGTCCTGCTCGGCAAACACAGCGGAGGAAGGCGCAAAAAACGAGATGAACAAAGAAAAAACCGCGAGCAATCGGAAGGCTTGCATCGTCCACCTCTCTTCTACCCAGATTTCGTGATATTGACTCATGCTTGAAAGCACCTCGCTTTTTCACGGCCGTTGCGGGGCCCGTCAAGTCCCGTGCTTCGGCCCGCGGAGAGAATGTACCATTCCGGCGATGGAGGTCAAGCTTCTCAAGCGTATCGGGGGCGGGCTCTTGCGCCAATGATGATACTTGACCGGTCGGTGCAATTGAGGTAAACGATATCCTGAGGGATTTCAATGGTGATGGCGAGATGCGGCGTGGAAAGGCGCACCCAATGAAAACGAAACACGGAAAAACAGTGGAATCTACCCACCTCTCCGCCGAGAGGGCACAAATCCTGAAAACAAAGACGGCTGCTGGCCTGTCTCGCCTTGGCTTTCTGCACGAACTCTCTCGCCGAATCTCCGGCTCGGCAGGCCGCAGCAAAGCATCAAATATTCCCGCCAGCGGGCGGAGGACCGTCCGTGATGGGAAGGGGAATCTTCGCAGACTCGCCGAGACCCTCCGCCTGCACCGGCAATGCGTCTCCATGACGCAAAACAGCAACAGACCTGGCGGGCATAGCAGGCTTGTGGTGAAAGGGGGTGTTCAGGAGGGGACACAAAACCTACCATGCCCCGCCCTTCGTACATCCTCTTTTGGAACAATCCCTTTTCTCACCCACAATTAGAAACGCCCTGCATGCCGCCGCGGTTCCCCATCTGAACATGGGGAGCATAACAGGCGCGATCACCGTCGAAACAGAGCGGAGTTGCGTACGAGGGATAACAGTAAGCCGATCCCGAGATTGCCCTGAGACGACATGGATCGGCCAGCGCTTCGAGTCTGGTGCGCTTTAGTCCGCTGTATCGGAGGTAGTTGCGCAAATGACGGCTCCGGTCAGCCAGGGGGCGAATACCTGATATGAGTCAACACACATGAAGCGCCGCCGCCGGAAAATCTTTCGCTGGTTCCCGCTGCTCATTGTCGCCGGGCTTCTGCTTGCCGAGCGAATGGGCCTTCTCGACACTCTCACGTCGAAGATTCCCGAGTCGTTGCGCCGTCAAAGACAGCCGTGCCTCCTTGTGCAGGTGGTGGACGGGGACACGGTTGCCGTGCTCTGGAAACGGAAGAACGAACACCTTAGGCTGCTGCGGGTTGATACACCGGAGAGGGGTGAATGGGGACATGAGGAATCCGCGGATTCTCTGAAGAGTTTCCTGACGGGGAAGGACCTACAACTTGAATTCGAGAACGCAATCACTTACGCCAGAGACAGATACGGGCGGTTGCTTGCGTACCTGTTCGCAAACGGGGAGAATGTGAACGTGGAAATGGTCCGCGCCGGATGGTCACGATTCTGGACGAAGTATGGCAGAGGGAGATATGAACGCGATTTTGAGGCGGCTGAGGAGGCGGCGAGAGCCGAGAGCCGGGGAATCTGGAAAGACAGCGGCAAAGGGGTGGACGATGGAGCCAGCCACTTGCCAGACAGTGGTAAGTGAGCCTGTTGGCGCCCTCGCCGACAAGGCTCGCTTGGGCAGGGAGGGGATGCGACGTTACCGGAGCACCTGAGATACCGCTTCGCCGAGACGCGCCATGCCCTCGACAATGTTGTCTTCCGTGACCATGCCAAAAGAAATGCGAAGGTTATTGGTCGGCTTTTCGATGCCGGGCTCCTCGCAGTAGCAGAGTTCCCCGGGAACGTAAAGGACCTTCTTTTGCGTTGCCTCTCTGAAAAGCTGACCTCGGGCGCCGGTGTTAAGTCCTCGCGGCAAGGACGCCCAGAGGTACAACCCGCCAAGCGGTCTGATAACCTCAACCTCGTGCGGAAAATACCGGGCAAGGCACTCGAGCATCAGGTCTCTTTTTGCCCGGTATTTTGCTTTCAACATCTCGACATGCTTTGCATACCGACCAGTGATAATCGCCTGACGGACAATATGCTGGCAAAAGTTGCTGCTTCCGAAATCCTCATTTCCTTTCTGCCGCAAAACGTGCTCTAACAGCGGCCGCGGCAGATACCCGAAGCCCACTCTCAGCCCTGGGGAGAAGGACTTTGAGAATGAGCCGGTGAGGACAACGCTGCTGTTGTCCCGATCCAGCGCCTTCAGATACGGAATCTCGCCGCCCTCGAAGCGAAGTTCCTTATACGCGGCATCCTCGATGATGAACGTGGTTCGGCCGAGGTCGCAGTGGTTGCGAAGAATCTCCAGGAGTCTCTCCTTCCTATGCCAGGCGGTGCAGGCGCCGGTGGGATTCTGAAAGTAGGTCATCAAGTAAACCAGTTTGAGGTTTTCCAGTCCGGCAGACCTCTCGAGAAAACGGATTTTGTCCTCCAGAGCCTCCGGGAGAATTCCTTCATCATCCACGGGCACACCTATCACCCTGGCTCCCGCCGCCTGGAGAGTGCCCATATACACGAAATACGTTGGGTCCTCGACGAGGACGATGTCTCCTTCGTTGATGAGAACGTCCGTGACGAGGTGAAGAATCTGCTGGGAGCCCGCCGTGAGGAGGATTTCATCGGGCGAAACGCTTTTCCCTGCACCCTGTCGTTCGAGGATACGCGAGACCTCCTGACGAAGCGGGAAGAAACCCTGGGACGTACCGTACTGAAGCGCTGAGCGGTTCTTCTCGACAGCCAAGATTTCGTGGACGCATTCGGCCACCTCCTCCGCGGGGAGCGACTCCTGGTCCACAAAACCGGCCGCCAGAGAGATAATCTGCGGGTCGTCAAACGGCATGCGCATAAGCCAGGCGATGGGAGGCTCCGTCGTCCTCCTCGCCTTTGCCGAGATGACGTCTTTGGGTAAAGGATTGAAGTCCATTGCAGCAATAGCCTACAGGGAAAAGGAGGAGGAGTTCAATAGTATTTGCGGCGCAGCAGTAATGCCTCAGTTATGGGCGGGTTGTGACGGATCTTGCTGGAAGAGCAGGGTGTAAGGATCGAGGGTGGGATTTTCGGCCAGGCGATCGAGGGCGTTTTTGAAGCGGGTTTGGAAATCACGAAAGCGTTGCTTGAGGGTGAACAGGATGCTCATGAGGGTCTCGCGTGTTTTCGCGCCAGCGTCGGACTGGGAACCGAAACTCACTTTCCTGGCGATGACCAAGGGGCGCAGCGTCCGTTCGGCGAAGTTGTTGTCGGCCGGGACGTTGCGATCTTCGGCCCAGCGATACATCCTTTCGGGGGTTTTCCGGAAGATGTCCTGAATGCGTTGGATGCCGGGATGGCGGGCGGAATGCTCAACAGCCTCGAGGATGGCCTGCTTGGTCTTTTTGGCTTGTCGGTAAAACTGCCTGTCGGAGATCGGCAGACCCCGCAGTCTCATGGCTTGGCAAAGAAGGGGGGCGAAGGTGGTTACAAAAGTTTCCACTTCGGGCTGATCGAGAAATTCCTTGTTTAGGTCTTTGACCTCGCGGTTGAGGTGAGAGTAACAGTATTGCAACCGACATGGGGCTTTGTTGTAAGCATGGTAGCGATCGACGACGAGGTTGCCCGGGAGAGGGTGTTCGCCAAACACCTCTCTGGCGACCGATGCCGAGCGGGTCTTGCGGAAACGGAACAGAGTGGTGCGCGGCGTGCAGAACAGCCACGCGTAGCCGCTGTGACCATCCGTGCGCCAGGAGGTTTCGTCGGCGTGTTTGACAGGAGCTTGCCGGTATTCCTCGATCAGCTTCTCAACGACGGGTTCCAGCAGATGGGACAGCCGATGGAGGGGCGCCAAAAGGCTGCCGTAGCCGATCCCCAGCTGCGCCTCCAGCCGCCCCAGGGGGACGCCATAGACGTAATGCTGCATCGCCACATGAGTGAGCAGGTGATTGCTATACAGACTCTTGGGCAAAACCCCCGGCGCTCGGGCTTGGAAGCTCTTGCGACAACGGGGACACCACCTTCGCTGGAGATCGTAGACGACCGTCTCCTTCCTCAGAGGTTGAGCGTCCACCACTGTCCGGGATCGCACCCCCTTGTCCTCCAGCGTTCCCCCACAACAGGGGCAGGTATCCCCGACCTCGATCACCTCCACTCGGTCCGCGTCCTGCGGATCCAAAGCTTGACGTCCATGACCCACATGTCCGGCTTTGGCTCCTCCGCGTTTGTCCCGCTGGTCGGGTGGGGAGTTGGGCTTTACCGGAATCTTCGAGGAGGGTGTCGAGGACCCGAAGGGCCCCTCCGTGGCCTTGCGTCGCTCATACCGCAACGCGGCCTTCAGCTGCCGATTCTCTTCCTTCAGCCGATCAATCTCGACCTGCTTCTCAAAGCAACCCCTGCAATACGCCACCCTCATCCTTCCCTCTTGGAAGACCTTGCCTTTCGTCGTGCCCGATTCTCGTACACCAACCCCGCCCCGCACTCCGACAAAAGCTGCTCCACCTTCCGCCCATTTGCGATCGCCTGTCGCAACGTCGCCACAAGCTTCTGCGGCACGTACAGGCATCGTTGCTTCCCCTTGTCGTAGAAGGAAAGAATCCACGACGGATGTTTGTCTCCCCGTGCACACGCCGGACAGTTCGGGCGGATGCACGGCTTGCGCACATAAGACAGCGACCCCCTCGCCACTGGCCACAGCCTCACCACCTCAGCCAGGAAGTGTCCTTTCAAATCACGTTTTGCCATTTCATCATCCTCCGCTTGCACGTATAGCATATCACATACGCTCTGTCAAGAAAAAAAATAAAAAACTCAAAAAAATTCCCACCCATAACTGAGGGATTACGCGCAGCACGCTGTTTCCCGACACTTCACTACCTATCACATTGGCACTGTGGTATCCTATAGGAACTAAGAATCCTGGCCGAGATGACTCTTATCCGCGAGTCGCGGCGGCCCGGTCGCAGTGCCTGAGGCGCAGGCTTGCGTCGCTCTCGCTGCAGAAGGGAAGCGACAATGGATGATTGCTGCAAATAGATGTGTTTCGACGATGGAGAAGTAGGCGTGAGAGACTCGATTAGAGCGGTGGCAAGGAAACTCAAGACGAAGTGTGATTATATCGAGGTGCGGGTTGAGGAAATGAGCGAGACTTCGATCCGGTTCTCGAGGAAAGAGCTGGATACGCTCGGAACCAAGGCGGAGTATGGCGGGTGCGTGCGGTGTCTCGTGGACGGAAGTTGGGGGTTCTGTTCGTTCAACGAGGTGGAACGGATGGAGGAGTTCGCGGAGGCGGCTGCGGCTCAAGCAAGGCTCCTCGGGCACGGGAAGACCGTTCTCGCAGAAATCGAGCCGGTCGAGGATGAGGTGACCCTATCTCTGAAGAAGGACCCGCGAGGCATTTTTCTGAATGAGAAGGTCGCCTTGATGAGGGGCTATAACGACGTCATCCTCGGATATTCCCCGAAAATCACTTCTTCGATCGTTCTATATTTCGACCGACATCATACCGTGTGGTTTGGCAACAGCGAAGGGATCAACATCGTCCAGGAGAAAATGGACATCGCCGGGATGTGCGCGGCAATTTGCGCGGAAGGGAACAAGACGCGGACGCAACGAGTGATTTTTGCATCAAGCGACGACTATGGTTGCGCGGAAGGGCTTGAGGCGAAAGTCCGGGAGGTTTGTCAACTGACCATTAACCAACTGAGCGCCCCGAAGGTGAAAAGCGGACGGTACACCGTCATCGCGGACCCTGGACTCACCGGCGTGTTCATTCACGAGGCGTTCGGCCACCTGAGCGAGGCGGACAATGTGTACGAGAACAAGAAGCTTCAGGAGTTGATGACGCTTGGCGCCGAGTATGGCTCGGAGAAGCTGAATGTTTACGACACCGGCCTGAAAAAGGGCAGCAGGGGGTATCTGAAGTACGACGACGAGGGCGTTCCAACCGAGAAAACGTACCTGATCAAAGAAGGGAAGCTTGTCGGGAGGCTGCATTCGCGCGAAACGGCGGGCGCCATGGGCGAGAAGCCGACCGGAAGCGCGCGAGCGTTGAGTTACCGCTTCCCGCCAATTTGCCGGATGAGGAACACATGCGTAGAGCAAGGTGAGGTTCCCCTTGAGGAGATGGTGAAAGATATTGACCTGGGCGTGTACGCTGTCGGAAGCACCGGAGGCGAGACACAGCATGAGCTCTTCACGTTCGGGGCGGAACGCGGATACATGATTCGCAACGGAAAAATCGCGGAAATGGTGCGCGATGTGACTCTGTCGGGAAACGTTTTTTCGACGTTGAAGAACATCGTCGCGATTGGGAATGACCAGACGGCTTTCGATGGGCCGGGAGGGTGCGGAAAAGGCGGGCAGATGCCGCTGCCCGTGGGCCACGGGGGTCCGCACATACGAATGCGCGACGTCATTATCGGAGGTGAATAGATGCTGGACGACGTGATGGAAAAAGCTCAAGCCTACGGGGCGCACGAGAGCGAAGTGTTCTGGCAGGAAACAAGCACGGGCAGCGTCAGGTTCGAGGATAGCCGGTTGAAATCGGTGGACTCGAGCCAGTCTCGCGGGATGGCGATCCGGGTGGTTGCTGACGGAAGGATTGGTTTCGCGACAGCGTCGGATATGGGCAAAGCTCGCGAGATGGCGCGACAGGCTGTCGAGTCGGCGTGGCAGTGCGAAAAAACGGAGATAGCTTTTCCGTCAGTGCGTCCTGAAAAGAACGGGCTGAAAATGGAAGACGAGGCAGTCAGCAAGTTGCAGCCGGAGGCGATGGCGGAATCTGCTGAGAATGCGATTCGAAGGCTGAACGAATATGACCCATCAGTCCTCGCGTTCGGCGGAATCGGAAAAGGGGAGATGCGGATCCGAGTCAAGAACACGACAGGGTTGGATGCGGAGTATCGAAAGACGCTGTTGTCGGGAAGCGTCGGCGGGCAACTCATCGTCGGAACGAACATCCTGTTTTGCTATCGGGACGCGGCGAGCACGAGCGCGTCGGTTGCTGTGGACGAGCTGACTGAACGGGTTATTGCGGACTTCGAGATGAGTCGTACGACTGTTCCGTTCGAGGGCGGGCCGAAGACAGTGGTATTTACCCCGCGAGCAGCTTGTGCATTGTTTGACGTTCTGCGCATGGGCATCAACGGGAAGAATGTCGAAAAGGGGACATCGCCAATTCGAGACAAACTGGGCGCGAGAATTCTCAGCGAGAAACTAACCGTCATAGAAGACGGACTGCTCGAGGAGGGCGTCGGCTCGGCTCCGTTCGATGACGAGGGGACGCCCCTGGGCCGAAAAACGGTTGTTGACCACGGAGTTCTGAGATGCTTTGCCGTTGACCTTCGCACGGCGCCGAAGCTAAACGTCGCTCCGTCCGGCAACGGCTTTCGCTTCGACCGGTACACCGGCTGGCAGTCCTACGAGTCCCCTCCGGCTCCCCAGAGCACAAACTGGCTTCTCTCGCCCGCCGAACGGAGCTATGGAGAGATCCTGGGCGAGGTTGAGGACGGCGTCGTCGTGGACCTGATGATGGGGCTTTTCACTGGGAATCTTCTTTCGGGGGATTTCTCGGCCAACCTGATGCTGGCTTACAGGATCAACAAAGGGAAGATCGTCGGGAGAATCAAGAACGCCATGGTTTCGGGCAACTTCTACGAGATTTTTCGCGACAACGTCGTTGGAGTCTCGCGTGACACTGAGCGCGTCGCCTCCGGCGCGACGACCAACGTCTTCCCCTACCTCTGCGCCAACGACCTCATGATCAGCACCTGAACCATCGCACCGATTCCTGAAGCCCTACGCGGGGAACGTGCGCAGGAAAACGGATGCGGTCTCAAATGGCGGAAGAATGCCAATCCGGGTGAAAACGATATAAGCAGCCACGTCAAGGCCCAGTGTAACGACTGCCACCTTCAGCGTCTGCCCGATCTCCAAGTCGTACCATTTCAGAAGTGCGGCGTAGAAGACGACGAATCCGAACAGGGAGAACGGGTACCGACTGTACGGCCAGCGAAACAAGAATCCGAAGTGAACGAGCGCCGAGACAGGAATGGACCAGAGGACCGCCGCCACGGGCTCGTTCCGTTCGTTCCCGGAATCAAACAACTTGATGGCAAGCCACATGACGAACGCATTGACCGCCGCCAGCACAACGGTACGCCATGCGAACTCTTCGAAACCCATTCTCCCGACCTCTCCTATGCCAATTTCACCAGCCCTGTCGTCTCTTCAGGCCGATCCCATCCCAGCGCGGGGAATGAGACAAACAGAATCCTGAAAAAGATTGATAGTACCGTGAGGGTGCGCATGGCTCCACTTCTTCTGCGGTCTGTGTCACGGTAGCCGTTTCCGTCTGCCGCAGCGGACTCTCTCGCCTTTCTCCAACAACAACGCGCTACACCGCAAGACAGCCGAAGCATCCGTCGTACAGCGAGAAAAACGCGGTGACGTTTCAGAAATCAGACCTCGTCGGTCTCTATCCCGCAACCCGATCAGTCGAAGGTGACCAGTGAGAAAACGGGATATTTGCTCAGCTTCTTGCGAGGATGCAGGAAAGCAAGTTCGATGACGAAAGCGAGTTCGACGACTTCGGCACCGAGTTGCTCACAAAGCCGTGCAGTGGCCTGGGCGGTTCCTCCGGTCGCGACAAGGTCATCGAGGACGACGACTCTATCCCCCTGGCCCAGAGCGTCGGCGTGCATCTCCACGCTGTCCGTGCCGTATTCGAGTTCGTAGGTCGCCGAAACGGTCTTGTAAGGAAGCTTGCTTTTTTTTCGGACGGGGACGAAGGGAACACCCATCCGCTCGGCTAACGCCCCGCCGAAAATGAAACCGCGAGATTCGATGGCGACGATGGCGGTGACTCCTTTTTCACGATACCTGTCGCAAAAGGCCTGAATCACCTTGCGGAAAAGCTCGGGGGATTTGAGAACCGGCGTGATGTCCTTGAAGATGATCCCCGGCTTGGGGAAATCGGGGACATCGCGAATTGTGCGTCGCAACTTCTCGCTTAACTCAGCCATGGAACGAATACCTCCCGACGAGGTTACGCTGAAATGGGGCTCGTTCGTTGCCCCACCATTCTCTGCCTGCGAACGCTCGGACGCGGCAGTGTTTTTCGCAAGACACGTTTGCGACCTCGGTGCGCTGACTCAGCAGGACGACAGCCGCGATCGGACGCGGGGACGTAACCCGTCTCAACGCTGGTCCCGCGCGGGGCCCGCGCCACATCAGTGGCGAAAAAGCAGGGGCAGCAAGCCCCACACGTGCAGTTGTTCGATGAGTTCCGCGACGACAATAAGCAGTGCGAACAAAGCGGACTCGAACAGGCACTTCAGAACGCGCCCTTCGCTGATCAGCATGCACCCGTTGGTGTCGGCGCCGCGGCGATATTGCGACAGCGCTGGAAGCAATCGTGGGACCGCCTTTCGGTAGCTCTCGTATTCGTCGCCAAAGCGCATCGCCAGTTCCCGTTCCTCGGCGAGAATCGTGAAGAAGTAACAGCCAAGATGAAACAAAACCAGCGGGATAACAAGAAGGAGGTTTTGAAACGCGGCGACGATGCCAAGTCCGATCAGAAGGCTCGAAACGTAAAGAGGATTTCGGCAGATCGAAAAAGGTCCCGTCGTGACGAGTTCCTTCCCCTTCTTACCCGCGACGTAGAGTGAGGCCCACATGCGTCCAAAGGCCCCGGTGATGATCAGGAAAAAGCCAGTTGTCTCCACGGCGAAACCAAGAGAGTCGCTTTCGGTCCAGGTGAGGGGTGTAATCAGAAGAAGGGGGAACAGAAGTCCCACCATGACCCTCGAGACGATAATGCGGCTTTTCTGTGCAGCCCGGACAACGGCGGCGGCTCTCTGGCTCATTGGTCTGTCTCCCAATCTCGCTTTAACATTCGATCTGCCTGGCGCATCCGGAGCAAGCTACTGCGGCTTTCCGCCAGACGGCAAATCGCCCCAGCGGCGCCTCAGAAATCGGCGTACAGAATATGCTTGGCTTTCATGATTTTCTTGAGCTTGTGGAGGGCGACCTGCTCGATTTGCCGCACTCTCTCACGGGATATGTTCAACTGGTCGCCGATTTCTTTCAACTTCATCGGGGGCTCGCCGTCGAGGCCGTATCTCATGGAGAGGAGCTGCATCTCCCGGGGTTTGAGATGGCTGAGGAGGTCAATGAGCTCTTCCTGGAGCATGACGTGGGCGATGACTTTCTCGGCTCGCATGGCGGAGACGTCTTCGAGGGTATCTATGACCTCCTGGCCTTCGCCGAGCTGAGCACTGATGGACTCGGTGGTGCGAGCAATCTGGAATATTTCAGCAACCTTTTCCTCAGGGAGGGCGACCATCTCGGCGATTTCGGCCGTGGAGGGATTCCTGCTGAACTGGCTCTTGAACTTACGGACAGCCCGCTCGATGCGGGCGATGCGGTCCACCATATAGACGGGGAGGCGGATGGTTTTACCCTGATTGGCAAGGGCTCGCATGATGAACTGCTTGATCCACCAGGAAGCGTAGGTGGAGAATTTGCACCCCTTGGTGAGGTCGAACTTCTCCGCCGCCCTGACCAGACCGAGGTTTCCTTCCTCGATCAAGTCCGTCAGAGGGAGCCCCAGCTTGGAGTACTTCTTGGCGATTTTGACGACGAGGCGGAGATTGGATTGCACGATGGCGTTTCTCGCTTTCTTGTCCCCACGGCCAAGCCGTGCGAATAATTGTTTTTCCTCCTGTTCGCTCAGGCGGGGGATATCGCCGATGTCATTGAGATAAGCTTCAACGGGATCAAACTTCTCTTCAACCATACGCTGTCACAAGTCACACCCGCTTGAGCATGTGAGGAACATGCATCCAATATCAATATCTCTTGCGATACCATGGCGCCGCTCTGTCGCTGGCTGCGAGCCGTCTCTTTTGCGACAGGAGCGCTCCGCGCAAGATTGCGGACCGACAACCACGAGACGACGAAACAGCGCGCGCCGTTCTCCGCCAACCGAGCTTTCGACCGCGCACTGTCTTCTACGAGATACGTCAATCAACCGCCGCTTCCACACCGAGATTCGCCCTCGCCGCGGCCAAACGGGCGATCGGCACACGATACGGCGAGCAGCTCACGTAGTTCAAGCCAATTTCATGACAGAACTCGACGGAGTCCGGGTCGCCGCCGTGCTCACCGCAAATGCCGATTTTGAGGTCGGGTCGTGTGGCTCGGCCTTTCTCGACGCCGATCTTCATAAGCGCCCCGACGCCATCCCGGTCAATGGACTGAAATGGGTCGTGGGGAAGAATTCTCTTCTCGACGTACATGGGGAGAAAAGTTCCCGCGTCGTCGCGGCTGATACCGAAGGTGGTCTGGGTCAGGTCATTGGTCCCAAAGGAGAAGAACTCTGCCTCTAACGCGACCTGGTCGGCCGTGAGAGCGGCTCTTGGCAATTCGATCATGGTGCCGACCTTATACTCGATCGCGACGCCATACTTCTCGGCGGTCTCCTTCGCCACCCTGTCAACGATCTCCTTCTGTCCTCTGAGCTCGTTGATGTGCCCGACGAGGGGGATCATGATTTCCGGCTCGACCTTCTTTCCTTTCTTGATCAACTCGCAAGCGGCTTCGACGATCGCCCGGGCCTGCATTTCGGTGATCTCGGGATAGGCAATTCCGAGTCTGCATCCTCGATGCCCGAGCATGGGGTTGGCTTCGTGGAGGCTCTGGACTTTCTGTTTCAGCCTTTTCGCCTCGACGCCCATCTGGCCGGCAAGCTCTTCGATTTCCTTGTCCGTGTGTGGAAGGAACTCGTGCAGAGGAGGGTCCAGAGTACGGATGGTCACCGGCAGCCCTTCCATCGCCTCAAAAATCCCGATGAAATCCTCTTTCTGCATGGGCATAATCTTCGCCAGAGCCCTCTTTCTCCCTTCGGAATCTTCTGCGAGGATCATCTCCCGCACGGCGTCAATCCGGTCGCCCTCGAAGAACATGTGCTCAGTCCGGGTCAAGCCGATTCCCTCCGCCCCAAACTTCCGGGCGACGGCGGCGTCCCCCGGCGTGTCGGCGTTGGTGCGGATGCCGAGCTTGCGGTGCTTGTCGGCCCAAGTCATCAGCTCGTCAAACTGTTGATAGACTCTCGACTCCTCCGGCTTCTTGGTCTTCTGGACGAGGACCTGGATTACCTCGGACGGGATGGTCGGCAACTGACCCAAGATGACCTCGCCGGTCGTTCCGTCAATGGAGACATAATCGCCCTCCTTGATAACCTTGTCGCGGACGGTGATGGTGCCCGTGGCATAGTCAATGTTCAGGGCGCCGCAGCCGACGATGCAGCTCTTGCCCATGCCGCGAGCCACAACGGCGGCGTGCGAGGTCGTCCCGCCGGTCGAAGTGAGAATGCCGGCAGCCTTTGCCATACCCGAGATGTCTTCGGGGGAGGTTTCGGTTCGGGTCAGGATCACCTTTTCCCCCTTGCGGGCCATTTCCACAGCTTTCTCCGCCGAAAAGACGACCCTGCCGCAAGCGGCGCCGGGTCCGGCGTTGAGTCCTTTCGCGAGCAACCTTCCTTCCTCGACGGCTTTCTGCTTGGCTTCCGTTTCAAAGATGGGGGCGAGCAACTGGAGAAGCTGCGCCGGCTCGACTCTCTTCAGGGCCTCCTCCTGGTCAATCAGCCCTTCATCCACCATGTCCACAGCGATGCGGATCGCGGCGAAGCCGGTTCGCTTGCCGGTTCGGGTTTGCAGCATATAGAGCTTGCCTTCCTGGATGGTGAACTCTATGTCCTGCATTTCCTTGTAATGCTGTTCGAGCTTCTCGTAAATCTGCACCAACTGCTGGTAGATTTCCGGCATCTCCTCTTCAAGGGAGGTCAAGCCGGAATCCCTCTTTCCGGCGATGGTGATGGGGTGCGGCGTGCGGATGCCCGCGACGACATCCTCGCCCTGGGCGTTGATGAGGAATTCGCCGAAAAAGCGCTTGTCCCCCGTGGATGGGTCTCGGGTGAAGGCGACGCCGGTCGCGGAGGACTCGCCCATGTTCCCAAAAACCATCGCCTGGACACTCACAGCCGTTCCCCAGTCCTCGGGGATGTGATGAAGCTGCCGGTAGGAGACGGCGCGGGGGGTGTCCCAGGAGCGGAACACGGCTCCAATGGCTCCCCAGAGTTGCTCCTTCGGGTCCGTCGGAAAATCCTTCCCTGTCTTCTCGCGGACGACCTCTTTGAACTTGCCCACCAACTCCTGCCAATCCTCGGCGGTCAGCTCCGTATCATCCTTGACGCCTTTCTCCTTTTTCTTCCCCCGGATCAGTTCCTCGAATTCGTCACCCTTGGCGCCCATGACAACGTCGGCGTACATCTGAACAAAGCGACGGTAGCTGTCGTAGGCCATTCGGGGATTCTTGGTTTTGGCGATCAATCCCTGGATCGTCTCATCATTTAATCCCAGATTCAGGACGGTATCCATCATCCCCGGCATGGAGACTCGCGCTCCGGACCGGACGGAAACTAACAACGGATTCCGCCGGTTGCCGAATTTGGCGCCCATCACCTTTTCGACGTAGCGCAAGCCCTGTTGAACCTGTTTCTCAAGCCCTTCAGGGTATTTCCCGTCGTTCTCGTAATAGTACGTGCAGACTTCGGTTGTTATCGTGAACCCTGGCGGGACGGGGATACCCAATCCCGCCATCTCTCCGAGGTTTGAGCCTTTCCCTCCTAAGAGGTTCTTCATGGACGCGTTGCCTTCCGCTTTTCCTCCTCCGAACGTGTAAACGTACTTTGCCATCAATCTCCTCCGCGTGTTTAAGGACTCGTTCCGGACTGAATTGTCCGGGTGCACCTCCGGATGCTTTTCCAAATGTGTTGGGAATGCATTGTTGCAAGATTCCCCGTGAAAGTCATCATTTTTCTGTTTGGTTTCGCGCGCGTACGCGACCCCGCGCCCCGGGTGCCGTGAGTCAGGAGCTCGGGGCTGCGCGACGTTCAGCACGTCTTGGCTTCGTCGGTCGGGCAGGGCCCCGAGAAGGGACATGGGGGCAATTTCTGGTTGACAATCTGTCCCATGCGAGTATCTTAGAAAGAGGGGCGTGGACGTGCCGCGCTCAGGTGCCGGACGGGGGAGCGCTGTCGTCAGAGGGCCAAAACGGGCCCCCGGCCACACGCTACTCATTTCGAAGGGTAGAGCTTCACGCCTCCGGGCGCGAGCCCAGAGCACAATACGGAGGGGTTCGGACTAGAGAAGCGAGCAAGACATGGAGGGAAGACACATGAAGCGAGGAACACTGACTTTTCTCGCGATGGCTCTTGGGCTGCTTCTTCTGCCTTCGGGGTGCCGAAAGGAGAGGGAGCACCAGATCAGAATCGGCTACCAGCCGCTCGCGGCGAACGCTCCCCTATACGTGGGGATGCACACTGGCGCTTACAAGGACGCCGGTCTGGACTGCAAACTGGTTCCGTTCCAGTCAGCGGTCGCCGCCATGTACGCATTACAGAGGGGCGAGGTGGACGTGCTCTTCGCGCCCCCCCTGAACAATATCGCAGACGCCCTGGCGAAGGCCCCTGGCAGTTTTCGGGTCGTTGCCATACACGGAAACGATGACACCCACTTCTTCGAGGCGTTTTTGGCGCGCAAGTCTTCGCCAATAAAGGACTTGGCTGAGTTTAAGGAGGGGAGTGTCGGGTGCTTTCCGGGTAACTTCGCGGAGAAGATCGCGCGGCGAATACTGCAGGACTACGGAGTCGGCGAGAGCGTGGTTTTCAAAAAACTGGATTTGTCCGCGCAACTTGGCGCCCTGGAGGGGGGTTCCGTCGATCTGTTATTTGCATTCGAGCCCCTGGTCAGCATTGCGGAGTCCAAGGGCATTGCGAAAGTCCTAGAGGCTAGCCCCATCACCAAACACTTTTTCTCTCCTTTCCCTGTGTCGGGCGTGTGCATCTCCTCGGAGTTCGTCAATAAACGCCGAGAGACGGCTGCCCTGTTTGTGAAAACAAACAACGCCGTGATGGAGAAGATATCGCGTCGCCCTGGAACTATGGCTGATCCGCTGGCAGCCTTCACGCAGTTGGAACCAGGCTTGGCCCAGAGGATCAGTCAGGTGTACTTCTCGCGCGTGACCCTCGCTCAGCGGGCAGCGACGGAGAAGGTACTGCGGCTGTTTCGGGATCTCGGCGTTATCGAGGCCTTGCCGGATATGGACACCCTGTTCTATGAAGCTCATTGAGGCCGCGCGCCTCGAATTCGAGTACAGAGACCGAAGGGGTAGGCCCGTTTATCGGCTCGGGCCAATTTCGCTGCACATAGAGTCGGGGGAGTTCGTTGGTATAGCCGGCAAGAATGGCGTGGGCAAATCATCTCTTTTCCTCCTCCTGTCTCGACTTCTGTGGCCTAAGCGAGGCGAGGTGAGCTGGGCCACCGAGAACCTTCGCATCGGCTTTGCGTTCCAGAGCTTCGCGAGGTCCCTCTTGCCGTGGAAAACAGTTCGGGATAATGTTGGGTTTGGGGCCAGGGGGGCACGTAGCGATGAGTTGGACCTGTTGGCTGGAGCCGAAATCAGCCAAGACAGCTATCCCTATCAGCTGAGCGGCGGGCAACAGCAGATAGTGAGCATCGTAAGGGCATTTTCGATGGGCCTTGATGCAGTGTTTCTCGATGAGCCCTTTTCTTCACTGGATTACGACAACACCCTTAAGCTGGCGCGCGGCCTCAAGGAGATGAAGAAGGGCCTGGGTAGGGCGGTCCTTCTGGTAGTGCACACGCTCGAGCTTCAGGTCCTGCTGTCCGATCGCCTGCTGGTAATAGGCGGGAACCCATGTCGCATACAGGCCGAGTGGGTGCGCCCGCCGGTTCCCAGCGAGATTGAGGAGGATTGGGAGGCGCTCCAGGCGTTCGCCAGCGCGCAGGCGGCGGACGTGCGCGCTCAGTATGATGAGTTCATTTAAGCACCTTTGGTTCAGACCACTTACAGGGCTGGTGTTGGTGCTCGCAGGATGGCAGGTCTTGGCCTGTTCAGGCCTCGTAAGGTCCTTCTTTCTGCCACCAGTGACCTCCGTGGTGAGAGCGCTGGCGGAGCGGCTCTCTTCGGGAGAACTTCTCATTGCGATCGGGACAACAATTTGGCGTTTCGCGCTGGCGATGGGCCTCGGAACGGCTTTCGGCGTCCCGGTGGGCATCGCGTTCGGAAGGGTTCGCGCGCTGTATGATACCTTCATTTTTTGGATCGAGTTCCTGCGGGCGCTTCCGGTGACAGCGCTGTTCCCCCTCTTCATCGCATTCTTCGGCACAGGCACCCTGCCCCTGCTGCTCGCGGCATCGCTCTCGTCTCTCCTGATCATGTTCGTAAATACAGTGGAAGCCGTTGGGAATATACCCATCGAGCTCGAGAGGCTGGCTAAGCTGGTCAGGCTACCCCTGTACCGGAAGTGGCTCGGGGTACATGTTCCCAGTATGCTGCCTCAGCTTTCGCAGGGCATCAGGAACAACATATCGGTGACCTTCATCGTGGTGATAGTCTCTGAGATGCTTATGGGCCTCAGCACGGGACTGGGCTACTCGATTTACGACTCTTCGCTCAGCTTCCGGCTGGATGTGACCTACGCTTTTGTCCTCACGACGGGCTTCCTGGGTTGGGTCCTCAACTCAACCTATCTCGCGGTCGCCCACAGGGCAATCCACTGGAGGGGGCGGTGATGGCGCGAAGAAAGCCGCTGCACGCTTTGCGCGGGCGAGAGGGGCGAGAGGCTCTAGAGATTGCTGTTCTCACTCTGCTGGTCATGGTCTTGATTGTCTCCCGCCTGTGTCGTAGGGACCCGCGCATCGAAACGCTGGTTCGGGTCATCGCGATCGCAGGATCCGCGATTACCGCCGCGAGCGTCATCGCAACCATCATGTTTTTCAGTGAAGCAAAGGCTTGCGTTTCTCGGTTCGTGTGGCACGGAGTCTGGTCACGCAAATCTACCTACACTAATGAGGATTTCCAGACCTTCGAAGGGTTTTACAGGGCCCTGGTCCGAAGCCTGGGACTGTACCAGAGCCAGCGTACACCAATAAAGCGGTTGCGTATCGCCCTGAACTCGCCCATAATAGGCCATGCCTCCGTCTTCGAGAATGATGCGTGGAGGGCCTACGTAACCACGCCTTACTCTCCGGAGCATCGATGGACCGCCCCGTCAGAGTTCTGCAGCGCGCTGTCAACCCTAACCCTGCAGGATCCAAGTGACAAAGAAAAATACCAAATTCTGCTGATCGATCCGGAGGGCGACCGGTTGGCAAGGGAATTCCTATCGAGGGTCGCGGGCTGGAGCGAACGCGCCAAGGAGGATTATCTGTTTCGAGCGAGGGCGGCGGTGTCGGAATATAGAGCACGCTTCTCCGTGTACAGGATCGCGGATCAGCTCCGCGCGAGCCACGTGCCCGTGGTGATGCTGATTGTCGAGCTGCACGACGGACGCAAAGAGATGTTCGTCGCGATAACAGATGTTCGTTTTATGCGGAGTCTGGGTGGGAGTACGTTCATATCGCCAGGCTTTCGCACCCGCAGCATAGGGCTGATAGAGACTTACGAGAATTTCTTCGACAACTACATTCACCATCTAGGAGAGCGACTCCCGTGAATCAGATTCGCTACTGGACCGAGCGGCGCTTTGTGCGCGAACCCGACGCAATCGCGTCGAAATTAGGCTGGAATGAAAAGGCCGACAAGTGGGCCGAATTCGTGCGGGTGTGCGGGCCCCACTATGTCGAGCCTGTTCTCGAGAGACTGTCCGAACTGACGCGGGAGCGCGTGACCTTGACGCGCCTTATTGACGTCGGCTGCGGAGAGGGAAGCCTCCTGAGGAAGCTGGCGAAGGACGTTCCGGGTTACTGCACGCTCTGGGGAATTGACAAAGCGCACCGCCTGATAGAAATGGCGAAGTTTCTGACCCACGAGCCCCGGATAAGGTACGCGGTCGAAGATGTCGAAGGCGCCTTGGGCGAAGTGAAGGCGCGTACGCAAGGGCCCCCTTCGAAGGGGGAGATAGCGATACGGGAGCGGCTTGCCGACAAATACGAGGGGGATTTCGACGTCGTCCTCTGTATCCAAACCCTCACAAGCATAGCCAATATCCGGGCGGCGTTTCGATGGGCCGAAGCGGCGCTCAAACCGGGCGGTATCCTGCTTGCCACCGTCACACACCCCATGCGGGTCTACGCGGAGCTAATCGAGTCAGGCGAGTCGCTTCCGCCGTACCAGCAGTCCTTCCCGTACGTCCTTCGGTTGAGCTGGCAGGTGTGCGGCATAAACGGATCCCTAGAAGTTTTGAATTATCATCACGCCACGGCTGAGTATATTGCGGCGGCACGTGAGTGCAACCTCACGGTGCTTGATGTGCGCGAGGTCGGCCATAAGAAGACCCTGCCCCTCGGGGTCGTGCCCGAATACATGATGTTCACTGCGGTGAAGCGTCGCGTCTGAGGTTGACGGCGCATCAGAACACGCTGTTTGGGAACACACTTTGCAGGCGGGCACCTCACTTTCATAGAGCCGACGAAGCAGGCCGGTCGCGGAAGGTTCCATCGCGCCGGGGCGACGAGTGCCACCGTAGCTTCGACGGGCCCCGCTTAACGCCGTGTTTCGCTTCGCATAGAGCCAAGACGCAATGAAAAGCACGCGAATTGACGGGCGGAAGCCGGAGGAGCTTCGCCCCATCAGAATCATTCCCGACTATCTGGAGCAGCCGCTGGCGAGCGTCCTCGTGGAGTTCGGCAGGACGAAGGTTGTGTGCGCTGCTTCGGTCGAGGAAGCAGTCCCAAGGTGGCTGCGCGAGGAGTCCTCGCAGGAACAAGCGGGATGGGTGACTTCGGAATATTCCATGCTGCCGTACGCCTCCGGATTGCAGCGTTCACCCCGTGAGTCGTCGAGAGGAAGGATCGGGGGCCGCACCCACGAGATTCAGCGGCTCATCGGCCGAAGTTTGCGGTCAGTGGTGGACCTCCAGGCTCTGGGTGAAAGGACAGTCTGGCTGGACTGCGACGTGCTTCAGGCCGATGGGGGAACGCGAACCGCGGCGATTTCGGGAGGTTTTGTCTCGCTGGCTATCGCGCTTGGGAAGCTCAAAAAGGCGTTCTCCATCGAGCCTCCGCTCTGGCATGAACACGTCGCGGCGGTGAGCGTTGGGATCGTTGACGGAAAGATTCTTCTCGACCTGTGCTATGAGGAAGACAGCCGGGCGGACGTGGACATGAACGTTGTGGCGACGGAAAGCGGGAAGTTGGTGGAAGTGCAGGCGACGGCCGAGCACCGCCCCTTCACGAATTACGCTCTTCAGCAGATGCTCTCTCTTGCCAAAAGGGGAATCACGAGTATAATAGAAGTCCAGAAGAAAGCGATTGAGGAGAGTTTGTGGCGCGCCAAGGGCGCGCCATAGGAGGTTTGGGAAATGTATGCAGGCGGGGACGCCTGCGGTACGACGTTTGAGGAGAATCTGTCGAGGATCAGATAGGAGCTTTGGCGAATGCTGGATGAGTTGAAAGAGAGACTTTCCGACCTTCAATCCCGCCTCTTGAAGATGAAGGAGTATCTTTGACTTCGACAAGAAGTCCGAAGAGCTCACCGCCCTCGAAAAAACGATGTCCCAACCCGGTTTCTGGGATAAACCTGAGACCGCCCAGCAAGAGATAGACCGCGCCAACGCGCTTCGGGAATGGGTCTCGCCCATCCGCGAGATAAGCCCGGGAATTGACGATGCGAAAGTTCTCCTCGAGCTGGCTGAAGAGGAGCAAAACCCGGAAGATTCGGCGGCAGAGCTGTCAACAGAGCTGGAACGGCTGGCGGGCAAACTCAGCGGGCTCGAGTTCAAGAAGATGATGGGCGGGCCGAACGATAAGAAGAACGCGATTGTCAGCATCAACGCGGGAGCCGGGGGGACCGAGGCGTGCGATTGGGCGGAGATGCTCCTGCGGATGTACAAGCGGTGGTCAGAAAATCACACGTACCGGGCACAGATTTTGGACCTTCTCCCCGGCGAAACTGCAGGAATTCGGAACGCGACGGTCCTGATTCAAGGCGATTATGCCTACGGATACCTGAAAGCGGAGAAAGGTGTGCACCGACTGGTCCGCATTTCGCCGTTTGACGCCAACAAGCGACGCCATACGTCCTTCGCATCGGTGGACGTATCCCCGGAGGTCGAGGACGACGCTCCCATCGAGATTGACGAAAAGGACCTGCGAATTGACACGTTTCGGTCAAGCGGTCCCGGCGGGCAGCATGTTAACGTCACAGATTCCGCGGTTCGCATCACGCACATCCCAACGGGAATTGTGGTTCGCTGCCAGAACGAGAGGTCCCAGCACAAGAACAAAGCGATGGCTCTGAAAGTCCTTCGGTCGCGACTGTACGAGCACGAGATGCGAAAAAGGGAAGAGGAACTGAAGAAGAAACTTGGCGAGAAGATGGAAATTGCCTGGGGTAGCCAGATCCGCTCGTACGTGTTTCAGCCGTACACGATGGTGAAGGACCATCGAACGAAGGTAGAGACCTCGGACGTGCAAGGCATCATGGACGGGGCACTTGACTCGTTCATCCAGTCCTATCTGAAGCAGTTCAGTTAGAGCCTCCTGCGTCGCCTGAAAGACACTCTTCCCAGAGGTTCACCCGACGGCGCACGTTTCGCCTTCCCTCGACTCCTTCGCCCTCCATGTGTTCCGCGGAGGGAGTGCGCGGAGAAGAAGCCGACCGAGGCAGCGAGTGCTTCTCTCCTTCCAAAAGGAACCGCGCAAACTGGTTCCGAATGAACCGGACGACTCCCCTCGAGAATACCTGGCCGAACACCTCCACTAACTCCTGAAGGTCCTCAGTCATTCCCCCGCCCCGGGCGGGGTCGTACGCGATACCGTTGAAATAGCGTTGGAGTTCGCGACAGACTTCCTCGCGGCAAATTCGCCTGTCGAGCTTGTAGAGCATGACGGCTTTAAGGAGGCTGAGGCGGCGATCAGGATTTCTCTCTTGCTCTTCGTCCAGCAACTCGAGGATAGGGTTGAGCTTTCGGGCGTCGTAGCTATATTTCGACCAGATGAGCGCTTCCGCAAACGTGGGGAAGAAAGGCGTCGAGGAATCGTCGGCATCGGGACGGAAGTCCACGATTCGCTGAGCGAGTCGTGCGGCAACCTTGTGCCTGCCGTGTTCACGGCAAAGCCGCGCGAGCATGTGCATGCCTATGATGGAGCGCGGATAGTTTCTCAGAAGCGATCGCAGAACCTTCTCGCGCTCGTCGGGCCTTTTCAGCTTTTCAAGAATGCTTACAAGGGCAACGTAAGCTTTCTCCGAAGGGAGGATGCCATTGGCCTTTCGGAGAGCTTCTGCCGCTTTCTCGTACTGTCCAATGACAGCCAAACCGCGGGCCAGTTGCCGGAGGCCCACCACACTTCGCGGGGTAAGACTCACCGCTTTCTCGAGGTATCCAAGGGCGGACTCTGATGGGCCGTCCTCGAGCAGGACGCTGCCGAGAAGGAGACCTATCCGGGCTGCGAAGGGCCGCTGATTTTCCTGCTCCGCAAAGGTCAGAAGGCTTTGCAGTTGGTCGAGAACCTGCTGCCGCTGCGGGCCGGCGGACAGTTCGGCGGCTTTTTCCTCAATCCAGTCCACGACATCGTTCTCGGCATCAGTCGCGTGATAAACAAAGTCTTCCCTCACCATCTCGCAGAGCTGATAGAAGGTGTACGCGGAGTATTTCAGCTTTCCGTTTCTGATGTCGTAAATCTCGATCACGACGTCCTCCGATCCGCTATGAATATTACCAAATCACGCACCGGCCTGTCTATGGCGGAGTGAGGAATCCCCATGTGATGAAAACGCCGAGGCGCCGAAGGCGCTTCAGGTTGTGAGCACACGGGCACATCGCCCGCCGTCGCCTTGCCGCAAGTGACAAACATGGGCGAGGCGTCACTGTGGGGTGCCCCGTGTCGGTCGTTCGGCGGTGCCGTTTCTTGACATCGGACTGACTACCCATCTGGCGTGCCGCAGCGGTACGACTTGCGACCCGGAGTGAAGCACGTACGCACGCGTGAAGTGCGCGCCGAACAGCACTAACAGGGACACATAGTAGACCCACAGGAGAAAGACGACCAACGATCCCGCTGCCCCGTATGCGGAACCGATCCCTCTGTATGCCAGGTACTTGCCAATGATCAGCTTCCCTATTCCGAACAGGACGGCGGTGAGGAACCCGCCGACCCGCACGTCTCGCCAGGCGATTCGCACGTCCGGCAACAATTTGAAGATCGCCGCGAGGAGCGGCGTGAACAACAGTAGCGGCACCGCAACATTGTCCACAACCCAGATGTTGAACCGGCCCGGGAAGATCACGGTCCACGCGGTGGTCAACGCCACCGAAGCCAGCAGCAACAAGCCGACCACCGCCACCATCGCCAGAGATAGAATCCGCTTCCGCAAGAGAAACCAGGCGCCGTGCCCCAGCTTTGCCCGGACACCCCACACCCGGTTCATCGAGGCTTGCAGGTGGGCGAACACCGCTGTGGTCCAGAAGAGGGAGGTGACGGCGCTGATGGCCGTCGAGGTCACCCCGGCGGTTCTGTTCTCCGACGTATATGAGATGAGCGATCGGACAAACTGGCTGGCTTCGGGACCGACAAGCGTTTCAACCTGTTGGATCAATCCTGTCTGGGCGTCCACGCCCAGAAAGCCGGTCACAGATACAAAGATCACCAGAAGCGGGGCCAGCGCCAGCACCGAGTAAAACCCGAGCGCTGCTGCCCGCATCATGGCGTGGTTCTCGAAGAACCCTTTCCCCGCCGTTTTGACGATATCGCCGATTGCTTTGAGTCGCATGGAAGTCTTCGCGCAACGAAAGCTTGCGCTGCCCGAGGGGCCAGCGATTCGCCTGCGCTTCCGCTGGCTTCCCTTGCTGGTTACCTCTTCGGCTGGGTCTCCCCCGGCGACTTCTCTGAGGCAGACTCACGTTGCCTGACGGATGTGCGAAGATTCCTCGTCTTCTACTTGGCAGCGCCGGGAGCGCCTGCCCCGGGAGCCTCTTTGAGTTCGAGGGCGATCCGATGGGCGATGGCGTGGGCCGTGTTTATGTCCGGCCGGACACCAGCCGATTTGCGCACCTTAACCTGAATCCGCACCGTGGCCGGGGTCAACTGT
>JAUYEE010000332.1 GCA_030691545.1 bacterium | reverse complement strand
CGCCGCCGGATCGTTGTCCGGAGAAGTCGCGATGGTAAACTCGTATCGGTCCTGGTTCATCACGTTGGGAGGTGAATGAAGGTCTCCGGCGTCCACCGTCACTATGACCGTCTCGTCGTAGGCGAAGTTCACCGGCGGATCGTACACGACCAGGCAGTCCGCGAGAGTCCCCGTGACGCTCGGCACAACCGGCGAACCGTTCACTGTCACTGCAATGGAAGAGAAATCCACTCCATCGCCTTGATCCGTGACGTGCAATGAAATAATGGTGTTCGGAGGAACATCCGTCGCGTCGCGCTGAGGAGAATGACCGGTCGTCGTCGGGGGCGTCGTGTCCGGAGACGGCATCACCGTGAAGGAATAGCTGTCTGTGGGCATCACATTCGCGGGCGAATTGAGGTCTTTAGCATCCACCGTCACAGCCACTGTCTCCTCGTAATCGAACCGCAGCGCCGGAACGTATGTGACGAGATAATCGTCGGCCGTCCCCGTGATGGTCGGGGTGACCGTTTGCCCGTTGACCGTCATGGCAATCGAAGCTCTGTCCACACCCTCCCCGGAATCCGTGATATGCAGGCTGATCGGCGTCTCCGGGAGGACATCCGTCGCTCCTTTCGCCGGGAAATGACCGGACGTCTGCGGCGGCTCATTGTCCGGGCGAGGAACCGTTTGGAACGTGTAGGTCTCTGTCGGCATGACATTCGGCGGGGAATGGAGGTCGCTCGCCTCTACGGTCACCGTCACCGTCTGACTGTACCCGAAGTCCGTCGGCGGGTCGTACACGACCGCGTAGTCCGCTGGCGTGCCCGTGATTGTCGGCACAACCGAAGCCCCATTCACCCTGATCGCAATCGAATCCCGGTCCACCCCATCCCCCGCATCCTTCACATGCAGCGAGATCGTCGTGCCCACCGCCACATCCACCGCCCCTTTCGCTGGCACATGCCCTGACGTCGAGGGTGGGGTACTGTCTGGTTCCGGCATCGTCACGAAGCTGTACGTCTCTTTTGGCATTGCGTTGGGCGGGGAGGCGAGGTCTTGGGCATCAATTGTCACTGTGACCTGCTGCTTATAGCTGAAGTTGGCGGGTGGATCGTAGCTGACGAGATAGTCCGCAGACGTTCCCGTGATCAGAGGTGTTACAGGCACGCCGTTGACGGTCAAGACGATGGATGACCGATCCACGCCATCCTCGGCATCCTTCATGTGGAGGGAGATGATTGTGTCAATGGGGACATCTACAGCCCCCTTGGCCGGGATATGCCCGGAGGTCGAAGGCGGCGTGTTATCCGGCCTGGGCATCGTGGTGAAGGTATAACTCTCTCGCGCCATCACATTCGGCGGCGAATGGAGGTCTTGCGCGTCAATAGTCACTGCGATTGTCTCGCTGTACGGAAATTCAGCGGTGGGGTAATACGCCACCAGATAGTCTGCCGGCGTTCCGGTGATCGTTGGGGTCGCGCGCACTCCGTTAACCGTCAGCACGATGGACGGCTTATCCACTCCATCACCGCTGTCCGTCACGTGGAATGAGATAGCGGTGTTGACTGGCACATCGGATGCACCCTTCGCGGGCACGTGCCCCGAGGTGGTCGGGGGGGTCTCGTCTGGCTTTGCCATTGTTGTGAAAGTGTAGGTCTCCCTTGCCATCGCGTTCGGGGGCGAATGCAGGTCCCGAGCATCAACCGTGACCGTGATGGTCTGGCTGTAGCCGAAGTTCGCTGGCGGATCGTAACTGACGAGGTAATCCGAAGCGGACCCTGTGATCGTGGGGACGACTGCGCCGCCGTTGACGGTCACCGCAATGGAAGATCGCTCAACTCCGTCGCCAGCGTCGGCGATGTGGAAAGAGATGTTTGCGCTGATCGGGACGTCCACGGCGCCCTTCGCAGGGCTATGCCCGTATGTCGAAGGGGGCGTGGTGTCGGGTTGGGGCATGGTGGTGAAGCTATAGACTTCCCTTGCCATCGCGTTCGGTGGCGAATGCAGGTCCCGAGCGTCAACCGTCACCGTGACGGTCTGGCTGTAAGTGAAGTTCGCTGGCGGATCGTAACTGACGAGGTAATCCGAAGCGGACCCCGTGATCGTGGGAGCGACCGAAGCACCGTTGACGGTCATCGCAATTGATGCCGCGTCCACTCCGTGCCCCGCGTCAAGGATATGCAGGGAAATGGCGGTATCAATTGAGACGCCGGTGGCGCCCTTAGTCGGTATGTGCCCTGACGTGAAAGGAGGGGCCGTGTCGGGCGGTGCGGAATCCGCGCGCGTCGGGTCGGTATCCGCAAGGTATTCCTCGTAATTCGTGTACTCATCGCCGTCGCTGTCGAGATTCGCGTCCCCTGGGTCGTTCGGGTTCAAAACCGGGCTATACATCAATTCCCAGTAATTTGGCATCCCGTCGGAGTCGCTATCGGCACTGAGATTCGCGATTGTCAACGAAGCCTCCGGCCCAATGTTCCCGGCGAGGTCCTTTTCTCGAATCTCGAGCACGTTCTGCGATTCCGCGTTCACGGTGAAAGTGAACGATTGCGTTTCCGCCGTGTCTGTCCAGTCGCTGAACTGTCCCCCGAGCGCCTGGTAGCAGGCAAAGTTGATGTCGCTCGGAGCACTCTGGAGCTTCACGACCACGGTTCTCTCATCGAGAACCTCGTAGGCTTCCAAGAGAACCGGCGCTAACGGCGCAACGGTGTCGCAGACTACCGGGTCGGATTCGGGAGAGAACGGGCCCTCGAAGCCGCCCAAGACTGCCGCGACCTTGACTCGGTGGGAGGAACCGTTCGTTCCATTGACCACGAAGCGCTCGGTCGCGGTCTGTCCCGCGAGGTAGTATTCGCCCTCGTCAACAGAAAGGTAAACGTTGTAGTAATCAAAAGAGCCTGCCGCCGTGGTCCAGACGAACGTCAGACCCGTATCGTCGTCGTACCATGTTTCCTGAGGGTGAGCCTGACCGGTGAAAAGAAATGCGGCGGCCAATATGATCCCTGCGTGACCCAATCGAAGCAATGGTGCAAGTCTCATTGAAAGCGTCCTCGTTTCTGCGTTTTTCCCCAGTACCCCCGTGACACAGAGAGAAAGGTTTGCAGACGGTGTGCCAGAGGAAGAGACACGTCAACAAGCGCGTGACGGCCGATTGTAACTTGCGTCACCTACGAGGAATACAGAGGCCGACATGCTGCCCGCTGCCCCGCACGTGAGCTCATGCCCATGCGGAATAATTCTCAAAAGAGTGCCCATGCGGAGTAGAATCCCGCTTCCGCGGCGTCCGTCCCTGAGTAGCTGTGCCTTGTCCCTTGTGCAGGCTCATCGCCTCTCGGCCTGCGGGCGCGCCCCGTCGGGCAACGGGTTCCCCCGTTTCTCTCGCCACGGCATGTGTTAGAATGAAGAATGTGTCCCTGGGACGCGAGAAAGGTCCCCGTCATCGGACGATGGAGTTCCAACGGTGCAACTGCGACTGGACCAGCAAAGAGCTGCCGAGGTCACTGACCGCAACGTAGTTGTCTCGGCGGGAGCCGGGACGGGCAAGACGGCGGTGCTTGTGGCGCGGTTTGTTCATCTTGTCTGCTCGCGGCTGGCGGATGTGAATCAGATTCTCACGATCACGTTCACCGAGAAAGCCGCCGAGGAGATGAAGCAAAGAATCGCCGCTGAGTTCCATCGCCTTGCCATGCGGAAGGAAAAGACGGCCGTCGAGACCGCCTATATCAGCACCATCCATTCCTTCTGCTCTCGGCTCATCAAGGAGAATCCCTTTGAAGCTGGCGTGAACCCCGCGTTCGAGGTTCTCGACGAGATGGACCGGCAGAGAATCTCAGGGGAATTGTTTGAAAGCCTGTTTGCCCAGAGCGAGCGGGATTTTCTGGAGCTTGCGGAGCATTACGGCGACCGATTCGTCCGGGAGGCGATCATTGCGTACATGGACCTGTGCCGCAGCCTCGGAAGGGAGCTTGGCTATGTCGAGGAGCTGGTGAGGAACCCTTCGGTCTTGACCGAGAAAGCCCAGGCCGCGGCTGACAGACGAGCGGAGGCACTGTTGCGCAAGGTGCAGGCAGAGATTGATGCGGTCTCAACTCTCGAGGCGACGGGCAGGTATGAAGATAAGCGGCAGGAGATTCTCGCCCTTCGCGACAGACTGTCAGACATGGCGTCTTTCCGAGGGATCGCCGCGGACGTCGAAGCCTTAACGTCGAGACCGCCTTCACTGCCCCGCACTGCCCCACAGCAGACCGCGTGCCAGGAATTGAAGGAGAGGTTTCGCCGCATCAAAGCCCTCCTGAAAGACGAGAAGGCAGCGGCCTTTTTCAACCGGGAGGCGGAGGACGCGCTCCTGCGTCCCAAAACAGCTCTCTTGAAGGGAGTCCTTCTTTTCTGGGGTAGCTACGAAGAAAGAAAAAAACGCGACGGCGTTCTCGACTACGAGGACCTCCAGCTTGTCGCGAGAAGTCTCCTGCGAGACGTGCAGGAACTGCGGCAAGAATGCAGGGAACGGTTTCGCTATGTGCTCGTGGACGAGTTCCAGGACATAAACGGATTGCAGAAGGAACTCATTGACCTTCTCGCCTCGGGGCGAAATCTGTTTGTCGTGGGCGATATGCGACAGTCCATCTACGGTTTCCGAAATGCGGACGTCGAGATTTTCGCCGACCTCGTGGACATGTGCCAATCTCAGTCTGCGGCGTACGTGCACATTCCTCTGGGGGACAACTTTCGCAGCGGGCACAACCTGATACGTTTTTATAATTCCTTCTTCTCGTTTCTCTGGGAGAAAGAACGGCTCGGTTTCCAGCCGCTCCGGTACGCTCGGAATGCCGCGCAGGAAGCGCCGCACCCGAGTGTTGAGATTATCCTCGCCGCCCCCGACTCGGTGCTCCCCGACAATCCAGAGTCAGAAACTGAAACCGCCTCGGCGGAAGATGACCAGCCCGCCACCGGAAGCCAGGAGGAGGGAGCCGAGGAGCTGAGGCGTAAGGAAGCTCGAGCTGTTGTGGCGAGGCTTGTCGCGCTCGTGCGAGATGCCGAGGCTTTTGTCTGGGACAAGGACACGAAACAGGGGCGTCCCCTTTCATACGGAGACATCGCCATCCTCTGCCGCTGCCGCGCGAGTTACCCCGCGTACACGGAAGCCCTCGATGAGTTCTCTGTTCCCTATTGTGCCGTCGGCGGCCAGGCGCTTTACGACAGACAGGAGATTGACGATGTCATCAATCTTCTTCGGGCTGTTGACAACCCCTTCCGTGATCTTCCTCTCGTCGCGGTTCTGCGTTCTCCCTTCGTCGGTGTATCGGAGGAGACCCTCGTTTACCTTCGTCGTCACGTGGAGAACGAGTTTGATTCTCCGTACGTCATGGAAGCTCTCCGTCGAACGGACTCGATTCCTGAGCTTGACGACACGGCGAAAGATAAACTCCGGCGGTTTCTATCTCTTTTCGAGGGTCTCCGCACGAGAAAGGATTCTATTCCTCCCCACGAGCTTGTGAAAGAGGCTCTGGAGGCGACACCCTATCAGACCCGCCTTCTGACTTCTCCCGGCGGGACTCAAAAAATGGCGAACGTCCTGAAGTTCCTCAATATCTTGCGAGAATACACCGCGAGAGAGGCGGGAGGGATCGGAGGGTTTCTGCAATTCTACGAGGTCATGCGATTCTACGGTCCACAAGAGGAGGCGGCCCCTCTGGAAATGTATTCCGGAAATACCGTTAAGCTCATGACCATCCATGCAGCAAAAGGACTGGAGTTTCCCGTGGTGGTAGTGGCGGATATGTCCCGGTCCTTCAATTTCGACAAGGGCAGATTCCTCATATCGCGCGAAATGGAAATCGCCTGTGAGCCGTGGCAGGAATCGGCGGAAAGGTCCTGCGGGAGGGCGATTGTCTTCGCCGAGCGAAAGAAAAAGCAACTGGCAGAGGAACGGCGACTTCTTTACGTGGCGATGACGCGCGCGAGAGACTATCTGATTCTCGCCGGGTCCTGCCGCCCGGAGAAAGAGTACGATGTTGAACGGGCGAGGTCTCCCCTCGACTGGCTCATAGGTGTGCTGACGGAGGAGGTGTCACTTCCCTCTTCCGGCGAGGCGTGTCGGGCGTTGTTCGGTGACGCCACGGTCTCCATTTCCGTGAATCCTCCTGACGCCGCCGTTCCTGCTGTGGAATCAGCAGAGTCCTTGCTCGAGCGATACGCCCCGCAAATCGTGGCTGGGGAGAAAATACCCGTGCCTGAGCGCGCCACGGAGAAACACTCTCTTGCTGTGAAGGAAGCGGTCGAACGAATCGTTTCGCGTGCGGCTTCGGAAAGGCCATTGTCTCCTCCGGCGGAACTGAGCGTGACTCAACTGGTCCTTTTCGAGGTGTGCCCGCACAAGTTCTTGCTGCGAGAGGTGATGAACTTCCCCGACCGAGATGAGATGTCGCAACTCGGCTTTGGTTCAACCGGGCAGCCATTCCCAGGAGGCGAACTCCTCGACCTGCCCTCGGATGTTTTCACCGGGGCAAGAGGAAGGCGTTTCGGCGATCGCGTTCATGCGTGCCTTGAGCAGGTTGACCTTCGGGCTAAGGAAGCCGCGAACCTTTCAGAAATTGTCTCCCGTCTTTTCTCATTATCTGAGGAGAAGGGCGCCGCGGAGAAGCTGATCCGGCGCTTCCTTCGCAGCGAGGAAGCCTGTCGCTTGCGAAACGCACGAGAGCTTTACCGCGAGATGCCCGTCAAGGCAATCGTGGAGAACGTTGTCATCCGCGGCATCGTTGACGTCCTTTATCTCGACGGCGACAACGTCTGGACGATCCTCGACTTCAAGACTGGCGCCCTGCCGCCGAAAGACTCCTCGCAATGGCAAGCCTACCGCTTTCAGATGTCCCTGTACGGTTTCCTGTTGAGTGAGGCTCTGAGCACGCCTCCTCAGAAGGCGATTCTCTACTTCATGGAATCCGGGGTTTCTGAGTGCCTCTCGCTGAGCCGCGAAGCCACAGGGCAGACGAGAGAAAAGATAGCCAGCATCGTGCGCGCCATTGCCGAAAGCGACTTTGCGAAGACCAAAGGAGATAGCTGCCAGAAATGTGAGTATGCCCCCCTTTGTTTGCCGCAGTGTCCCACGACACGCTCTTCGATGGAGGGAAAGGCATGACGTTTCAGGCAATCGCTCCTTTGCTGAGACTGGTTCTCTGCCTTCTCCCTCGCTCCTGCGCCTTGTGGCTCGGGCGACACGTCGGAATCCTCGTTTACGTTCTTGACCGGAAAAGGCGAAGGGCAGCGAAGGCGAACGTTGTCCACACCTTGGCCGCCGGTGACTCCTACAGCCGCGTCGCGAGGCTCGCGCGGCAGAGTTTCGCGTATCTCGGCACTCGTACCGTCGAGTCGTTCCGCGTCGAGAAATATCATCGGGCTGATCGCCGTTTCTACTTCGTCGTTCGCGGAAAGGCCAACCTCAAAGAGGCTTTTGCCCGCCGTAAAGGTGTCATCTTTCTCACATCTCAACAGGGGTATCCGGAACTGGTTGGCGAGGCTCTGAAAGCGGGGGGGTACGAGCACACGCACGTGGAGGTATTGGGCGCGGCGTCCCAGCTTGGTGAAATGATCGGGCCGGTTCGCTGTCAGACAGGGCGAGTTGTGGCTCAGAGGCAGGATGCGAAGCGCGACCTCGTCGTCCGTCTTCAGAAGAATGGAGCGCTGTGGATTCCTGTTGACCGGCTTGGCGATGGCCACCAGGCGTATGTCGAGTTTCTGGGCCGCCCTGCCGCGGCGAACATTTTCCCCGCAGAGCTTGCCCTCGCCACGGACGCCGCGGTCGTTCCCACGTTCGTGCTCCTCGATGGATATGGCCCTGGATATGGACGTTATGCACTCACGTGTGACAAGCCCGTCAATCTAACGAAGACAACCGACCTGCAAGCAGACGCGCTCTCAAACACCTCGGCTTTCTGCCAGACCATTGAGCGAGTTGTCAGGAAGCACCCGTCGCAATGGCCGTGGGTCTATGACCGATGGAAGCCGCCTCAGAGTGAACTGGTTCGGAAGCCTTTCCGAAACGTCAAACGGATTCTCATCCGAATGCCCAACTGGCTCGGGGACGTCGTGATGAGTCTTCCCGCGGCCCGGCACATTCGTCGCCTGTTCCCCCATGCCTGGATTGCCTGCTTGGTCAAAGAAAGCATGGCAGAGATTCCCCGCAACAGCGGCGATTTCGATGCGGTCTTTGGCTACGAGCACGAGTCTGGGATGCGTGCCATCTTCCAAAAAGCGAAAATGATCCGCTCCCTCCGGAGAGCCTTCTTTGACTTGGCGGTGCTTTTCACCAATTCTTTTGAATCCGCCCTCTGGGTGCATGGAGCCGGAATTCCCCTCCGTGTCGGGTACAAAGCGGACGGGCGAGGTTTCCTGTTGACACACGCTCTTCGCCGAAGACCCGAGCCGATTCACCAAATCCAGGAGTACCTCCGCCTCTGCCGTTATCTCGGGAAAGCGGAGGTTACCGAGGCGCCGCAGGTTCGCATTTCCCCCTCAGACCAACGGTGGGCGGGGGATTTCATCCGCTCCATCGGTCTGTTCCCGGATTGTCTTCTTGTGGGTTTTTGCCCCGGTGCAGCCTATGGCCCCGCCAAGATGTGGTTAGGCGGGCGGCTCATCGAGCTTGCCCGACGGCTCGCCGAAGCTTACTCCGCAAGGTTTCTGATTCTCGGTGGCAAGAATGACCTCGAACCGTGCTCGACCGTCGCTGATGGAATCGGTCCGGACGCCATAGACCTCTGCGGCAAAACCACAATCAGGGAACTGGCGGCTCTCCTTAGCCGCTGCGCCCTGGTCATCGCCAACGACAGCGGGCCTCTCCATCTCGCTGCTGCGATCGGCATACCGACCATCGGCATTTTTGGCCCCACCGATCCACAGCGCTCGGCGCCGCCCGCCAATTGCACCGTAATCGCCAAGAGCGTACAATGTTCGCCGTGTTACAGGCGGGAATGTCCCACGGACCTCCTCTGCATGACCTCTGTCTCTGTGGAGGAGGTTTACCGGGAAGCCGCGGCAATCCTCGCGTCGCGCGGTGCAGGCTTTTCCCAGGGGACAACCAGAGATGAGATACTGTGATCCCGCGGCCGTGAAGGTTGCTGCCGAAAATGCTATCGCGCGAATCTTCTGGAGCGTATCACAGTGGTGAGCCGATCAAAGCGACCGATTGCACAGGCTCAAACCGTCCTCCCTCTCGGAGAGAAGCAATGGACGACTTGCCCATCGAAAACGAAATCGCTTCTTTTCTCAACTACATCGCCGCCGAGAGAGGCTTAGCTCAGAACACTCTTCTCTCCTATGGTCGCGACCTCCGCAAGTTTGCTCGCTATGTTGAATCCGTCGGCATCCCGTCTGCCCAGCGAGTGGCCCGATCAAACGTGATTGACTACATCATTTCTGAGAGACAAAAGGGAATCGCCTCCAATTCCCTGTCTCGTTATCTCATCGCCATCAAAATGTTCTTTCGATTTCTCGTCGGTGAAGGCGTTCTCAAGAAAGACGTGACCGAACTCATCGAGTCGCCAAAGCTGTGGCGGGTTCTTCCCGAGACGATGACCATCCAGGAAGTCGAGCGAGTTCTCGCCCTCCCCGATATGGCGACTCCAGAAGGCATCCGAGACCGCGCCATTATGGAAATGTTGTACGCCACCGGCATGCGCATTTCGGAACTCTCCAACCTCAAACTCGCCGATTACAATTCCCGCTCTGGCACCATCATGTGTCACGGAAAAGGCTCCCGGCAGAGGATTGTCCCTGTCGGCAGGCAGGCGATTGCTGCCGTCTCTCTTTACCTGAAAGAGAGTCGCCCCTTTTTCCTCCGAGGCAGAGAGTCACCGTACCTTTTCGTGACGCGGTTGCGAACCCGTTTCACAAGAGCTGGTTTATGGAAGATGATTCACGCTTACGTGAGGAAGCTGAACCTCAGTAAGAGGGTCACGCCGCATACCTTTCGCCACACTTTCGCGACGCACCTTCTGGCCAACGGAGCCGAGTTGCGTATCATTCAAGCCATGCTTGGTCATGCGAGCATCGCCACAACGCAGTTCTATACCCATGTGGACAAGGAGCGCCTCAAGAGCATTCACCGGAAATATCACCCACGAGCATGAGGAGACCGCTGAGCGACGGACTATCTTCCGTTGCTGAGGACATCTCGCGGTATTCACAATGGCATCTTTTGGGAAAATTCGGGACGGTGCAAGACGTTTCGCCCTTCGTGTAGCAAGAACCGTTCTGTCTCCTTTCGACTTGTGCGAGGCGGACAGGGTGCACGCGTTGTCCTATCCTCACGCCGTTCCATTCAACAAACTGTGCGGCACGGCCGAGGTGAAAAACCCCGCCTGGTGGAGGGCACTCCGAGACCTCGATCTTGTTCGTCCGAATGCTCCCTTTCATCGCAAAGGATGGGAGTTCGCTCAGGCAATCTACGGATTGCGTAAACTCAAAAGCCTGCCTCCAAATGCACTCGCCCTCGGTGTGGGCTCCGGGCACGAGCGAATCCTCTACTTCCTCGCGAACAGAATCGCCCGAGTGGTCGCGACCGACCTCTACGAGGGCGATTTCGCTGAGAAAGAGGCCTGCCCGATTATGCTCCACACCCCCGAGATGTTCGCTCCATTTCATTATCGCAAAGAACATCTCGATGTTCTGACCATGGATGCCATGAAGCTCGACTTCCCAAGCAACACCTTCGACATCGTTTTCTCTTTTTCCTCAATCGAGCACTTTGGCGGGCATCGAGAGGCGGTGCTGGCGTTGCGGGAGATGTTTCGCGTCCTCAAGCCGGGGGGAGCCGCCGTTGTTACCACGGAGCTGATTCTCAACCGGCTCGGCAGGACTCGCGGGTTCTTCCGACGGCGAGAGATTGAGCCACTCTTTCTTCAGGCAACTGGCTTTGAGCTTGTCGGTGATGGAGTGGATTACAGGGTCGAGCGCCGCTTTCTCCGGCAGCCAATGGAGTTCCCCTACGAACCGACCGGTAAACCCTGCGTCGTCCTCAGGAGAGGTTTGACCCTTTTCACTTCAATCGCCTTGTTTCTTCGCAAGCCCGCCGCTGCCGGGAGTGCTCAACCCCTCGCCGCCACCGGGGATGAGATCGTTTCCCCGCTCCGCCGCTTTATACACAGAGCGGACATCGCCCCCTCGACAAGTCGCCTTTTTGTCAAAAGGGGAGGGCTGCTCTGCCTCCCCCTGACCCTGCGAAACCTCGGCGACGTCGTCTGGTACAACTACTCGAGCCAGACCCACATCGTCCGCCTCGGAGTTCATCTTCTCTCTAGGACGGGCGATTGCCTCGCGCGGGACTTTGCCCGTCAGGACCTCCCCGTCTCCGTCAATCCCGGCGAGGACGTTCGCCTCGACCTTCTCGCCACCGCCCCTAACGCCCGCGGCGACTTCCTCCTCGAACTCGACGTCGTCAAAGAGGGTGTCCTCTGGTTCGCGGAGGAATCTTCCTCGGCATCGCGCGTCTCCCTGACCGTCGAATGAGATGCCTCCGGGCACATGTCCCTTGCGATGCGAGAGGAGCCATGCCGTCTCGCGCGCTTACGCGCGTGCCAGGCCAGGCTGTGGTGAGTCCCACCTGAGACTGACGGGTTGCGGAACATCACAGCGCTTGCTGGACCTGAACGCCCTTTTGCTGCTGGCCGTAGAAGGCATCGAGTTGGCCCACGTTCCGCCGCTGAAGCTCTATGTTGCCTTCCATCAGATTGGAGGCCCAGTCACCACTCGTCACCAGGAACTGTCCCAGTGTTTCTTTGCCACGGCGCTGTTCAACAATT
>JAUYEE010000311.1 GCA_030691545.1 bacterium | reverse complement strand
CACTCTAATAGAGGAACATGTGCGCGCGAGGGAGCAAGGGTATACACACAACAATATCGTGTACGCGGCCTGGTTTCAGGGCCTGTTCACTTCGACCCAGGCGGATGAGGCACAGCTGCGCAAGGAAAGGAACCGCTACCACGACCTTATGCACGCTGGTATCGTTGCGAAATATCACCCAATGTCTGGCTCACAGGCCGAAAGCGGAACGGATGTGGCTCTGGCCGTGGAAGCGCTTGAGATGGGGCTGGCTGCCAAAATGGACGTCGCAGTGCTGGTAACGGGCGATGGCGACTTTGTGCCTCTCGCGAGAGAACTCATGAAGCACGGGGTCAGCGTTATGGTTGCCTACTTCGATTACGAGGACGGAGAGTACAAAGGCTTTGCGAATGCCAGACTGCTATCGGCATGCAACTACGAACTGAACGTAAACGCGCTTGAAGCCCGCAAGGAAACGAGCGCGTCGTTCAGGAGCCTTTTCCGGAAGTATGACCCAGAAGAGGGGGGTTCCCCAACAATTACTTGATAGAATTCCCCTTCCCGGCCTCGTACGCCGCGGGTCCGCCACTTTGCGTCTCACCACGACGGGAAACAACCCGCTGGACGCCCGATGCCAACCGCACTTCCGGCCTATCGCTTCCGGAACCCTGAGGGCGGATCAAAGCCCCGCTCTGCCGTTCGGGGCAGCGTTCCCCCAGTGAGGAGACCGTCACGGTTGTCTCCGCAGGATGATCACCTTGCTGCTATAATTGCCCGCCAGCGGAACGGAGACTCCACTGGCCATCAGGGCCGCACCGCTGATTTCCTGTGGTTCGATGTCTCCTTCCACATGGTATGTCCCCTCGGGATCGAGACCGAGCAGGACAAGTCTGTCGGACAGGGACAAACCTCTTGTTGCCATGGGTTGCGTCTCGAGCGTCTGAAACGCGAAGACGACGCTCTCGCGTCCGTCGCGAGTGACAAACTGAACGGCCATGCGGTTCTCGGAGAACGGGTCCCTCAGACGGTATTGGTCGCCCAATTGAATGATATGCCGAATGGACTTGTACAGGGCGATCAGCTCTTTCGCTGTTTTCTTCTCCTTGTCCGTCCATTTGAACAGATCATTTCCCACCCCGAGATTCCCCGCCATCGCCACGTGAAAGCGAAATCTCAGCGACGTTGTCTTCCCGTGCCATTCATCGTCGGTCACCCAGTTAACCATCGCCTTCGCAGGGAGGGCATACGAGCAGCCGTACTGGATGTGCAGACGGTCGCCCGGGTCCGTGTTGTCGCTCGTCCAGATTTGATCCGTGAGCGCGAGTATTCCCGGATTCGCCCTTCCGCCCCCACCGGAACAGCACTCAAACACAACATCCGGATGCCTTTCTCTGAGCTTCAGGAGCACCTCGTATAGATTCTGCACGTAGCGGATGCGAACCTCACGCTGCCCCAGTGGGTCCGTTTCCGGCCAACCCGCTTCCGAAATGTACCGATTCATGTCCCACTTGATGAACTTGATGTTGTGCTTGGTAAGCAGCTCATCCATCCACTTCAGCGTGTAGTCCTTGACATCGTCGCGGGCAAAGTTCAGCACCAGTTGATGCCGCGATGTGTGCGCGGTTCTGTGCGGAGTATGCAGCGCCCATTCCGGATGCGCGCGGTAAAGGTCGCTATCTGGATTGACCATTTCCGGCTCGACCCAGATGCCGAAATCCATCCCCAGGTCGTTCACCTCGCGGATCAATGGATTCAGCCCGTTGGGAAACTTCGTTTCATCCGCCACCCAATCCCCAAGACCGGCGCGGTCGTTATTCCGTCCTTTGAACCAACCGTCGTCCATCACGAACAACTCCACGCCGATTTCCTTCGCGATCCGCGCCAGGGCGATCTGATCCTTCTCATTCACGTTGAACCCCGTCGCGTACCAACTGTTGTACAGCACCTTGCTGACCTGCTGGCTGAACGGCTTGGGCATCACGTGGTCGAGGAGGTAGCGATGCATCCGGCGGCTCGCTCCGTTGCTCCCGTCGGTGCTCACCCCAAAGACGATTTTCGGCGTTTGAAAAGCTGACTTCCCCTTGAGAACCCAGTGGGTGTCCCACGAATTGATTCCACCTGTGATTTGGGTGCGCTCGAAGCGGTTGACATCGAAATCCATCTGCCAGCCCCCCACCCACGCCACCGCTCCGAACCAGACTGTGCCGAAGTTTTCATCCTTGTCCTCCGTCGGGCGCACGAAGAAAAAGGGAGAGTGTTGATGGCTTCGAACTCCGCGAACGTAAATGGATTTTAGACCGGAAGTCAATCGCGTCCGGCGAGGGAAAAACTCGCGCCCCCAGTCTCCGCTGAAATGGATCAGGTCGTATGCGTCGGCAGGCAGAACAACGGACCCCGAGTAAGCACGTTCCATCAGAATATCCTCATCGCCCGTGTTCTCCAGGACCATCCATTTCTCCAGCACGTCTAACTCCGGAATTACGCGAATGTATTCAGCGACGGAGAGGGGATAATACGTGTCCTTCATGTCGAGCCGGAGACAGGGATAACCGTCCTGTTCACCCACCTCGTGACCGACATACCGCAGTTCCAGTTCCCGCGTGTGGTCGGCAAAGATGACCTCGAGAGCCGGAGTCATGTTCATGAACCCACCCCGGTATGGCACCTCTCGAAGTGAGCTGATGATTTCAGGGTCGCCCGGACCCGGCGCCCCGGCCGCACGCCGGTCTGACAGCGGGCCATAGTACCCCTGAACCAACTCTCCGTTTCGGGCTACGAAGACCTGGTACGTGCTGTGCGGCGTGTTGACAGTCCATCGCAACGGGTCCTGGTCAACCCGCATAACTTCCGAAGGGAGGCTTGCCGTGACCGAGCCGGCACATAGCGCCAACGCGACAATCGCTGTTCTGAGGAACCTTTCCCAGCTCCTTTTTGGCCCGCGCGCTTTCACGTCCATCGTAGAATCTCCAGATTATGGCTTCACGGAGTCGTGTCCTTATGTTGTTGAGCCGAGGTCCTCCCAACGAACGAGCCGCGGCTCGAACTTGTCGCTCGTGCGATCGTACATCGCCTGCCGCCCCATGAGCGCCATGAGCGTTGAGACACGCCCTGTCTCCTGGTTGCTGCGGACGAGCGTTTTGTCGTTTTTCCGGACAGCCTCGACAAAGCCGACCAGTTCTTCATCCGTACCCTTGTCCCAATCCGGACCGCTCGCCTCCCCGATCTGCTTCTCATTTCCCTCGCGGTCGTAAAGCATCCCTTCCGGCAAGTCCACACCCGCTTTCTCTCCGAACACCCACAGCTTCTCCTTCTCAAACTGCTTAGGGAGCAACGAGAGATGCGTGTACGAGTAGATGATCCCGCCGGGGAACATGTAGGTGATAGCCGACTTGTCCTCGGAGGTGGGCACCGGCGGATTTTCATATTTGACGGTGATGGCGCCCATTGCGGCGCACGTGAGCGGGTGCTCGTTCTTCATGACCCACGACATCACGTCCATGTGGTGGCACGCCTGCTCGACCAACCGCCCGCCCGACATGTTCACGTCAAGCACCCATCGTCCGGGCCCCGTGGACCAGTGCCATTGCCCCTGCATAAACAAAACCTTCCCGGCCTCTCCCGCGTGTATCTTCTCCATGGCGCTGATGAAGCCCAGGTTGTACCGTCTTTGGAATCCAACCTGGTACAGCCCCTTTGCCTTTCGAGCCGCTTTCGTGATGTCATCCACCTTCTCGACGGTGCAATCCATCGGTTTCTCGCTGAAACAATGCAGTCCTGCCTCGAGCACCGGGATCACGCATTTGGCATGATTGCCCACCTCTGTCGCGACAACAACCCCGTGCAGCTTTTCTTTCTCCAGCATCCTGTGAAGATCGAGATACCCTCGCGGCTTGAACTGCTCGGCAATCTTCTCTGCCTGTCGCACCCGATAGTCAATCAAGTCGCACACGGCTTCGACGCGGGCGCCCGGAACGTTCATCATCTTGCGAAGAACGTGGGTGCCTCGCCCTCCCACGCCAATGAAGCCCAACGCCACGTCCTTCTCCGATGACTCCGCCGAGCCGCGGGTCGCCGCGCCAAACACCAGTGCCGAGGCGCCGATCGCCGTCTTCTGCAAGAATTCCCTCCGAGAAACGTCCTTGCCTCTCATACCGCTCCTCCCTCGATTGGATTGTCGAATG
>JAUYEE010000181.1 GCA_030691545.1 bacterium | reverse complement strand
AAAACCGCCCGAAAACTGACAAACATGGGTTAACGTCCAGAGCAGAGGATGCGCTTCCACCCGAGCGCCGCTCCGTGCCGCCAAGTGAGGCCATGCATTAGCCACTGGATGACCTCCGGTTCCATCCGACTGAGAATACCTCCACGAGTCGGCAAACCGGCTGCCTGCACGAATAGAAGGCCGGGATACAGAAGCCGACGACAGCCGACCCGGTCCCCCATTCCTCGGCGGGACGGACCGCCTTACGCGGCGCCGACCATTTGCTGCCAGAGGGCACGGTAATACTTCATCACTCGGACAGGGTCCTCGCTCCCCGGAATCTCCGCGAAACAGTATCCGCTGAAACCAACCTTCTTGAGAACCGCAAACAGCTCGAGGTAGGGGTAGTCTTCGTCGTCCAGGTCGCGCATATGAACGGAGCCAATCTTGTTCTTGACGAGATCAAGGTTTGACAGGATCGAGCCATCCGCGACATCCGTTGGATTGCTGTTCCAGCAGACCTTCACAAAAGGATGGTTCGCGACGTCCATGATGGTTCGGATGTGCGGCACATGGGATGTCCCTTGCCCGTGAACCTCCAGCCAGATTTCGACGCCCAGCTTCTCTGCGACGATGCCGCATTCGCGAAGCGCTTCGCCAATCTGCCGCAGGGTCTTCTCGATGGGGACTTCCCGAGGGAGTCCATTCGGGCGCACTTTGATTCCCCGGCAGCCCACGTCCTTCGCCAGCTGCAAATACTCCTTCGTCCCGGCAATGTTCTTCTGGACGACCGCCGCATCCGGCGAATGGTATTCGAAGGCCGTTCCCAGGCTCACCAACTCCACCCGCGAGCCTTTGAATTTCTCGCGGACCGCCTTGCGTTCTTCAGCCGCAAGGCCCGACTCGACCTTGTGGGCATGGGTGGTTCGCAGCTCCACCGCTTGAAATCCCGTCTCCTCGCACCGCTTGATGATGGTGTCAAGGTCCCAGTCTTTTGCCATGTTATAGGTTACAAGGCCGAGCTTCATCTGTGCGGCTTGCCCCGCTCCAGTAACCGATCTGGAACGTTGCGCTTCTCTCGGCTTCATCTCTTCCGATGCGTTCGCGAGGGCTCCCAGCCCAGCAAAGGTCAGAATCGCACCTTTGCCTGCCTCCTTCATCAACCGCCTCCGCGTGACGCCTTTTCCTTCTTTTGCCATCAGTCTCTCCTCTAAAACTCAGCCTGCAGAACTCCGACTTTTGTTCTCATCGAGCAGTTTTCCTTTCATTCGAATGTATCAGAAAGCCCGATTTCTCTCAATACTTCGGAAACACCGCGCCAAAGGCGAAGGCCGCGAGCTTATCGTGACGGGCATCAGGCTCCCGCCAAAAAACACTACAGAACGGGCTTGTACTTCGTGTAGAATTCCGACAAAGATGGGTTGCCGCATCGCGGATTTCCGTAGTCCGTGAAATCGAACACAGACCTGGGTTTGCGGTCTTCCGAGGCGGCCTGGACTCCTCTACACCCACACAATCGGAGCACAAAATGGGAGAACTCATTGACGGAAAAGCGATCGCGGAGCAAATCAAATCGCAACTGAAGGCAGAGATTGGGACGCTTACAGAAAAAGTCGGCAGGGCGCCCGGTCTGGGAGTTATCCTCGTCGGAGACAATCCCGCCTCGAAGGTTTACGTCACGAACAAAAGGAAAGCGTGCGACGAGCTGAACATCTTCTCGCAGGAATATCTTCTGGATAAACACGTCGAAGAGCGCGTCCTCCGCGAGACAATCGAACAACTCAACAAGGACGACCGGATTGATGGGATTCTTCTCCAGTTGCCGCTGCCTGACCATCTGGACGAGGACGCGATGGTCTCCTTGATAGAGCCCGCCAAGGATGTGGACGGATTTCACAAGCTGAATCTCGGCAGGTTACTCTGGGGGAAAGAGCTGTTTGTCGCCTGCACGCCTCTTGGGGTGCAGCAGCTTCTGCTTCGCAGCGGCGTTAAGATCGAGGGAAGCCACGTGGTCATTGTCGGCAGAAGCAATATCGTCGGTAAGCCCCTGGCGACGCTCCTCATGCAGAAAAAGCCCGGCGCCAATGCCACCGTCACTGTTTGCCATTCCCGCACAGGAAACCTCGGCGAGATCACCCGCACCGCGGACATTCTCGTCGCGGCGATGGGCAGCCCAGGGACAATAACTGCCGACATGGTCAGGCCAGGCGCGGTGGTGGTGGACGTGGGAATCAACCGGATACCGGACGAAACTCGCAAGAGTGGCTACCGTTTGGTCGGAGACGTTGACTTTGATGCCGTCAAGGATGTGGCATCGAAGATCACGCCGGTTCCAGGCGGCGTCGGGCCCATGACCATTGCCATGTTGATGGCCAACACTGTTCGTTCCTTTAAGATGCGAAACGGACTTCCCGTTTGAGGGCCAGCCGCGCAGGACGACGCCCCGGGCGAATCAGAATCCCTCCCGAAGGTCACAGGCGAGTTTTGCCATAGGCGAGGATGCCGTCCGCGATGCCCTCGGCGACCTTCTTCCGATAAGAAGATTTCGACAGCAGGCTCGCCTCGCCCGGATTGGAGAGGTATCCCACCTCGATAAGAACCGATGGGCATTTCGTCCTGGCGAGGACAGCGTAATTGAACTTGCGGATGCCGCGGTCCCTCGCGTCCGTTGCCCTCTTGAGTGACTGCTGGATGAAGTTCGCAGCCTGCACGCTGTCCCGTTCTCTTCCATCCTCCGCGTAGTAAATTTCAAACCCGTTGACCTCTGCCGAGGGACAGGAGTTCGCGTGGATGCTCACAAAGAGCGTGGGGTGGCTGTCGTTGCCAAAAGAGGCTCTCCGCGTGAGGGATACAAACTCATCGGTGCGCCGCGTCAGGAGGACCGTCGCCCCTTTGCGACTGAGAATCGGCTCGACCCGCAGAGCGATGTCCAAGACGACTTCCTTCTCCGCGAGGGAGCCTTCGTGTGATGCGCCTACGTCTCTGCCCCCGTGCCCCGGGTCCAGGACGATCCTAATACCGCTCCAGGAACCAGCCCCCGTCTCTTTCCTATCCGATGGCACACAACCCCCGAGAATGACCGTCGCAGTGAGAATCAGGAACCGGGCACGGCACGCCCAAACAAACCTCGCCATGAACGACCTTTCTTCGGGAGGAGCCAGAGAGCGGGGAACAGGTATTTGTGGGCGATATTGTACTTCAATCTCGCCAGCCAGCACAAGGGCATTTTCGGGAAATCCAGCGTATGATATGCTGCGTGACGGCAAATGAACCCATGCCGCAAAGAAACGCGACGCCCTCGGCGATTCGCCAGGGTGTGGCTCCGTTTCAGTGGCACTGGCCGCATGCCGGTCGCAGTCGGCGAAGGCAGTGCTGGCTGGATGGACCGTCTATGACGCCCCTACAGGGCTTTTGGAGGCTGCGCGGGACGGTGTCCCCAGGGCGTTGCCCTGGGTCCCAAGCGAATCGAATCATCCAAGCCCTGAAAGGGCACAATAAGCCATGCCACGATAATAGAGTCGCACCCATCCGCCATGGAGACCCGGAGTGAACAGAGGCAAAACAATCCTCGGCATTGATGAAGCGGGGAGAGGATGCGTCATCGGCCCCCTGGTGGTGGGCGGAGTCCTTTTGGACCACAATTCCACTGAACGGCTAAAAGCCGAAGGGGTCACCGATTCCAAAGCTCTCTCTCCGGCTAAGAGGGAAACCCTTGCCCGAGTGATCAGGGAGCTCGCCCAGGGTGTCTTTGTCGAAGAAATCCTCCCGTGCGAAATCGAGGAGCGCAACCTCAATCTCCTCGAAACCTGGCGCGCCGCGAGAATCATCTCCCAGGCGAGAGCCGACAGAGTCTATCTCGACGCCCTGGTCGGCACGGACAAAGGCATCCGACGCCTCTGCGCTCACCTGAGGTGGTGCGTCGGCGAAGGGTGCCCGGAAATTGTCGCTGAGAACCGCGCTGACGCCACGTACACCGTCGTCGGGGCAGCCTCCATCATCGCCAAGGTCCGGAGAGACGAACTCGTCGAGCAGCTCAAGCAGACCCTCGGGGATTTCGGCTCCGGCTATCCTTCGGACGAAAAAACCCAGCGGTTTCTACGGGAATGCTACGAGAGAGACGGATGTTTTCCGGACTGCGTGAGGCATCGCTGGAAAACAGTCACGCGAATTACGTCGCCTGTTCAGGGTGTGTTCCCATTTGGGGAAGAAAGCCTCTGAGTTTGGCAAGGTGACTGAGGTACGCCGTGCCTTTGGAGGAGACCAGGGTTCAGTTGAAAGCGATGATTTTTGGGGTAAGTTTTTGCTGATACTTGGGCCGTCGCGCGCGGAAATAGACTCCGAGAAGGGTGAGAACCATGAGGGCGCCGCCCAGAAGAATGGACGCAATTTCGGCTGGAAGCCTCACGCCGAGGAGCCCCGCCGCGTCGGGACCTGCGGCTGCTCCCACAATGACAGCGATGAGCGGCGCCAGGAAGACCGCTGCCCCCCCTTTGAGAACCTCGCCGGAGTCAATCTCAATCGTCACCTCGTGACCCGGTTTCAATCCCTCAACTGCGTCCAGTTCCATGGACGATCTCCCCGCAGAAATGCCCGACGAGCAGAAGTTACAATGGGCGCACTGCGGGCCACGCAGAATCTCCACCACGGCCCGGCCCTCACGGACGCTTAAAACTCTTCCTTTCTCGGTCATGTTTTATTCTCCCTTGAGGGAGCAACGTGGCAACCGTATTTGACGTTATTTGGGTAACCAAAACGCCTTCCACCAGATGGCTCTCGGCAGAGCTTTCCTCCGTTATCGTAACACAATCACGAGCGGAATTGTTTCTTTCGTTTCATCCCCCGGCGCGTTGACGTTTCTGCTGCTAAGCTAGATTCCACGACCATCGGACAGAAAGCGTGTGGCGACGTTTGAGTGCTCCGTTTCGGGACGCCCAAGCTTATTCGTGGCGATCCCGACGTTTGTGTCGCTTCGCGCCGAATCCCTCCCCGCCGGGCTTCAGCCGGCGCCCCCGCGTTAGACACGGGCTTCAGTCCGTGGGATCCTGACGCCGCAGGCTTCTGCCTGAGCAGGCTTCAGCCTGGCTTCTCGATGAGAGGATTCATCCATACCCCATCGTACGTAGCCGTTGCCGACAGAACATAACAGGTGCGACGACCGGCGGACTGTGCTAAAATAAATGAGGATTGCAGGTTTGGCAAAGGCGGGTTGCCTCCGAAACGCACCAAGCATCGAGTCCGGCACGAGTTCCTGTGAGAAATGAGAGAAAGACCTGAAACAATCAAAGCCGTTGCGCTTTTGTCCGGCGGGCTGGACAGCCGCCTGGCCATCAAGGTTGTCCAGGAGCAGGGCATTGCTGTATATGCCGCTAACTACGTCACCTGCTTCTGCACCTGCACTGCGAAGGGAAGCTGCAAGTCGGAAGCACGGCGAGCCTGCGAGCAACTTGGGGCGCCGCTGAAGGTCTTCCCCACGACTAAGGAGTTCCTCGAGATTGTCAAAAACCCAAAGCACGGCTACGGCAGGAACATGAATCCGTGCATTGACTGCCGGATTCTCATGTTTCGCAAGGCAAAGGAGTACATGGAAGAGATCGGCGCCTCGTTCCTCGTCACGGGGGAGGTTCTCGGGCAGAGACCGATGTCCCAGAGGCGAGACGCGATGCAGTTGATTGACAGGGAAGCCGGGGTGGAAGGGCTGGTTCTGCGCCCCCTTTGCGCAAAGCATCTTTCAATAACCATTCCCGAAAGCGAGGGCTGGGTTGACCGTGACAAGCTCCTGTCCATTTCCGGCAGGTCACGCAAGGAGCAGATGCGCCTCGCAGAATCGTACGATATGCGAGACTATCCCTGCGCCGCGGGAGGGTGTCTCCTGACAAACGAGGGCTTTGCCAATAAGGTCCGAGACCTCCTCGCCCACAAGGACGCGGACATCAATGACGTGGCGCTTCTGAAAGTCGGCCGGCACTTCCGTCTCCCCGACGGCGGCAAGGCGGTTGTGGGAAAGGACAAGGAGCAGAATCTTCGTTTGCTGAATCTCGCTCGGGCGGGTGACCGCGTTTTTAGGCCCCACGATCATTTGCCTGTTCCCACCGCCCTTCTCAGAGACTCCGATTCGGAAGAGGAGACAGTCCTCACCGCGGACTTGTGCATCTCGCATTCGAAACTTCGCACGGAACCGTTCATCCTTGTCGAAACCTATAAGTACGAGGCGCCCTCGGAGGTTAGAGTCATAACGGCAAAGGCGATTCCGCGGGAGAGAATTGACTCGCTGAGAATCTGAGCCAGCGGGAGGGGGGAAAGGGTTGATTCGCCCGCCGGAAGAGGAAACGGCAACATGACGAAGGAGCCGCTCATTCGCAGGACGGCCATCTGGAAGATCAATCCACGGGACGCTGCCCTGAAGGGAGCCGCGGTGCTCGTGCTCATCGGGGGGATTTGTGTCGGCTTTTCGCTTATCCGACCGCGCCAACCCGCTGAAATGGAGCTGTTCGGCATCGGCCCGCGCTACGTTCCCAGCATCCTGCCGGTCTCATTGGAAACCGGCTGGGTTTCGTCGGAGTTCGGGATGAGGGTTAACCCCGTAACGGGCCAATCCGAGGGGCATCAGGGAATTGACCTCGCCGTGGACGAAGGCGTTCCCGTGAAAGCCGCCGCCGACGGCAAGGTCATCTTCGCGGGAGATGGCGGCAACTACGGTCTGCTGGTCAAGATTGACCATGGCAACGGAATCGAGACCCGATACGCTCACAATTCCGCGCTGAAAGTGAAGAGCGGCGACTTCGTGAGAAAGAGGCAAACCGTCGCTCTCGCCGGCCACACCGGGCGGGTACGCGGTAATCCGGGCGATCACCTCCATTACGAAGTCAGGGTCAACGGACAGCCGGTCAACCCGAGGACATACCTCCCTGACAAAATCGTCGAAGGAGGGAAGCGTCCCAGCCAGTAGCCACTTCGGGCGCGTATCGCCATGTGATCAAAACCAGCCCTGGGAGAACCCATGAACGGACCTCACAACCGAAACGTCGTCGCCATAGTCGGCAGGCCGAACGTCGGCAAGTCCTCTCTCTTCAATCGAATTCTCGGCCGCAGAGTGGCAATTGTCGAAAAGCACAGCGGGACGACGCGCGACCGCCTGGGCCAGCAGGCGAGCTGGCAAAATGTGCCTTTCGAACTCGTGGACTCTGGCGGCATCGTTACGGAACCGGACGAGGAATTGGCGAGACTGGTCACCTTTCAGGTGGAGGTCGCCATATCCGAAGCCTCCGTCATTCTGTTTATTGTGGACGCTTCCGAAGGGTTGACTCCGCTCGACAGAGAAATCGCCGCCACCCTCCGCAAGAAGGCAAAAGCAAGGGTTATCCTCGTAGTGAACAAGTGCGACGACCCGGATGGCCTTCACCTCATTTCCGAGTTCTACGAGCTCGGGTTTGAGAAACTCTTCGGCGTTTCGGCGGCGCATGGGTTGGGGATCGGAAACCTTCTCGACGAGACGGTATCCCTCGTCGGGCAGGCGAGCCTTTCAATGGAGATTCCGGAGACGTCGGAACCGGCCCTTCGTGTGGCTGTCGTCGGCCAGCCCAACGTCGGAAAGTCAACATTCATCAACGTCCTCCTCGGGCAAGAACGCCTGATCGTGCATGATTTGCCGGGGACGACCCGAGACTCCATAGATGTCCCGTATCAAACACAGGACGGAGAGCGAATCGTCTTTGTAGATACCGCCGGAATTCGACGCCGCAGGAGCATGTCCCGCCCCATCGAGAAGCTCAGTTCCCTTCGGGCGGAGGAATCCATCGAGCGCTGCCATGTGGCGATTCTCATGCTCGAGGCTTTCAAAGGCGCCACTGTTGGCGATGCCCGAATCGCTCACCTCATCCGCGAAAAACAGAAAGGCTGCGTCATCGCCGTCAATAAGTGGGACCTCGTCGAGGATATTCGCCAGAGCGTTTTCTCCAGGGCCGTCTATGACAAGTTGCCGTTTCTCACCCACTGTCCAGTTCTCTTCACCGTCGCCACGACCGGCGCAGGCCTGGAAAAAGTCCTCCGCACAACGTTGAACGTTCATCGCGAGTCCAAAAAGCAGATTCCCACGCCGGTGCTAAACCGCCTTTTTCGGGACGCGCTGGAGCACCGTCACCCTCCCTTAGTCAGCCCGGGGAAGTCCGGGAGGGGCACTTCGTCGCGCCGCCGACTCAAGGTTTACTACGCGACGCAGACCGGTGTGTCACCCCCGAGAATCCGCCTGTTTGTCAACGACGCATCGCTGGCGAAACCTGACTATCTCACTTATCTGACCCATCGCATCCGCGATTCGTTTCCTTTTCCGGGCAGCCCGGTCCTGCTGGAGTTGAAAGACAGGTCATAGCCCTGACCTAAGTACAGGCTTTCGCAAATACGGTCACATATTGTACACGACGGTCCGGATTGCCACGACTCAGCCTGAACGACGTCCTGACTTGCCGGGCTTCTCGACAATCTGGATTCATCCGTGAACACGTGACCGAATTTACGAGGCGCAGTACTAACCTGCGGACGCACATTTTTGAGCACGGCCCCTTTCGCCCTTTGTGTCTTCGTGGTGTGGGACTTGGAGGCCAGGGGCGCGGCGGACATTTTCCCTGGCCGGGCAGGCATGGTCTCCCGGTGAACGCAAGTTCATGAGCGACTGTGGTCTAAATGGCTCTATCCGGCCCGTTTTTTGTCGCCAAGACGCTAAGACGCCAAGGTCTTATAGGCTGCTCAGCTTTGCGTCCTTTGCGCCTTTGCGAGACATCTTCCCTGCCCCGACCCTCGCTGCGGAGCGGCCATTTTCACGGGACAGAGCAGTACAATACGCAGAGGCTTGGTTTACAGGCGAGACGCCTGCGGTACGGGGGAGGGGCCGCATGAGCGCGTTTCGCGCTCAGAAAAATCGCGGGCGGGGGATTGTCATCGTGTGCGAATAGGTCTGCCCGAGATGCCGCGCATAAAAGGTCAGCGTGTCGCGCTTGAGGGCATCGAGCTGGTCTCTTCCGGAGGCGTCGGTGACGAGCAGAAGGCGAGGGATATGGTTGTTGAACATCTGCTCGGCGCAGGCGAGAGGAATCCCCAGGCGGCAGAACATCCAGGCGAGCGTTTTCATGTGCATGTCCATTGCGGACGATTCCGTGAACGTCGTCGTGGGCTGCACATCGAACGTCGTGCGATTCATCTCGCCGATAGCGGCGCCTGTGAGGACCGCCTCCACCATGACAATCGGCTCGGCTCCGTGCCGCCAGTAATCCTTCTCCTGGAGGCAGAGAAGTCGCGGATTACGCATGAAGATTCGCCGCGCGAGACCGCGGCTATAGACCTTGTAGCCGCTCTTGAAATCGGGCACGTCACCGTAGGGGGCGTAGTACTGGCTGTTGAAGACGCGACCGCGCCGTGCGAGCCAGTAGGTAAACGAATCGAGCATCACCCTGTTGCACAGTTCCTCCATCTCTCCACGGAAAAAGCCGAGCGGGCGATGCCGGTCTATTCGCCGACCAATGACCAGCACGCGATCCGTCTTTTCGGCGACAGCGATACGGTGAGCTGACCGAACAAGGTTCGGCAAATCGCAGATGAAATGGTCCGCATCGCAATCCCGCACGACGAAATGCTCAATTCCTTTATTGCGCATCAGGCGAAGGATGCCCTCCTTCACCGCGTAATGCTTCCCCCGATTCTCCTCCAGGTACAGCACCTCGAAAGCGAGCCCGCCTTTCGCCAGCGCCTTTTGCACCTTCCTCGCGATTCGCAGACTTCTTTCATCCCCATCCACAACCAGGCACACATTCTCCGCTCGCACATATTGCTCGTAGTTATCGAGCGTCAGCCTCAGCAGGCTCTCCGCCAGCGCCGCTTGGGCCTTTCTCGAAAACCACACCGGCACCACCATCCCGGCAATGTCCTTGACCTGGCTTTCGGAAAGATAGAGTTGCTCCATCAGAATACTCTCGCGTTTCGACGTTGGCTTTTGGGTGAGCGACCACCCATCTGTGCGATTGCGGAGTATTCTGTGCTTTTTTGACGCGAATGTCCATCTTCCCCTGTCCGGGAAGCGAGTCAAGCGGGCTTAATGCCCCCTCGCAGTTGGTGCATTGCTCGCAGGCGCGACGATGCCGAGCGAGGTGCGACGGTTGAATCTCGTTTCCCCCCCCATGGCTTATGATGGTATCCGCGTCAGATGCCCCTCCCGTTGTACAGACCGAGAGAAGCCTGGTCGAACTGTATGGACGCGAGGTCAGTGGTCCACTACTTCACCTCCCCACCGTCGCTGTTCGGCTCATTCTCCTTTTCGATATAGATATCGCCCACGTCAATTTCCCGGGCGAACGGATTGTACTCGACACGAGTGCTCACGGCCTTCAGACCGGACCCCTCCACAGGGATGGTGAACTCATACCAGAAAGCTATCTCGCCCTTTTTCGCGGGCACTGAAATGGCAAACCTTCCGTCACGCCCGCTGACGTAAGTGCCGTCTCTCGTGCGAACCTCTGTGACAACTGGGTCGCCCGTATCCTTCAGGAGAAGGCGCCCACGAATTGTCCAGTAAGTCCATATCTCCAGCTCAACGTAGACCTCCCCTGCATCGACGACCTCCACCCGCTTTCGGCGATGCCAGTATCCGTCCACGTGTACCCCCACCTCGCAAAAGCCCGCAGGCATGTTCGACAACGAAAACACGCCGCTCCCGTCCGTCACGCCGCCTTTGAAATAACGGCCCCGGTACGAGGCTCCAATACCCGCATCGGTAATGGGATTTCTGGTGTCAGCATCGATCACCTGCCCCCTGACACGCCCCCTGCGGGGAAGGGAAACAACGAGACACTCTTCGCCCCACTGAATGTTGCCCAAATCGGCTGTCAAACCTTCTCGTGATCGCACAGACAGCCTGACATACCCTTCCTCTGGGAGATCTGGTTTTTCCCATGGCACAGCAACCTTCACTCCAGGCGGGTACGGCCAGCGCTTCTCGGCCCATTGCCTGTACATTGCTGTTGAAGAGGGACGAGTCAGTACCGCTCTTCGTGGCGGAAATAGAGTGAATTCTCCATATTCTCCCAGAAAAAGTTCCTGTGCCCCCTCGTGCCCCGTATGCAACGTAAGCGAGAAATCCACGTAACGGTTTCTCATGGGGGACCCATCCGCCTCCTGGACCCTGCCGCGAATATACGCCTTGCTCAGCCTGACCTGCACTGAGGGGACGGGAACATCCTCGACTAATGTTTGCCATTTTTCTCCCAGCAGCAAGCACTTTCCGCCAGGACTGGTACGCTCCTTCCTTGCTCGAATTGACCAAAGCCCTTTTCCGACGTGTAAGAACTGGAATTCTCCGTTAGCGTCAGAGAGGGTCTTCTTCAAGGGAGCAGCGCAAAAGCTCCAAGGACCAGGCGACCTTGACGGCTCGGCCAGTTCGATTTCGCTCGAGCTTGCTCGTTCCCCATTCTCGTCGAGAACGGTGCCAAACACCACAGCGAAACCCTGTTCTGTGGCTGGAGCTCGCAGATGTAAGTCCAGCGGGCTTGCGCCCTGAAGCAGTTCCGCGTACGAATTGGATGATCCCGTTAACTCAAAGGAGCACAACCCTGAAGCACTTTCGTTTTTCCAGTCGGCCCTCACATTAAATCCTGGACTGCGTGGGGTGACAACACAAGCTGGTGGAAGGGGAGCGGTCTTGTAGCATCCTTTGTCGTCTGCCCAGTTTATGATGCCAGGGTCTACCGTAACCTTTGCCCTCGGCGCCGGTTCGCCTGATGATGTGAAAACGGTGCCGAAAAGAGCCGCGTCTGGGCAGAGTTCCACCACGATCTCGGAAGGTTCAGGCGATCGGGATTCAGACACAGACACGTCAAAAGCTCCAGGGTTTTTCGGCATTGCGGTGAACCCCTGCGCTTCTGCAGTTACGCGCCAGTGTCCGCAAGGCAACATCAGCACAAAATTGCCATCTGTGCCCGATGTGGTTTCAACGGTCAGGGCGTGGAGAAACAAGAAGCGCGCTCCCTCATCTTGCCATGGTCTTGCGAGTACCTCGGCCCCCGAAACCGGGGCTCCGGTTACGGCGTTTGTGGTAGTCCCATTCGCTCCCACCAGAGACTCAAGGTGCACGTCAACCTCTGAGTAGCCTCCTTCCAAAGGGACTGGCGCCTCCTGCAACCCCATCCAGCCCTCTGCCTTTGCGATCAGGTAGAATGTCTGAGCGGCGGGAAGATGATTGAACGAAAAGCGCGCGTTGCCGTCTGTGACAGTTTCCTTCTCCCACGCAGAGGAGATACGACAGTTGGGGGCGAGGGTGACAGAAATTCCGACGGCAGGATGGTCCTCTCGAGGCCCGTAATATGCCTGCCCAAAGATGGAACCTTCTGGTTCCATAAGGACTTCAATCTGCACCCCCTCTTTCTGCTGTGGACGCGCCAGCAGGTACATGTTCGCCTGGTAATAACCTTCCGCGTCCGCTTTGACCCAGTAGATTGCGTTATTGAAGACCGAGAGGGAGAATTTCCCGTCCTCGGACGATGTTGTCTCAAGGGTCTGAGCGGCTTCGCCGGATTCCGAAAAGACCTTTGCAGTTACCTTCGCCGCCGGAATGGGTGTTCCGTCTTTCTTGCGGACGATGCCGAGGGCAGTGCCTCCCTTCTCCACCGGCTCCGCCCAAGTTGCCCGGCCCCAGAGCCATGTGAGCGTGTCCCCGAGAAACGCTTTCAGCTCGATTTCTTCGATCAGCGGTCCTGGTCGAAGCGGGAAGTTCCAGTGAACCACGCCGCCTTCTCCGAAAGGAATCAGCCGCATGGCGGGCAACTCCGGCCGTCGAAAGCACAACAAAGGTAGCGCTTCATCCACCTTCGAGTAAAGGGCCTGGCCTGGCGGTCCCGTCCATTCGAGCCAAGAACCCATGGCGACCCCGGAAAGAAGAGGATGCGAAGTTAGAACCCGCACTTCCTCTGCTCCCAGCGGACTCTCCGACTGCGGCTCTTCCGGCGCCATCAGTGTTGCCGAACGGCTCGGCTTCAACTGGAGCAACTCCTCGACCTCCGACGACGCGCCCCCATCCTCCGGCGACGGTACAATCACCCACCCTCCTGACATGAGGTATTCTTTGAGTGCAAGAGCCTGCGAATCGCTGAGATCGCCATCCGCGACAACCATGGCGTTCAACCTGGACGAGACTTCGGAGAAGGTCCATGTATTCTCTGCGACATCCGCAGGAAACGCAGAAGACGACTCACCTCCGCTGCCGTCCCGGTCAACCGTCACAAACCCTGCGTCAAATCCCCATTCCTTCATCCACGACCGAATCTGCCTGGAGTAATTCATCGCCCGCCCCGTCATCCCTGGCCATAGCAGAACACCAAACGAGGTGCGAGCTTGTTCTGGGGTTTCCGCCGTCCGCGAGCCGGGAAGAGGAAGCGACTTCTCAGCGCGCTTCGCTTCACTGTGCGGGGATAACTTGGTGGGCTTCTCAACAGTCGGTGGGGATAGACCGCGCAACAACAGGAAGACAACGAGGCAAATGAGACCCGCCACCAGTGCAATGACGACCGCCCACAACCCCTTTCGCTTCGTGTTCACGCCTCCCCCTCCTGCATCCGCGGTCTAAGGGCCCCGCAGTTACTTCTCCCCACTTGCTTCACTGCCTTCTTCCTGCCTCTCCAAATAGATATCGCCCACGTCAATTTCCCTGCCTCCGACGGTTTCCACGGCCTTCTTCAAGGATTTCAGACCAGTGCCTTCGAGGGGAACAATGAGGAAATAGCGCGTATCGAATCGCCCTTCTTGCGGGAATAGAGAAAGAGCAAACCTTCCGTCACGCCCACTGACACACTCCGCTGGCCAGTCAAGAATGTGTATCTTCGCTACGACAGGTTGCCCTGTTTCTTTCAGTAAGAGACGACCCCGGATGATCCTGTGTGTCCAGAGCTGTATCTCGACATTGACCTCCCCTCCCTCGACGACTTCTATTTCCTTGTTGTTGGCCCAGTACATCCCACTTTCCGCGGACGTCAGCGTGCAGGGACCCGGGGGCAATTCCGCAAACCGGAAGGCACCGTCGTCGTCGGCTTTAGCAGCCCCCGCATCGCGGCCTTTCTGCCGAGCGAGCACAATGACATGGGGGATTGGCCGCCCCGTGTCGGCATCGGTTACATGTCCCCTGACATCGCCCTGTGGGGCAAGGGCAACGACCAACGATTCCTCGCCCCAACGAACATCCCGAATCTCTTCGGAGACGCCCGAAACGCGCGCCGATAACCTCACCCATCCTTCCGGGGGCAGTTTCCCTCTTTCCCAGGGAAAACGAGCGTCTTCCAGGAGGCGTTCTGGCATAAACCCAAACTTCTTTCTGAGCCACTCCTTGTACGCTGCTGGCGACGGCGGACGAGTCAGCAGCGCGTTCTGCTGGGGAAACAGGGCAAACTGCCCGTGCTCGTCGAGAAAAAGCTCCCGTCCGGCCTGTCCGCCTGTGTGCAAAGCGACCCCAAACTTCACATAGCGATCTCTGACAGGGGTGCCGTCCGCCCTCACCACTCTACCCCAAATATGTGCTTTGCCCACCCTGACTTCCAACGGGGCGACCGGAACATCCTCCGCCACCGTCCGCCATTCTTCACCCCAGAAAAGGGAGAATCTTCCCTCTATGTCGGCAGCCTTCTTCGTCGCCCGAACGACCCATATCCCCTCACGCACCCCTGAGAAACTGAATTTGCCCAGAGAATCCGAGACAGTCCCCTTGAGAACTCCGACGCTCATGGTGGAGAGGAGCGGCTCGTTAAACGGATCGGCAAGCTCGACTTTAGCCGACAGTAGGGGCTGGCCGTCCAGGCCTATAACGGTGCCCGACAGAGTCGCGTGACCCGGCTCCTCGGGCTTAGGCGCCTCCAGATGCAAATCAACCGGGCAGGTACCCTGCAGCAGCGCCGTGTAGGACTTCAACGGCCCCTGGGGTTCAGGCTCGCCCTCTCTCACAAACTTGAGATGTAGGGCACTGAACGCGCGTTCTTCTTGCCGCTTTGCCGACACGATTAGCGTAACCTCCTTCGGCTCCCGGCCGAGCCCGGGCGGCGAGAAAGGTTCCGTTGCGTACCTTCCCTCGCTATCGGCCAGACACGTCACATCGGTTTTATCTAAGGTCACCATCGCCCCTGGTGCGGGCAAGCCCGACGGCTGGAAGACCGTGCCGTAGAGAATAGCCTCCGGGCAGAGCCTCACGATGGGCTTCGACCCAGGTGCATAGATCAGCTCAGGCTCCCCACTTTCCGGTACCATGACCTCGCCGCCTGGTACAGGGCAAAAGCCCGCCTTGCGGCCCTTAAAGGCCCATTTCCCCGGAACAAGTGACACTATGAACTCACCCGCCGCCCCTGATGTTGTCGTCTGGGTCAGAGCATCGGCAAAAAGAAAGCGGGTCTCGTCGCTCACATAGGGCCGCACCTCGACCTCGACGTTCGGAAGCGCCTCGCCCGTGGCAAGGTTCTCAGTAACACCCTCAACCGCCACAAGGGGGCTCATGTGAATATCAACTTCCAGAGCCCCTCCACCGAGGGGGACCGGTGCCTCCTGCAGCCCCATCCAGGCCTCGGACTTAGCGACCAGGTAGAAGGTCTGAGCTGCCGGCAGTTGATCAAACGAGAAGTACCCTTCCGTGTCGGTGACCGTCTCCTTTTCCCATGTGGGAGAAAGGCGGCAATTTGGGGCCAGGGTCACTCGCACGGCTCCCGCAGGATAGGCTTCGCCAGAGCCATAGTAGGCATGACCGAAAACGGCGCCCTGTCGCTCCATGAGCACTTCGATTTTGGGTGCCTCTCCCCCGTTTGTGCGACGAAGGAGGTAGCTCTCCACCTGGAAATAGCCCTCGGCCTCGGCTTTGACCCAGTAGATCGCGCGATCAAGAAACGGAACGGAGAACGTGCCTTGACCTGACGAAGCAGTTTCCAAGCGTCGCACGGGTTTTCCCGATTCAGAATAAACCTGTGCGACCACTTTCGCCCCGGCGATCGGTTCGTTGCCTTCCGCTGAGGATACCACGCCCAAGACCTTGCCCTCTTTCTCAGGAGGTTCTGCCCAATCCGCCCGACCGCGCAACCACACGAGCGTCTCTCCTAGGAAGGTCTTGAGGTCCAGGTCCCCTAATAGCGGACCTGGCGCTATCGGGAAATTCCAGTGCACTACACCCCCCTCCCCGGCGGCAACGAGACGAACGGCGGGCAATTGAGGGTACCGGAAGCAGATGAGTGGCAGTGCCTCGTCCCACCTTGAGTGGAGAATCTTACCGGGGCGGCCGGTCCATTCGACCCACTGTCCCGACTCAATCCCTGGAAGGCAAGGATGAGAAACCAATGCTCGCGCTGTCTTTCCACCAATTGACGCGGATAATACAAGACTCGCCGCACCGGCAGGCTTCAATTGGAGCAACTCTTCGATCTCTCCCGGGGCCTTTCCGCTGTCAGGTGAGGGCACAATGATCCACCCGCCGGAGCGCATGTATTTCATCAGACCAGCCACTTGAGTGAGCGGCAGGTCTCCATCGGCAATCACTATTGTGTTGAGTTTCGCAGCCGCCTCCGAAGCGCTCAGCGCCTCCGCCTTGAGGTCGGGTGGGATAAAAGCTACGGTCTCTTTGTTTGTCCTGTCTTGCTGAAGCACCACGGCGCTGCATTCATATCCCCAGCCCTTGATCCAGGACACAAGACTCCTGGAATAGGATGCGGAGAGGCTTGGCATGTCTGGCCAAACCAGAACCCCAAACGCACTCGGAGCTTCCGCTCCCCCTTTTTTCGCCGTTCCCTCATCTGGCGCCTCCTTTGGAACTCGTGGCGTGGCGCGATGCAGACCCTTCGGAGCCCCAGGGCGTCGAAGCGCCGTATCCTCCTTGTCACCCCGAAAACAAACGAAAGAAACTACCGCCACAATGGCGGCCACAATGGCGCCTATGGCAATCTTCGTTTCAGCGGTCATCATCAGTCCCCCTTTTACCATCGAGGTTGTCGTTATCACGGCTTTCGCAACGGTCCCTGCCGTTGAAGCCGCTTTGATGAGCAAGGAGGCGGATGTGAGAAAACTGGCAGACGCAGCTTCGGCGGGGACTGCCCGAAGCCCTTCTTCAACGGCGATGGTAGAGACCAAAAGCCCGCGTTTCCCGAGCAGGCGGCGAAGCTTTTTCAGCGCGCGAACGATGCGCATCCGGATCGCGTCTGGAGACAGGTTCAGAATCTCGCCGGTCTCCGCGTGAGACATGCCCTGCAAGTACCGCAGCACGACCGGAATCCGCAGGGAATCCTTGAGCTTCCCCAAAGCTCCATCGAGCTCCTCGCGTAGCTCCGCTTTCGCCGCCGCTTCTCTCGGACTCTCGCCCTCACGAGAGGCCTCCCCCGCCTTCTCCCGTTCCTCCCTCCTTTGTCGGCTCTTCTTTATATTCAGGGAAACATTCAGCGTCGTCCTGTACAGCCACGCCTGAAGCGATTCCACATCGGCCAACTGGTCTTTCTGCTCCAGCAGCGTGAGGAAGACTTTCTGGATGGCATCTTCGGCAGCGTGTCTGTCGTGGAGCACGCGGAAGGCGACGTTGAACAGCCTCAGCTTATAGTCCTGCACGAGGACATTGAAGGAGTCTTCATGTCCCCTCTTCACAAAATCCTCCAGCAATTCCCTGTCGCTGATATGCCGGTCGAAATCCTCCATCGCTGATTTTCTCTCTCCGTAAGTATAAGACAACGCGGCGGGGAGTTTGCGAACGAAATTTTCGCGATTTTCGCATCGCCTGCCCGGGGGCGTTGAGGATGGAGGATGGAGCCGTGAGGTGTTTCGGCGGTCCCGCGGGACCGCGCGGTTTATCAGTCGCCTGGCTTTAGCGCGGGAGAAGGAATCCCCTCGATCCTGTAGACTCTCATAGGGGGCGATTCCTCTGAGGCTGATTCGTCAAGCCATTCTGTGGTAGGCCCCGTTGCCGTGACCTCGGCGGTGTCTTGCCATTCGGTGAGGAGGACATCGCGGTGCAGCACCCGGTAGTTCTGTCCCGCAATGGATCGCCAGGCGATTTTGACGCCGCGCGCATCGAGAGTAATGGACTCAATCCTGAGGGCGGATTGCTCCTCTGACAGCCGTGGTTCAGAGGATGCAGAGCCACCGTCAGCAGCTTGCGGCGTAAAGGCTACGTCCGGCAGAGGGGCCTTCGCGGCGGTGACATGGGCCTCGAAGGAGATGAAGGGATTTCGCTCTCGGTTGTAGATTTCCACTTCGACGAGGAGGGGCGGTGAGTCAGGCGCCAGGCCGTTCGGAATCAAATCGGTCAGGTCAATGAACGGCTTGCCATCCTCGGTCAGGCCATCGCCGTTCCAGAGCCTTGTATTTTCAGGGGAAAACGAGTCGAAGACCAGGCGCATAGGAGCATAGAAGGTGATTTGCCCGGTCATGTTTCGTATCTCAACTGGGACGAAGAATGTGCCGGTGGCGTAATTCAGAACAGGCCTGCCAACGGAGAGTTCGACTTCATCCGGTTCGAGGCGATAGATTGAGGGAACGTACTCGCCGCAGAAGTAGACTGTCTCATCTACCTTTGTCTGCTGTGTCTGGGGAGGCGGCGTTTCGTAGTAGGGGACATCCCCCCAGGTGACGGTCCAGGTCGAGACGTAGAGCTGATCGCACTCCCAGCGGCAATCCGGCCCCGTCGCCCTCGAAAGTTCTATCGGTCCGGAAATAGTGAACGGAGCGCTTGGAATATTCGATCGTACTACCGCCTTGCCAGGAAATTCATAACTAAAGAAATAGAGTTCTTCCGAGAACTGAGGCCCGTGTGGCGTTTCTGTTGCCGAAAACGCGATCTTCCTTCCATCGCGGCTGGTGGCGGGAAGTGGCATGGGGTAAGTTCCGGGGGCTGCAATGCAGATGGGTTCGTGCCATTCGCCATCTACGAAGCGGGTCGTATAGAGATAAGGGTCGAAATAGTGCAGCCCCGTCCCCTTCGGAAACAAAAGCAGCGCTGTTCCGTCCCGGCTGATAACCCCCTCCGAAAACCCGTGGAACTCAGTAAGATCCCAGTCGCCATCTCGCTCTTCCCTTAGACGAATCCTTCGAGGACTGCTATAGATGTATTCCCACTCATAGGCTACACGTCTCCCATCATCCGACATGGTGCAATCGGATATGCAAACATTTGGCTCCTCTTTTTCCAGAACCCATTTATTTCGCGGGACAGCGGTCAAATCGTAGACCTCCAACCCCCTGTACTTGCCAACACATAAGCGAGTGCCATCGTAGTTCAGGGCTATGTCGTAGGCTAGCCCTACCAAAAAAACGGGGGTGCCCCAGTTACCATCCCTGCGACGAATGATATAACAATCACAACCCCAGGGCGCGACGGCAGGATCAAAGAGAGCAACGATCGTGAGTCCATCGCCGCTGATGCCCGCGGGTGCTCCCGCCCAGTAACCCCTGTCGCGGGCGTCAAAGAGCACTTGCCAAACTCCCCAAATGCCATCCGCGCATTCGCGAACGTGCACCTGGTGGCATAAACCCGGGTAGCGCCCCCCTCCGTTCGCGAGCGTATTGCCGTCGTCGCTCAAATGGGGTGAGAAATCCCTTGCACCCGGAGTCCCACGTCTGGTCGGGGCCTGCCAGACGCCGTCCACCTGGTCGGCAAGGTAGATGTCCCACGCGGAATTGTAGTCGCTCGGGTCCTCGCAACCTGTCCAGGCTAAGCGGCTCCCGTCAGCGCTTAGCACGGGTTGATGGTCAACTGCCCCATTCTCGGTCAGACGCACGACAGGATGTTGTGAGATGTCGGCGACGGTTACGGCGGGACACCGTGTTACTGGGCACAGTGTGACGGATGCAAACAGAAGGACAGATCTAACACGCATTTTCGGCCCCTCCTTGACCTCGATGTTGCGAAGTCCGATCTTTGCCTCCTGAGGATAACATTTTCCCAGCCCACCCCAAAGAACTGCGAACATCCATAGATAGGTTACCACCGACTTGTCCGAAAGGCAAGGTCTGCAGCGGGTCTGGCTACAGATAAGTGGCAACCGTGCAAGCCGGGCCTTCACGGCAGCCGGGACATAGCTGGCCGTACCGCCGGCATCTTGCCGGCTGTCTGGGGGGCATCTTGCCCCCCATTGAGGTCCTCCGCGCTCAGGCGAGTGGCTGTGGCCACCGCCCTCTGAGGGCGGGACGCCCTCAGGACAGCCGCCGAGACGGCGGCGTTACCCCGTGGAAGCACGTTATCGAGATGCCAACGAGCCACTCAAATGTAGCCGCACCCTCTGCAGCGACCAGGGCGCGGCCGCACCGCTTATTCACCGCGTAGGCCGCACAGGGAGTATTAGGACAACGGCAACGCCCGCCTCTGCGCACCGTCAGCGTTCAGTGCGGTCGCGCTCGTCCGCGGTTGGCTTGAGCGGGGCGAGGCGGGACGGTTTATCGGAGGGCTTGGCTCGGCGGGCGTAGCGGCACCAGGGGCCGAACAGGGCCAAAGGGACAAGGCCGATGAGCAGGAAAAAGATCGCTGAGGCTCGGATGCAACTCTTTTTCATGAGCCACCGGACGAAGTCAGCGGTCCGTGCCTTCCTTATGTTGTTCCGCTCTGTTTTTCGGCTCGGCAGAGGGACGGCCGCGGTATTTCTTTCCACGGGCGAATCGCCAGAAGCGCTTGTTGCAGTCCATGCATCGGAAGGGACGTAGCAGGATCAGCGAGAGCATGCGCTCAAAGAGACCGCGGCGGTGCGAACGGTGAATGTCAGCGTTTCCGCAAACGGGACACTTCATCTTGCGAGGACCTTTTGGGATGCAGAGTCGAGGGGGGAAAATGGAACCCCGGATGTCGCCGAGGGCGACGCCGGGCGTTCCTGAGGCCGTCTCCATGTCGCGGCACGGAAAGTTAGAAAAACCACCCTCGAGGTTTATCTCTTTGGAAGAATAGCAAAACAAGCCTCCTGAGGGCAAGGAAATCTTGTGCTTCGCGCGAAAAGGTCTATGCCGCTATTGCCGCTGCCAGCGCGGAATGTTACATTCTATTCAAGGCAGACGGTGAGTGGGTGGTCAGAAGAGGTGTGCGTTCGGCGGAGGCGACGTTCCACATAGTTGGCGGCTGCATTCTGCGCGGCCAGGGATGGTCAGGTCGAGTTGCCTCTGCAAAGTCGCTGCGCGGATTTCGTTGTGGATGCGTGACCATTCCGGCCTATTGGCAGGAGGTGAGGGGCATGGATAAAGGAATATGGATAGCCGGCGTGATTGCGCTGGCGGTGTTGATTCTCCTTTTTGTCCGGAGCACGGACGACGAGAAGGAGGGCTCGCCGCCGCCTGTCCCTGCGCCCGCGAGGCAGCCCGAATCGGGTGTGCGGGAGGAAAGCCTCCAGTGCCCCGTGTGCAGCGGGTACGGGCATGTCATGGTGCAGGGCCGGACAGGGATGACGCGGCGAATCTGCGAGTTTTGCTCCGGGCAGGGAGGGAAGATTCTGCGGATTCCCCCAGGGCACGTGCGCTGTCCCGATTGCCAGGGATTTGGAAAGCTGCCCCGCCAGGGGGAAGGAACAAGTTTTGCGCTCTGCGGGAGGTGCAACGGTCGCGGTTACATCCGCACGCCATTTCAGCCAGAGTCTTGAGTTTAACCGCAGAGAGCGCGGAGGACGCAGAGAAGGCGCGAGCCGCCTGGCTTACGGTTGCCGCTCTCCGTTCTCTGCAGTTTCAGAATTCGCGAACCACAATGCACGGAGGAAGAAATGAGAACGTGTTGTCTGTGTTTGTCCGTTGGGATGCTCGTTACCAACCTCTGCGAGGTTCACGCAGTACAACAGGTTCAGCAGTACCATGTCTATGAGGTCGCGCTGCACGGATCAAAGGAACACGCGAATCCATCCATGGTGGAGGTCTCCGCGGCGGTTAAGGGTCCGGGGTTGGCCAATGGAGTCGTTCCAGCTTTCTATGATGGAGACAATACCTGGAGAATTCGGTTTTCACCGACGGAGCCGGGCCTGTGGGAGTACATGACGCGGTGTGAAGCGGACCCGGCGATGAACTCGCAACGGGGGCAGATTCAATGCGTTCCCAATACACATCCGAACATGCATGGCGGGCTGAAGGTTGACGCGGAGCATCCGCATCATTTCATTTACGAGGACGGCACCCGCTATTTCCTCTTGGGCTTTGAGGCGGACTGGACCTGGGCGCTCGACATGTCAAACCCGGAGATGGCGCATCTAAAGGACTTCGTTGACACCATCGCGAAGTACGGCTTCAACCACCTCGTCACGAACGCCTATGCCCACGATTGCTCGTGGGCCAAAGGCAAATCGAGCGACTGGGACTACGGCCCCCCGGAAATGTACGCATGGGAGGGGACCAACGAGAATCCAGATCACAGCCGCATGAACGTGCGCTTCTGGCAGCATTACGACCGGTTCATTCGTTATTTGCAGGAAAAGGGAATTGTCGCGCACATCATGCTGCGAGTCTATAACAAGTTCGTGAACTGGCCGAAGAACGACAGCCCCGAGGACCAGCTTTATTACAAGTACATCGTGGCGAGGTATCAGGCGTTCTCGAATGTGGTCTGGGATTTCTCCAAAGAGGCGCACAACGAGAAAGACGCCGAGTACAAGCTCCGCGTCATCAAGGCGATTGACCAGTTGGACATCCACGGCCGCCTCATCACCGTCCACGACGATAACGCCAATTACGACAATGGGAATTACGACATCTGCGATTTCCGCTCCGACCAGCAGCACAGCAAATGGGGCGAGACGATTCATGCTCAGAGAAAATCGCGGACATGGCCCGTCGTGAACATCGAGTACGGCTACGAGCGAGGAGTGGAGAATCTGCCCACCTACGGCGTGATGCAGGACTGGCAGGAAGTGCTCCGCCGCACCTACGAGGTCATCTGTGCGGGCGGCTATCCGACGTACTACTACTCGAACACGTCGTGGGATTTGGTCAAATGGAAACCCGAACCGCCGGGGTGGAAGAGGTATCGCATCCTGAAGGAGTTCATGGACGGCGTCGAGTACTGGAAGATGTCGCCGAAGGAGCGAACGGGCAGTTGCTGGGTTCTCGCCACCGAGGGGAAAGAGTACCTCATCTTCGCTCCTGGCGGTGGCGAGGCGCAGTTCACCGTTTCGAGCACTACCTCTCCCTTGCGCGGTGAGTGGTTCAATATCGAAACAGGGGAGAAGCGCGCCGCTGGCACCTTCGACAATGGGCAGCGTTCAGAGGAATCGCCGTTCGGCTCAGCGCCCGTCGTCCTGCACCTCTGCTTGAAGTGACCACCGATCCCTCGGGAATTCACCGCGGAGATCGCAGAGAACGCGGAGCAGACTGTGGGTCTCATGTCAGTAAGCTCGCGGCAGGCGCAGGCCCCGCGGGGCGTGGGGAACAGGTTTAGGTTGATCTTTCAGGTCTGGCGCGTGAGCATAGTGACGGCGTGTAACGCGATTGAAACTCGGTAAACGGCGAGGGAGTCACAGAAGAAAATGAATCAACGCACATTCACTGCTGTTCTTGAACGTGAGGGAGACGGTTATGTCGCTCTGTGTCCAGAGTTGGATGTTGTGAGCCAGGGAACCACGGTCGAGGAGTCCCTCGCCAATCTGCGAGAGGCCGTGGAACTCTTCCTGGAGACGGCCAGCCCGGAGGAGATCGAGGAGCGCTTGCACTCTGACATCTTTGTCACCCGCTTCGAGGTCTCGCATGGCTAAGCTGCGAGTCACGTCGGGACGACAGGTCTGCTCCCTTCTCGCGGAACACGGTTTTAGCGAGGTTCGCCGGCGAGGCAGCCACATCGTGATGCAAAAGCGGTCCGCTGGCGGCACAGTGACCGTGCCGGTGCCGGATCACGCAGAACTTAAGCTGGGGACGCTGCAAGGGATAATTCGCCAAAGTCGCCTCCCTCGCAGCCTGTTCGAATGTTGAGTTGGTATGGCTGCCTTTGCCGTGACCATCGCGGCCCCCAAATCACGTTGTATCTAGGACGCATAGTACTGCTCCTTCTTCCAGGCTGCTGCAGTGACCGCGACATGGCCCAGCAAGATCAGCTTATCCATCCTGTGATCCCGTCCATAGGCAAAAACTGCGACGATGGGCGAGCCCCCATCGCGACAGTGGCGGAACGTCAACTGTGTCGTCATTCAATGCGCCGGAGGACGCGCTCATGAAACCGCAGAAGCAAATTACCGTTCTGGCTCTCGTCGTCGCAGTGCTTCTCACGGCGACGCCTCAAGAGACTCCCGCAGGTCGGTTGGGAACATCCACCACCCCGGCCCCCGAACAGAAGGAGAACAGCCTTGTTGAAAGCGGCGCGGCTGGAGGAAAATCAGACCTTCGCTCTCCGGTTCCAGGGCCGGATGCGCGTCAGTTGCTCCCGCAGGCCGGGCCGGGGGAGCTTCCCACCCCGCTACCGCCGCCGGGGAGGCGCGGCCCCTGGGACAACGACTTGATGATCGCATGGTCAAAGGACGGGCTGGACTTCGAAAGCCAACCGGGCGTATTCGTCCCCCGAGCCCATGTGCCCAGTCTCGCCCAGTATAAAACCGGCCGGATCATTGCGCTGTTCCAGTGGTTTCCGTTGGAACCGCGGGAATCCTTCGACCGGATTGCCGCCTCTTTCTCCAGCGACAATGGCAAGACCTGGACGAAGCCGAAGACCATCCGCATCAGCGGCATTCCCGGTCGTTACGTTCGCCCGTGCGACCCCGCTCTTGTCGTGCTCCATGACGGAAGGCTGCGGCTCTACTTCACCTGCGACCTCCGCGACGGGAGGGGACCCGTGTGCCTCTCGGCCCTTTCCGAGGACGCCGTGAATTACGAGTGCGAGTCCGGCATCCGCTTCTCCGCCGAAGGAGGCGTCCTCGACCCCACTGTAGTGCGGATCGGCGAGAGGTGGCATTACTATTCGCCGGCGGGTCCACATGGATCGAACAGGAACTATCATGCGGTTTCGTCGGATGGTCTGAAGTTCGAGCGAGCCGAGGACGTCCTGCTCCGGGATTTCCGAATGCTTGGCGGCGCGGTGGCGGTCGAGGGAGGTTGCCGTTTCTACGATGGTCTTCGCTCCGCCTTCTCTCCGGACGGTTATCGGTGGAAAATCGAGCCTGGCAATCGCGTCCCCGGACCCGACCCCGGGATCGTCCGTTTGAAAGATGGAAACTTCCTGGCGGCTTACGGCATTCTGAGAAAGGACCGGCGCCCGGCGGGACCACCTCCATTCGATCCCGCCGGTCCTCGTTCTGAAAAACGAAACGCCTTCGGCCCGCAGCCCCGATAGCGCGGGTACAGCTGTATCATGGCGGCATGGTTTATTGCGCCCCTTCAGGGCTTGGATGATTCGATTCGACCGGGACCCAGGGCGTTGCCCTGGGCTACAATATGGCGCCCTTTCAGGGCTTGGTCCAAAAGAAGATGCCAAGCCCCAACGGGGCGAAATACCTTAGCCCAGGGCAACGCCCTGGGGATGCGCCCCAAAGTACAGAGTAGCCCTGTAGGGGCGTCATAGACTGTCCATCGAGCCAGCACTGTCTTTGCCGACTGCGAGGGGCATCCGGCCGGTGCCACTGAAACCGAGCCACACCCAATACCATAGCACTCAGAAAAAAGGAAGGCGAGCAGAAGTGAAGAAACCGAACTGGCAAGTTATCCTGGGCTTATCGCTGGTTATTCTTTCGACGATTGTTTATGTCATCCATTTCCTGATCTTTCGAGACTTCCGCCACATTATGATTTATCTGGTAGGGGACATTGCCTTCGTCCCCGTTGAGGTTTTGCTTGTGACACTGATCATCCACCGGCTTCTCACCCACCGGGAAAAGCGGGTCATGATGGAGAAGCTGAACATGGTCATCGGGGCCTTTTTCAGCGAGGTGGGAACGAAGCTCCTGCGCTACTTCACGTCCTCCGATCCCGAGGCAGGCAAAGTCCGCCGGGAACTCGAAATCACCTCCGGCTGGCCGGACAGGAAATTCCTCGAGGCCGCAAGCGAGCTTAAGCAATACAGCTTTCAAGCCGCCCCGAGCAGGGATGGTCTCAGAGAATTGAAGGCCTTCTTGACCGGAAAAATGGATTTCCTGTTGCGGCTGTTGGAGAATCCGAATCTCCTCGAGCACGACTCGTTTACCGATATGCTTTGGGCGGCGTTCCATCTGGCCGAGGAGTTGGCGAACCGGGGCGACCTCGCACAACTCCCCGACAGTGACGTTCAGCATCTCTTAGGGGACGTCAAGAGAGCGTATGCTCGCCTGGTTGGGGAGTGGCTCGACTACATGCACCACCTCAAGCGGAACTACCCGTATCTGTTCTCCCTCGCCATCCGAACGAATCCATTCAATCCCGGCGCTTCGGTGCTCGTCACGTGATCGTCTGCTGGACTTTTCGGGTTCTACGGTGCTCCTTTATGAACTTGCGTTCACCCGGAGGCCTTGAAAACGTGTGCCGCCCCCTGGGGGACCTCAGACCCCCACCACGAAGACACCAAGACACAAAGGGGCCAATAGTCCGATCAGCAAGAAGTGGGCTTGACGATGACGAGGGTCGCGTCGTCGAAAGGATCGGGGCCGGCGAAAGAGCGGACTTCTTCGATGACTTTGCGGGCGATTTCCTGAGCGGGTAGGTGGCAGCAGTCTGCTAATTTCTGGGCGAGCCGCTCGCATCCAAACTGGATGCCCTTTTCATCCCTGGACTCGGAGACGCCGTCCGTGTAGAGGGCGAGAACATCGTTGTCCTGAAGCTGAACCGTCTCTTCCGCAATCGCAAGGTCACGCGAAATCCCGAGAAGACTCCCCGTCGCTTCGAGGTGAAGGCATGTCCCGTCGGCTCGGCGGAGCAGAGGAGGGTTGTGCCCTGCGGAGGCATATTGAAGGGTTTTCATGGGGAGATTGAGGGTGGCGTAGAACGCTGAGAGGAACATTCCCGCCCGGGAGTAATCGTCATAAAGAACGATGTTAGCTTTCGACAGAACCTGTGCCGGGCTGAGATTCTCCTTGGCAAAGGCGTGGATGACGTTTTTCGACTGGAGGGTGAGGAGGGCCGCGGCCAGGCCCTTCCCCGAAACATCCGCGATCGTCATCCCCAGGGCATCCTGACCGAAGGGGATGTAGTCGAAGAAATCTCCTCCCACCTCGCGTGCGGGGAAACTCACTCCGGCGATATCGAGACCGGGAATGCAAGGTGGCACGACCGGCAGGATGCTGCTCTGGACGTGAGCGGCGATCTCGATCTCTTTTTGGAGACGTTCCTTTTCCGCGGTGGTGCGTCGAATGCGATCGGCGAGTTCGGCATTCTTGACGGACACGGCAATCTGTCCCGCAATCCCGGAAACCATGGCGAAATCGTCGGGGCCAAAATCCGCCTTATGGCCGAAGGCCGAAAGGCACAATGCTCCGAACACCTCGTCTTCCAGGACGATCGGCACAACCATCGTGGACTGGATGTCGAGCTCTCGGACGCTGTGCGCGCCGCTCAGGTCGGGCCGAGCCGACACGTCCTGGATGGCCAATCCCCGTTTTTCCTCAATCGCTTTGGCTACGGCAGTGCTGCTGTAGGTCGCCTCGGCGCAGTCGTGGAACGACCCTCTCCTCCAGCAAAGCCGCGGGCTGTAACCGCCCGGTTGGCGAAGGAGAATGACCCCCGAGTCGGCAGGAACAAGATTCATGATGCGGCGCGCTACGGTGCGGAGAAGCTGGTCAATATCCAGAAGGTTGCCCACCTGCCTGCCGAACTCGTAAAAGACCGACAGTCGCTCGTTTGCTTTGCGGAGTTCCCGAAAGGCTCCCTCTGAAAACGATTGTTGGGAGGTTGGCCTTCCTGGCGTGCTCAGGTCGAAAGAGACAATGGTGCTTTCGGATGGGGGGCGGTGGCCCGGGATGTCCCGCCCCTCACCACTCGGCCTGCCCTGACTCGATGGTCCCACGGGATTGAAAAATGTCAGCGTGCTGCGGCCAAGAGCGAGGCGGTCGCCGTCGGACAAGGGAGAGGACTGCCCCTCTCGGAGGCAGACGTGATTGACGAATGTGTGATTAGTGCTTCCGAGGTCTGTAGCGGAAAACCCCTCTTCCGACGAGCGGATGACGCAGTGTTTTTTCGAAACCGACGGGTCGAGAAGCTGGACCTCACAGGAAGAGTCTCGCCCCACAACAGTCTCGCCGGGACTCAGCGCATAGACGCTGCCGTCGGTGGCTTTGAGATAAGGGTTTTGCAGTGGGAGTCCGTTTGGTGTAGCATTCATCTTTACGGCTGCCAAATTGGTTTGCCGTAGAATAGCACGACAGTCCGCGGTTTTCCAGAGTATTCAGGCCCCGATTTTTGCGGAGCATTCGGTGAAAACAGAGATGAGGCACGTGCAGTCAGAAGAGAAAAGAAACCCTGTCCGTCTGATAATGCTCGTCGGCGTGTCGGTCCTGATCGGCATTGTGGGGCTGGTTTTTCTCCTGGCGACGAGGGACAGCACGCTCATTAAGAATGTGCTCTTCTTCTGGCTTGTGCTGGCGCTGTTTCTTGTGTTCCTAATTGCAGGCCTCCTCACGGGCGAGATACGGGCGCCCCGCTCGAAAATACTCCTGCCGCTGGCGGTTTTCGTTGGATGGGCTGTTGTTTCGACGGCCGTCTTTCGGTACGCGTACGCTGGCGTTCACGAACTGGCGAGTTTGCTGTGCGGGATAACGCTGGCTTATGTCATCACAGTGACAGTCACGGACCGGAGCAGTTTTCTCACCGTGACCGCCGTTCTGGCGGGGGTGGCTGGGCTGAGTTGTGTCTATGGGATTGCGCAGCATTTCGGATACGACCCCTTCATTCGGGGGAGAGTCGTTCTGCCCGAGGTGGGGCGGTCGCTTTCCACGATGGGGCATCCCAACTTCTTCGGGGCCTTCCTTGTTCTTGCGATACCAGTCCTGTTAGCTCTCTTCTTCAGCAGTCGTTCCCCGCTGATGAAGGCGGGTGCAGGGGCCCTGGTCTGTGTAGCGTTGTTGTGCCTGTTCTACACGCGATCGCGCGGCGCCTGGCTCGGGTTTGTCGCCGCCCTGCCGGTGTGGTTTTTCCTCTCTTTGCCCGGCGAAAAGATGAGGTGGAGATTCCTCGGCCCTATCGCGGTTGCGGTGGGGCTTTCGTTTTTCCTTCTCTTGAATGAGGGGACAAGCGGATATGTCATCCTCTGGGCGTTGCCGTTGTGGCTCGCTTTCGCCGTCGTGGCAGGGTTTCTCCGGGAGAAGTTTTCGGGCGAGGTGAGGTGGACAGGGATACTCCTTGTTTGCGTCATTCTCGTCTCCAACGTCTTTGTCGAGGGCGGCGAGATCGCCGAGCGTGCGGACGCCGCATTTGAGACAGAGAAAGGGTCTGTTCTGGCGAGAAAAGTCATCTGGACCGGCGCCCTGAATATGTTCAAGGCAAAACCGATTTCTGGCTGGGGGCTGGGAAGGTTCAGCATTTACTTTCCCAGGTTCCGCGACCCTGCCACCGCGTGGAAAATCATGCCCAACACTCTCCACGCTCATTCGGAATACCTCGAGGTTGCCGCGGAGATGGGGATTGTTGGGCTGGGGGTGTTTCTCTGGGCGATGGGCGCCTTCCTCTGGGAAAGCGCGATAAAGGCGATTCAGGCTAAGGAGAAATGGCGGCGGTTCGTCATTGCAGGTCTTGCGGCGGGCTGCCTGGCGATTCTCATTCACGCCTCGGTGAGCGTTGACACGCGATGGACGGTCGGACGATTCTTCCTCTGGTTGGGCATTGGATTGACAATTGCTGTGGGGAATATGTCCGGCGCCGCCGAAGCCCCGGCCCGTAATCGCAAGAGGCACGATCGAACCGAACTGGGCGCCGAGGCGTTTCACCGAATCAGGTTCAGGCCGATTCGCTGGACTCCGTTGCGTGTTTGGGTCGTGGCACTCGCGATCGCAATGTTGGCGGCAGCGGGCAGCCGTGCCGTGTGCGTATTCCGGTCAGCCGTTTTCACCGCGAGGGGAGAGGGTTATGAAGAGGCGGCAAGGATGGTCGCGCCTGAAGGCACCCAGCAAAGCGAGGTTCTCGAGGCTCTCGACAAGAAGGACATCTTCCGGGACGAGGCCATCCAGCAGTATCAGCACGCGGTCAAACTGGACCCTCACAATCTCTCTGCCCTTTACAAGCTCGCTCATTGCTACAACCTTCGGGGCAGATTCGAGGAGTCGCTCCGTACATACCGCCGCATGGCGAAGCTTTCGCCTGACGGTTCAGACATCCATTACAATATGGGAGCTGTTTACGCGAACCTGGGCCGCTGGGAGGAGAGCAAGAAAGAGTTGGAGAAAGCTCTCCGCATGAAGGTCGGCCCCCTCTCTCGATTGGGGCTGGCAAGAGCCTACGAGAATCTCGGGCGGTTTGGTGAAGCAGAAGGGCAATACAGGGCGCTTCTAAAATGGAGGCCCGACCACGCGGAGGCTCTCAGCGGCCTGGGGCGGCTCCTTCTGAGGGGTGGAAACAGGGAAAGGGCGCTGGAGCTTTTCCAGAGAGTCCTTCGGGGGGACCCGGAGCACGCGGATGCTTGCCTCAACATCGGGTTGATCTATCAGTCCTTTGGCGACCAATTCCGGCAGCGGGGCAATGAGGAACAGGCGATGGAGCATTACAGAAGGGGGGCCGAGTCGCTTGAAGTGGCGCTCGGCAGGAGACCGGAGAGTGTGCCTATTCGCGCTGCGCTCGCCCTTGTGTACGCCGATCTCGGCCGCTTTCCCGAGGCGCTTCGCCACCTCCAGTCGGCGGCAGTGATCAAACCCCGTGAGCCTTTGATCTTTCTGAACCTGGGGAAGGTGTACGTGCGGATGAACGAGCCGGAACAAGCCGCGGAAGCTTTCCGGCGGACGATAGATATGGATTCAAAAGGCCCCTGGGCAGCCGAAGCCCGACGCGAGATGCAACGAATGAGACCCCAGTGAGGGTTTAGGGGTCAGGGTTAAGGGTGTGGGGTCGCCACCACTGCCGACTACACCCTACACCCTAAACCCCATACCCCAAAGTGCAAGGAAATTGCGGATTGGGGATCGAAAGCCACCGAACTCGGCGCTGCATCGGGCAGTGATGAAAAAGGGAGATTGCACATGGATTATCCAATCGTTCGTATGCGGAGGTTGAGGGTGAGCGAGCATCTGCGATTGATGCTCCGGGAGACAAAGCTCAACGCAAGCGACCTGGTGATGCCTCTTTTTATCTCAGAGAAGATTACCGAAAAAAGACCGATTGAATCCATGCCGGGCTGTTTCCAGATACCCATCCGTGAAGTCGCGGAGGAAGCAGCGAAAATCGCAAGAGCGGGAATCCTATCCGTGATTCTCTTCGGCATACCCGCTAAGAAGAACGAGAAAGCCTCAGAAGCGTACAACCCAGATGGCGTGATTCAAAAGGCGATTAGGGAGATAAAGGGGCGGCAGCCGCAGCTTGTTGTCATGACGGATGTTTGCCTCTGCGAGTACATGAGCCACGGGCACTGCGGGGTAGTCCGGGGAGAAGGCGGACAGGCTGTGATTGACAATGACGCCACCCTGGAACTCGTCGCGCGAACAGCCGTCTCCCATGCCTCTGCCGGAGCCGACATTGTGGCTCCGAGCGGAATGATGGACGGGTCCGTGGCAGCCATCCGAGGGGCTCTCGACAAAGAAAACTTCGCCATGACGGCAATCATGTCCTACTCTGCCAAGTACGCCTCCTGCTTTTACGGCCCGTTCCGGGACGCGGGGGAGTCTCCTCCGGCGTTCGGAGACCGCAGGACGTACCAGATGGACGTGCCGAACTGGCGAGAGGCGATGAGGGAAATCGAGCTGGACATTCGCGAGGGGGCCGACATCGTGATGGTGAAGCCAGCCCTCGCGTACCTCGATGTAATCTGTCGAGCAAAGCAGCGGTTTGACGTGCCAATCGCGGCCTACAACGTTAGCGGCGAGTATGGTATGATTAAAGCAGCGGCAAAAATGGGGTGGCTGGAGGAGCGAACGGCAGCAATGGAGGTTCTCACGAGCATCAAGAGGGCGGGCGCGGACCTCATTATCTCCTACTTCGCCGCGGAAGTCGCCCCTCACTTGGTGCCGGCAGCATAGAAGATGTTCTGGAGCATCACCTCGTCGTGCTTGGTGAGCTTAACGAACTCCATGTGAGCCTGAAACACTTGTTTGCCGTGATAGAGAACGCAACCGGCGGTGGTGATCCTGGCGGAAAGAACCCTGTCTGTGTCGGAATCTGGATCGCGAAAAGTAACACAAATATTGCAGTTTTCCTTGAGAGGCTCCCGCGTGAAAAGGCGGCCGCCGTGGATGCTGATGTCCTGGATGTAGGCTCGGTGCGGGGGGCTTTTTCCAAAGAGTTTCTTCCTCTGGATCACCACCGGCAGGCGCTTATGGAAGGTGCGGTCAGTGTCTTCAGTACCCATTGCTTCCACCCCCTTTCAGTGACTGGGGGAAATTACCTTCCGTCTTCAAGTCAAACTGTAGCATGGCGGGAGTGGTGCGTCAAGGGCTTTTTTCCGCGGCCAAAGTCGCGGGAGAAAGCCGCAAAAGGCTTCCGAGGGCGACGTGGAACGAAGTCCCGGTGGGATGGGTGGCCAGGCTGACAAAAGATGACCCGATAAGGAGATGACCGATGTCCTTAGATTTAAGGGAGTTGCTGCGATTGGTCGTGGAAAGAAAAGCCTCCGACCTGCACCTGACGGAGGAGGAGCCCCCGATGTTGCGTGTTGACGGGGAGCTCGTCCCCACGGAGGGTCCGCGACTCAGCGCCGACGACACGAAGCGACTCATTTACAGCGTCCTGACGGATAAGCAGAAGGTACAGTTCGAGGAGACGCTGGAGCTGGATTTCTCCCTTTACATGCCCAACATCAGCCGGTTTCGTGTAAACGTCCACCAGCAGAGAGGGGCAGTGGAAGCGGCGTTCCGTGTGGTTCTCCTGAACATTCGAAGCATAGAGGAGCTCGGTCTCCCCGCGATAGTCGGCAAGCTTGCCCTGAAGCCAAATGGTTTGGTCATGATCACCGGCCCCACGGGAATGGGGAAAACGACAACCCTCGCGGCGATGGTGGACCTCATCAACACACAGAGAAGATGCCTTGTGGTAACCATCGAGGACCCCATCGAGTACCTCTTTCGGAACAAGAAGAGCATTATCAAGCAGCGGGAGGTCGGCTCCGATACCCATTCGTTTGCCACCGCTCTTAAGCATGTCCTGCGACAGGACCCGGATGTGATTCTCATCGGGGAAATGCGAGACCTCGAGACGATTGCTACAGCGATGACCGCCGCCGAGACGGGGCATCTCGTTCTCAGCACCCTCCACACGCCGGACGCGCCTCAGACAATTGACCGAATCATAGACGTGTTTCCGCCCTACCAGCAGCAGCAAATCATGGTGCAGTTAGCGGGGTGCGTTCAAGGCATCGTCGCGCAGCAGCTTCTTCCGAGAAAGGACGGCCTGGGGAGGGTCGTCTCCACCGAAATCATGATCGGCACAGACGCGGTTCGCGCGTGCATCCGGGAACGCCGGACGCACCAGTTGAACACCATCGTCCAGACCGGCTCTCAGTACGGGATGACAACAATGGATAAGTCTCTCAAGGAGCTGTACTCGCGCGGAATCATCACGTACGAGACCGCCGTTTCCCGCGCCAAAAACCCTCAGGAATTCAGGAATCTGTAAGTAGTGAAAACGCATGGCATTGATTGCGCGGTTGGCCCAGGTTCCGGGCTCATGCGAAGTCTGTGACAAGATAGGTGCGAGGTTGAGTCCGGACGGAATTGGGGGCCACATTGCTCCTCGTGCCGACGGTTCCCAACCGCGGGCAGAATAGAGAATGGGACGCAAACGATGAGCAGCAAACCGAGCATGCTCTGGATTGGGTACCTTCTGATACTGCTTTCTATCATAATCGTCGCCAGGATGATATTCCGGGGCGGCTTCATAGATTTGGGCATTGGAATGCTTTTTGTAATCGGGATGTGTCTTGCTTTGGGCATTCTGATCGCCTTTCCGGCTGGCCGAGCTATTTCCCAGGGGTTCCTGGACAGGCTCTTTGCCGTTAACAAGGGCAAGGTCTCCAAGGACTATTCCAAGGCGAAGTGGCTGGTTACGCAGGAGCGATTCCGTGAGGCGGTCGAGGAGTTCCGAAAAGCCCTCGAAGAGGAGCCGGAGAACATCTCGATTCGGACGGAGATTGCGGAGATTTTGAGCCGAGACCTGAAGGACTTTGGGCAAGCTGTCTCTGAGCTGGAGGCGTGCTTGCAGTTGCCGGTGAGTGAGGCACAGGGCGCCTCAATCCTCAATCGAATCGCGGATATCCAGGAAGAGAGCTTTGCCCACGCTGCGG
>JAUYEE010000156.1 GCA_030691545.1 bacterium | reverse complement strand
CCCTGCGTCTGAAGCCCGAAAACCTCCATCTCGGAAATGGAAGTGAAGGTCGCCGAACCGCCGGGCGTGCCGGCAATGCGAATGCCCGTCCCTCTCAGGGTCGGAATCGCGATGTCGTACCGGGTGAACCGCTGCTTGCCTGCCCGCTGGTCCGTGAAGTCGTACGTGGGTTCGATCTTGACAATCGGGGCGTCCAGCCAGGTGGTCCCGTCCAAGGTGTACTGAACCTTCAGGTCGAGGAACCATCCGCCGTCTCCGAACATGTCGCCCGTGTAATACGCAATGTGGTCAAAGAACAGCGGACTCGCCCACAGATAGCCCCAGTAATCCTCCTCCTTGTACAATCCATTCCAACTGTCGTTGGTGTCGTCGTAGGCGATGTTGTTCATTCCGGTTATGGCGTAGTGCGAAATGACATAGACATAACCGCTCGGTTCCGACTTGCCGCCCATAGAAGCCGGACGAGCTAAGTTGCGCATGGCGACACTGGACACCTTTGCTATCGCCGTCGGATCGTCGGAGGAGCCGTACTTGTTCCTCCCGCGAATTGCGATGGTTCGGGATTGCCCCTCGGTGAGTCCTTTGACCTCGTAGGTCGCGGCGCCAATGGTCTCCAACCAGATGATGATCCCGCCGAAATCCAGCCCGATGTCGTACTGCTCGGCGTCAACGAGAGGGGTCCACTCCACTCGGAAGCCGAGTCCTGAGGTACCAAGATCCAGCGGCATGACGCGGAACCGACCGGGAGCGACCTTCGGGGCGTTGATCGCCCTGACGATGACGTCTACCGTATCTGTAGTCTCGCCTTCCGTACTGGGGGCGTCCACGGTCAGCCTGAAGGTGAGAATCGTCCCGATCTCCAGCTCCGGAGCATCGAATTGGACCACGGCCTGGTTGGGCGACGGCTCTAACGTCACCGTCGGCGTCCCTGCGATCTGTTCCCACTTGAAGCTGGTCGCGTCGGCGGGTCCACTCCCGCTGAGGGTCGCCCTGTCACCGCCATACACACTGAAGTCCTTCCCCGCGTTCGCCGCGCCGGTCCAATTGAACAACTCGACCACGTCGTCGTCGCTCAAGGCCCGGTTGTAGATACGGATGTCATCCATAATCCCGTCGTACCATCTCGCCATTTCGGCCTGCCAGACTCCGATGGCAAAAGAACTTAAAATCGGCTCATTCCCGCCGCCTGTGCTCGTGGCATCCAGGACGCCGTCAATGTAAACTCTTGCCTGTCCTCCGGCAAAGTCAATTACTGCCACAACGTGGTACCATCGGTCCGGCTCGAAAGCCGTGGCACTGGTTATGGCTAATCCACCGTTGCAGTCAACATTGAATGCACTGGTTGTAGCCCTTAAATGGATATGAGGGGTACCCGCGCTCCAGGCATCGGTGTGCATCACTGCCCTGTAGCCCGTCGAATACGGTAGGTTTCGAGCATAAAGCCAGAGCGCATACGTGAAGGTTCCCCTCAGAATCTCTTGGTTAACGTCAACCCAGGTAGATGAGCCGTCAAAATCCAGGGCCCCGCCTACGACCCCCTCTACCCACTGGATGGTGCCGCCAATGGCGCCATCGTAGCCGTTGCCGGAGCTGTCGTGAGCAGTATCGCCCTCGGTCTCATCAAACGTCCAGTGCGCCATCAGACCGGATTCAATGTCCGCACTTGCGGGGCCCAGAGCCAGTCCGAAGGACAATACGATAAGAACGGTCGAGAGAAGAAAAGAGCGTGTGCGTGGCATGATAACCTCCTTTCCTGTGTTGAGAAGGTTGCCTGGTATGCCGAGCAAACAAACCGAGAAAGGGCAGAGGCTACGGAATGGGGAAAGAAACCTTTTCCCTCCCCTGGCATGTCGCCCGCAGCCCACATGCGTCGTCTGACAATCGCACCAACCGAAGGGCGTTGTCAACTGTTTTTTCAATCTGGAGATCTCCCAAAATTCGGCCCAAATGGGTAGCGTAAGGTGGGGATCGGCTGGACCCTGCTGTGGGCGGAATCCCGCACTCGCAAGACCGCCTTGTGGGGAAGGGCACGACACCACAGCCAGGAACCTGTTTCGGGGAATCGGTGTTATCAATTGAGGCGGGAAACAGGGGGAAGATTGGGCCGTCCGGCGAAGGGAAAAAATTTCCGAAAAAACCTCTTGACAGAGGTGAACGGCTGCTTTATATTGAAGCAGAAAAAGGATGTCCCCATAAGGCGACATCGAGAGAGCGTCCTTCGCAATTCAAAAGGGTTTTGCATTGAGCTGGCCCTGAAAACAGTCCGAGAAAAGCATCGGCCGAAGATACGGCGCTCTCCTCGAGCGCCATTTTTTACCCCCGAAGGGGTCAGTCCAATGACGTTTGCCGGGGGGGGGACAAGTGTTCTTTGAAAAGTGAATAAAGCAATGTGCCACGCTTGAACCCCGCCATTGGCGGGGTCAACCCTGTCAATTGACAGGTCATTCCGGACTCTGCTCAAGCGGAGTTGATTCCAGGAGATCAAAGCAAGGCTTTTCTGCGGGACTCGTTCCGGCAGAAGGCCTTGAAGAGTCTCTCAAAAACATGAGAGTTTGATCCTGGCTCAGAACGAACGCTGGCGGCGTGGATGAGGCATGCAAGTCGAACGCAGGTCCGTCCGTTAGCAATAATGGGCGGGCTTCAGTGGCGAAAGGGTGAGTAACACGTGGGTAACTTGCCCCCGATCTGGGAATAACCCTGCGAAAGCGGGGCTAATGCCGAATGTGGTTCAAGCCCGACATCGGGGTTGAATTAAAGGAGGGGACCAGAAGCTCCGGCAACGGAGTGGAGGCCTTCCGATCGGGGAGAGGCCCGCGGCCTATTAGCTTGTTGGTAGGGTAAAGGCCTACCAAGGCGAGGATGGGTAGCCGCGCTGAGAGGCGGGTCGGCCACACTGGGACTGAGACACTGCCCAGACTCCTACGGGAGGCTGCAGTCGAGGATCTTTCGCAATGCCCGAAAGGGTGACGAAGCGACGCCGCGTGAGCGATGAAGGCCTTCGGGTTGTAAAGCTCTGTCAAACGGGACGAATGCCTTCTCGGCGAACAGCCGAAAAGGAGAGACGGTACCGTTAGAGGAAGCTCCGGCTAACTCTGTGCCAGCAGCCGCGGTAAGACAGAGGGAGCGAGCGTTGTTCGGATTCATTGGGCGTAAAGGGCAAGTAGGCGGTTCGTTAAGTCGGGTGTGAAATCCCTCCGCTCAACGGAGGAACTGCATTCGAGACTGGCGGGCTTGAGGGGTGGAGAAGCGAGCGGAATTCTCGGTGTAGCGGTGGAATGCGTAGATATCGAGAAGAACTCCAATGGCGAAGGCAGCTCGCTAGACACCCTCTGACGCTGAACTGCGAAAGCCAGGGGAGCAAACGGGATTAGATACCCCGGTAGTCCTGGCCGTAAACGATGGGCACTGGGTATGGCGGGTATCGACCCCTGCCGTGCCGAAGCTAACGCATTAAGTGCCCCGCCTGGGGAGTACGGCCGCAAGGTTGAAACTCAAAGGAATTGACGGGGGCCCGCACAAGCGGTGGAACATGGGGTTTAATTCGATGCAACGCGAGGAACCTTACCGGGGTTGAACTTCACTGAGAATCCCCCCGAAAAGGGGGAGTGCCTTCGGGAACTCAGGGATAGGTGCTGCATGGCTGTCGTCAGCTCGTGTCGTGAGATGTTGGGTTAAGTCCCTTAACGAGCGCAACCCCTGTCGTTAGTTGCCAGCACTTCGGGTGGGCACTCTAGCGAGACCGCCGGTGATAAACCGGAGGAAGGTGGGGACGACGTCAAGTCAGTATGGCCCTTACGCCCCGGGCCACACCCGTGTTACAATGGCCGGTACAGAGGGTCGCGAAGCCGTGAGGCGGAGCCAATCCCAGAAAGCCGGCCCCAGTTCGGATTGGAGTCTGCAACTCGACTCCATGAAGTTGGAATCGCGAGTAATGGCGCATCAGCCACGGCGCCGTGAATACGTTCCCGGGCCTTGTACACACCGCCCGTCACATCATGGAAGCCGACTGCACCCGAAGTCGCTGATCCAACCCCGCCGAAAGGTGGGGAGGAAGGCGCCCAAGGTATGGTGGGTGACTGGGATGAAGTCGTAACAAGGTAGCCGTACCGGAAGGTGCGGCTGGATCACCTCCTTTCTAAGGTGTGCAATCCCGCGTTTACGCGGGATGAGGTCGGTAGCCTCTAGCACATTGCTTTATTCTCGATATGCGGCTGGCTGTCAGGCCGGCGAAACGGTGGCATTCCCGTCGCCGCGCGGGCTTATAGCTCAGTTGGCAGAGCATTCGGCTGATAACCGAAAGGTCGGTGGTTCGACTCCACCTAAGCCCACTTCACCGAAAGTGGGATCGGCCGATAGGTTCTGGACCGGGCACAGCGCTGCGGATACCGTGGGGATATAGCTCAACCGGCAGAGCGTCTGCCTTGCACGCAGAAGGTTACCGGTTCGACTCCGGTTATCTCCAAAGAAAACCGATGGGAAAGAGCCACAGCGCGTTTGGGAAACAGACGCAGTGATCTTTGACAACTGAATATTGGCAGATTGAGGTCGTGGAATGTGCGCCAAAGAAGCGGCGTTTCAGGCGAGCGCGCGTCGCGCGGTTGCCTGAAGACCGAAGAATTGACTTTGGTCAAGCTACTAAGGGCTTCCGGTGGATGCCTTGGCGTCAGTAGGCGATGAAGGACGTGGTGTAACTGCGATAAGCTTCGGGTAGGCGTTAGCAGCCTAGGATCCGGAGATTTCCGAATGGGGAAACCCATCCCGTCTAATAGCGGGATATCGCCGGGTGAATCAAATAGCTCGGCGAGGCCAGACCGGGGGAAGTGAAACAACTCAGTACCCCGAGGAAAAGAAAACGAATCCCGCCTTCGGCGGGACCCCTGCTTCGGCAGGGGGTGATTCCCTGAGTAGTGGCGAGCGAAACGGGAACAGCCTAAACCTCGCGCGTGCATAAGCCTGTGTGCGTTGCGTGCGAGGTGTCGTGGGAGCTTGTCGGATCCCGACACAGCGGGATCGGGAAGTCAGAAAACGAACCTCTTAGCTAAACGGCGTGGAAACGCCGACCAGAGAAGGTGATAGTCCTGTAGGCGAAAGGGGGTTCGACTTCCTGGATAGGATTTCCCAAGTACCGCGGGACACGTGGAACCCTGCGGGAATCTGCCCCGACCACGGGGTAAGGCTAAATACTCACTGGCGACCGATAGTGAACCAGTACCGTGAGGGAAAGGTGAAAAGAACCCCTGTTAGGGGAGTGAAATAGTACCTGAAACCGGTAGCCTACAAGCGGTCAGAGGGCTATGTCCCCATCTTCGGGTGGGGAAATGCCTGATGGCGTACCTTTTGCTTAATGGGCCGGCGAGTTATTGCACGTGGCAAGGTTAACACCGTGCGCGGTGGGAGCCGTAGCGAAAGCGAGTGCGAAATGTGCGTCCGCTCGGCGTGACGAGTTTCTCGTCATGTTCGGGCATCAGTCGCGTGCAGTAGACCCGAAGCCGAGTGATCTACCCATGGTCAGGGTGAAGTTCCGGTAACACGGGATGAAGGCCCGAACTGGTGAACGTTGAAAAGTTCTCGGATGAACTGTGGGTAGGAGTGAAAGGCTAATCAAACTCGGTGATAGCTGGTTCTCCTCGAAATAGCTTTGGGGCTAGCCTCACGTGAATGGCCAGCGGGGGTAGAGCACTGGATGGAATAGGGGGCTTACCGGCCCGCCGAATCCAACCAAACTCCGAATACCGCTGGAGTGTATCGTGGGAGTCAGACGGTGGGGGATAAGCTTCATCGTCGAAAGGGAAACAGCCCAGACCGCCAGCTAAGCGTCCCTAAATGTGGGCTAAGTGAGTAAGGATGTGAAATTGCTCAGACAGCTAGGATGTTGGCTTAGAGGCAGCCATCATTTAAAGAGTGCGTAACAGCTCACTAGTCGAGCGATTTTGCGCCGAAAATGATCGGGACTTAAGCCCACTACCGAAGCTGCGGCTCGGTCACGCTGCCCGGCTTTCGAGCCGGCATTCCAGCGGGCCGGGGGTAGAGGAGCGTTCCATGCGGAGTGAAGGTAGACCGGGAGGACTGCTGGACTGCATGGAAGTGAGTATGCACGGCACGAGTAGCGATAATCGCGGTGAGAATCCGCGACGCCGAAAACCTAAGGGTTCCTGGGGAAGGTTCGTCCGCCCAGGGTTAGTCGGAACCTAAGCCGAGGCCGAAAGGCGTAGGTGATGGACGGCAGGTTGAATATTCCTGCACTGCCTAACGGGTGACAAAGACGCGGAGAAGTGACGCGGGAACGAAGGCCGCCCGAGCGATTGGAAATGCTCGGCTGCACCTGACCCCGCCTTCGGGCGGGGAGGGGTGAAAGGACGCTGAGTCTTCGGACAAGGCGGATCGGCTGGAGCTTCTTGCCAAGAAATAGCTTCACGCGGACCCGTGGGCATCCGTACCAAAACCGACACAGGTAGGTGGGAAGAGAATTCTAAGGCGCCCGAGAGACGCCTCGTCAAGGAACTCGGCAAACTGACCCCGTAACTTCGGAAGAAGGGGTGCTTCCCCGGGTGGTCCTTCCTTGCGGAGGGCTGCGCGGGGGAGTCGCAGTGAAACGGGCCAAGCGACTGTTTACCAAAAACACAAGTCTCTGCTAAGTCGTAAGACGCCGTATAGAGACTGACACGTGACCAATGCCGAAAAGTTAAGGGGATGGGTCATCCTGCTTGTTCCCCGCCCAAAGCGGGGGACAGGGAGGGGCAGCCTTGAACCGAAGCTCCGGTGAATGTCGGCCGTAACTATAACGGTCCTAAGGTAGCGAAATCCCTTGTCGGGTAAGTTCCGACCCGCACGAATCGTGTAACGACTTGGCCGCTGTCTCGACGAGGTACTCGGTGAAACTGTAGTTGCGGTGAAGATGCCGCATACCCGCGACAAGACGGAAAGACCCCGTGCACCTTTACTATAGCCTGGCATTGAGTCTTAGTCCAGTATGTGTAGGATAGGTGGGAGGCTATGAAGTGGCGCCGTCAGGCGCCATGGAGCCACCGGTGAAATACCACCCTTACTGTATTGGGATCCTAACCCTGTGCTCTGAATCGAGTCAGGGGACCGTGTCAGGTGGGTAGTTTGACTGGGGCGGTCTCCTCCCAAACTGTAACGGAGGAGTTCGAAGGTTCCCTCAGCACGGTTGGCAATCGTGCGTAGAGCGCAAAAGTATAAGGGAGCTTGACTGCGAGACACACAAGTCGAGCAGGTGCGAAAGCAGGATTTAGTGATCCAGCGGTGGAAAGTGGAATCGCCGTTGCTAAACGGATAAAAGGTACGCCGGGGATAACAGGCTTATAGGGCCCAAGAGTTCATATCGACGGCCCTGTTTGGCACCTCGATGTCGGCCCATCGCATCCTGGGGCTGAAGAAGGTCCCAAGGGTTTGGCTGTTCGCCAATTAAAGCGGTACGCGAGCTGGGTTCAGAACGTCGTGAGACAGTTCGGTCCCTATCTGTCGTGGGCGCAGGATAGTTGAAGAGACCAGTCCCCAATACGAGAGGACCGGGATTGACGGACCAATGGTGTTCCAGTTGTCTCGCCAGAGGCATGGCTGGGTAGCTATGTCCGGAAGGGATAAGCGCTGAAGGCATCTAAGCGCCAAGCCTCCTCTAAGATAAGCTATCCATGGTGCGTCGCAAGACGCGCCGAAAGACCCCTCGCAGACTACGAGGTTGATAGGCCAGGCGTGTAAGGGCGTATATCCAAAGGCCTTTAGCTTACTGGTACTAATCGGTCAAATGCTTGACCTTGCACTCTTTGCCTCATCTTGAGGAAAGCGCGCTTTCGCGTCTCTTTCTGCCAGTGTTCAGTTGTCCGTCCTATATCGCTCTTTGATTTCTTGGCGACCATAGCGGAGGGGGTACACCTGTTCCCATCCCGAACACAGAAGTTAAGCCCTCCTGCGGCGATGGTACTACACACAAGAGTGTGGGAGAGTAGCACGTTGCCAAGATTCTTCTTTAGCCCCGCTCCGGCGGGGCTTTTTTTCAGGGATGCGGCGCGTTACCGGGCGTGCTGGGCGGTGCCTTTGGCCGGCCCTCCGGCGTCGGCCCGGCAGGCTTCCTGCAAATTTGGACGAATTTTTGCTTGACATTCGCCCATAAGCGTGTTTTTCTAATAAAAAAAGCACAGTCGTTTCTCGGCCGGGGGGTTCGGAGTTGCCAAGTTCCCGCCAATCGATGTCCGTGCAGAATCGAGAGTCATCATGCCCGCTGGTCCTTTTTACCGGCCAGCCGGGAATCGCAGTCAAGCGGTGCCTCAGCAGGCTGGCGACGCTCATGCCGACTCCGCCCCGCCAACTGAACGTGGAAGAGTACATGGTGCAGGCTTACAGGGAGATGGAGCCGCGCATGAGAGCGTACTCCGACCGGGACGTACTCGTGGCAATTCTGCGCCTCCCGCCTTATCCCCAACGCCGTCTTTGGCAGGCAGCAGCGGCGAGGGTCGCGCACCAGGTTCGGACTGAGGCCTCGCTCTGCTTCGTCTCGTTTCACGCCAGCTTCTACCATCAGAGGAAGACCGAGCTCGTCTCGCCGGTTGACCTGCCCAGCCTGAGAAGGATGGGGGGTAAGGCACGGATGCTCGTCATGCTGATCGACGACTGCTATGATGTCTACAGGCGGCTTCTTGGCGAGGCCGAAATGTTTCACGACGAGGTCATGGGGGCGGATGTGGACGCGCAGGACGCGATGGTGCACTCGTTCTGTAACCTGTTCACGATTCTCGCCTGGCGGGAGTCGGAAGCGATGGCTTCCCGACTGATAGCGGATGCGTTGAGGATACCGCTGATTATGCTCGCCGTCAAGCACCCGGCGAGCCTGGCCCAGAGGCTGATCACGACGCCCCAGGATTCCCTAAGGTTGTTCTACGTTGCGCACCCGATTTCGCAGGTGCGTCGGGGAAGGCATGCTCGCCCGTCGGGCCTGCCAGGCCAGCTCAGCGCCTTCGTAGAGCGGACCATGACGCAATACGAGGACATCGCGCTGTTCATTCCGGACACAATAGACGAGGCACGGATCGGCCGAGATGAGGAGGGTCGCCTGATACCCCAGCTGGACGAGCCCTGGTCCCTGCCGTTTCGGCAGGAGGATTGGCTCTTCGAACCGCTTCCGCCGGGCCTGGCCCATCTAAATCCGCTCAATCCAAAAGGCTTCCGATTCTCAACGTCGAGGGCCGCCCGGTCCCAGCTATCGGCGATGCTCTCCGTCCTATCGCAGAAGGTCCGTGCCCAGATCGTAGCGCGCGACCACAGTCTTGTTGAGCAGGCCCTGGACGGCATCATTCTTTTCCACCCCTATTACGAGGGCCACGTCCCGGGAGGCGTGCTCAGGGAGGCAAGGTACAACTACGAACTTATTACGGCGTTCGGCCAACGCCGCAGAAAAGCATACATGCTGGATTACCAGGAGAACCTCGGCAAATACCGCATACAGAATCTGTGGGACGTGTTTCTGAACACGGCTCTGGACCAGTCAAGCGTGGCACCGGATGTCCAGGCCGCCGTGGACAACTTGGTCTTGCAGTGGAAGCGCGACCCCGCGAGGGTACGTGCTTTCGTCGCGGCCGATTGGCCTCTTGAGGACGTCAGGACGGCCGCAAGGGAGATGCTTGGCGATGGCTACCGCTTCGATGAGCAATTTGCCCCAACAGATACGTCAAGCCTCCGCGGACCGAATCTCGGCGAGGCCGCAGACCGCCTACAGCGCAGCTGGAACGCCATCGAGCAGGCCGCGCGGACATCGGACCCGTTCCGCGCTCTTTGTCCGGAGCCGGACAAGCAATGCGTCTTGGTCCCAGTGCACGATTTTGATCACGCGGCTGTTGCGGCGCTCGCAAGTTCTTGACCGAAATCCTTGTCGCGCGAAAAAAGGAGGGGTACCATGCAAAGCGGGTTGCTTAGGCAGAGGCCCACGCTTTTCTTGAACAGGGCCGACGACGACAGAGAGGCGTCGCGTTGCGTTGTGCGCGCGCGGATACCGTGCGAGTTCGTCGCGGCGCCGGCTGATTCGGTAACGCCAGTCCTCCTTTTTGGCCTGGAGGAATTCGTGGGACTCGCAGAGATAAAGCGGTTCGTGGAAAGCTGGTTGAAGGCGCAGGCCGCGTCGCAGGCGCTGGGCCCGGAGGCATAACCGCAAGCTCCCCAACCCTTAGGGGAACGCGTACCGCAGGGACGCAGAGGGCCCCGGACGGCGCGGCGGATCCCCGGCGGGGTGCCGGACCGTCACGGAGGGGGTACACCTGTTCCCATCCCGAACACAGAAG
>JAUYEE010000173.1 GCA_030691545.1 bacterium | reverse complement strand
GACATGGAATAGCTCCTCGACAGCTCCCAAATGCCCGATTCTGTGGATGCTGGCTATAAACTCTACCACCCAAAGGCGACGCGTCAACATGAATTTTCAGGCGGGTGCGGCTGTAATCAGGTGGGGACGTATCCGGCGGCTGGCTTCAAAGCCTTATACAAGAACTGTCCATTGGATTTTCCGTCGTACACGTCTACAGAAGAAAATCGCGCGTTTTCGCTACAGTACTCGACGAGGATTTCGAAGTCCCATGTTGCGCGCGGCTGACTCCGCGAATTCCTCGTTGCACCGGCGACACCTCAAAAGTTGGGGATTTGCCAGAAACGGCAGGGGGGTCGAGAACTATGGCGAAAACGCGTTAAGTGAGTTGGTAACTGACTGTAGCGCAGGCAGTTATCACACCGAAGGGTGTTGCGGATCCGCCGATCCGGTTTTTTGATGTTAGAGGACACCTTTTACCAACGGGCAATTCGCAGAGCCTCATCCTGCAAGTCGTGACTCAATCCTCGGTGATCCAGCGGAAATACAGGGTCCTTGCCGTCTCTCTCCGGGACCGGTCCAGAGCAGTGGGCGTATCTTCTCCGGGGCGGTTAAACGTGCCCGGGGTGTACCCGCGATCCACTATCGCCTCCAGCTTGCGACTCGCCGCCGCATTGCCCTTTCGATCAAAAGCCTCGGCGAGAACGGTCACTTTGAAAATGCTCGATTTTGTCGTGATAAGGTAGGCATTGTGCCGCATGAAGGCTTCCTTGGCGGCCTGCGGCGCCTCTGGGTAGTATCTATGGATGAGTTGCGCGAGGTCACAGGCCACTTCCGCCAGGTTGCGATAGGGCGAGGGGTTTGTCCGTCCTCTCCCGCCACTCCTGCGTCCGATGATGTGCTGGATGAGCTTGTACCGGAAGTCTAACCCAACGCCCAGCCAATAATGGGATTTCATCTCCTCGATCACCGGTTCCCAGTTCAATCCCAACAGGACTTCCGGGGAAGCCGTGTTGATGTTGATTCGCCCCGGGACATACTCCCGAAGCCTCGCCAGATCCCCTCTGCACCGATAGCGACAAGGGAGGCTCAGTAGGTCCAGCAATCGGACATCATCAAGGGTTCCATATTGGGGCATACCGGTGAAGTTCAGGGTTTGCCACGGCTCCGATCGATGGACCATCCCAAGCTCTCCGAGGGAGGCAAGGCCGCCTGCATGCTCGAGGAAATCGGCCTCGCCTGGCTTGAAAGAAGGGTCGCGCATCCAGGTTCGGATGCCTGGGGCGTAAAAGGAGGAATAGGCATCCTTTTCGCTGACGGTCACCGTGGCGTTCATGCGGCCGGGCGTCGGCGGGCCATGATCCCAGCCCCAGGGCACACGAGGATCATCCTTTTGAAGGGTGTGGTGTTCCGGAGGAGCGAAGGGAACCGGATAGTGCGTCTCAACAGGGATTCTGCCCCGTCCTGGCACATCGATTTCAAGATAGATGTCAACGAAAGGCGGGTCGAGGTTGAGAGGCCCATACGCCTGGCAACCAAGGGGATAGGGTGGAAGCGTCACCTCGTCCATGCCCTCGGTTCGTCTCACCTCGCCAAGCGTGTCGCCGATGACGAAAAAGGTCCGAGGCGGAATGACTGGCGAGGCCACGGCCATCGCGCCGGTTCGCCGGGTGTTGCCGGATTCATCTATGGTGACGTAGTAGTCCGCGACGTCCATTGCCACATCGTAGGGATTCCAGAGTTCGATGTATTCCCCGTAATCCTCGACGATCTCCTCCGGATTCAGCCCCGCGACGGTTCCTGGAAGGTCCGGAGGATCGGCCTCCAACTCGTTGAGATAGGCACTCGGTTCGATCCCCACGACGCCTCTGTACGTTGTGGGAAACCAATCGCGGTCTATGAAATCGTAGAGATTCACGGCGATCTGCTGGAGCCCGAGCGTTTGATTCATCGGATACGAAAAACGGATACGTTTCAGGAAATCCTCGATCTTCGATGGGCTGTTCAGCCAGTCGCCGATGTTCTCTCGTTGCATCCAGGTGACACGGCTCCCCACGTGAGCGTCGCCCAGATCCTCGCTGCTGAAACGATTCAGGTCCTGCGAATACACCGTGATGTACGGCAGAAGGCAGAGGTACAGCCTGTCCTTCGGATACGGCGCCTCGTAGTCCCTGTCCCCGATCGAGTGCTTGCCCGCCCCCCACATGCTTTCCGCCATCCTGACGTGGGACACTGTCAAGTACGGTGTGTCATTCCCCATGACGCCGGTTTCTCCCGGTCGGTGACTCTCGCTCATAAAAAGCTGTCCCGGCGCCCTTGCCTCCAAAGGATCGTAGGGGTCGAACTCGCCGGGCTCATCGGCTTCCTCACCCGGTTCGTCTATCATCCCGTCGCCGTCATCATCGATCCCATTCTTGTCTTGCCGGAAGCACTCCGGCAGTTGCGTTGTCATGTTGTCGTCATCCTCGCTCCCGGGGAGACCGTCCGCCGAGGCGCCACCTCGCATCCCCCTTCTCCAGCCGTACCGATAGGCGACAATGTCGAGGGCCGTCCGGCTGTCCACGTTGTAGGGATAGTCGTTTATGCCGAGATCATCGAACACTGTCGCGAAGAGGACTCGCAGACCGTGGTCCCTATAGACATTTCGGTAGTCCAGAATGGCTGCAAGGTCCGCCTCGGCGGTCGTAACTCCCATGTTCTGGCAATGTTTCCAGGAGATACTGCGGAGCCTTCGATGCCCAGCTATCTCCCGAAGAAGTTCGCGGTCGGGATTCCCGGCGGTGTTGATATTGACCTTGGCGCTTTCGTCCTCGATGCAGACGACGTATCTCCCGACGACGCGCTTGCTTCCGGTCGCCGGGTCTGTGGCGACGACCTTGATCCAGCGGGAATCAGGCAGTGGGGCTTTCCAGGGATCGCGTCGAGTCGAGAAATCGAGGATGTCATGCCCTTCATCCACACCGTACTCTATTTCGTCGTAATCGGAGAGGTCAGCATCGTCGGAATCATGCCCGGCGAAGCCGTCGTTTCCCTGATAATAAATCGCCCATCGCTCGAACAGGTGGTCGCAGGAATTGTTGCGGCTGTCTTCCGCCAGGACGCCGATAGCCGTTTCCAAGCCGCCAAGAGCGATTTCCTCCGCTTTCGCTGAATAGTGGAAGTTCTTAGCTGCCTCGTTCTCCGTCAGTTGACTCGAAGTGAAACTCAAAGCCAATAAGGTCAAGAGAAGAAGAATCCCCAGCGTCAGCAACAATGCGATTCCGTGGCGCTCCTCTGTCCTGTGCGGCTTGGTTGTCACTGACATGCGTTTCACAGTGCTATCCCCCGGGGAACATGTCCAGGCTGTTCCCTCGGCCTTCAATGGAACTGCAGCCCTAACGGCATTCGTCATGCGGTCCCTCTGGACGCCCTCTCTTCGCTGACCATCTTCAGGATAAGCCTGCCGAAAGGGCTCTGCTATATGCCCAATGCTTCCGGCTTGGCATTTCATGCGTCAGCCTCTGCTTGTGCTATTGCGGGTTCTCGAGCACACGGTAGAAGCGGATACGGACGAGCGAGGGTGGAATCCCTGTCCTCGAGCCGTCGTCGGTCCAGGAGGTGGTCAGGACACCTGCCGACGGGAGATTGTCGGCTGCGAGATGCCAAGTCATGAGATCGTCGGAGTAGAATATCGAGTAGGTACATTCGATCCAGGAGCTCCAGGTCAGGGTCGCCCGGTCGGCACCGGCGTCAGGTGCCAGTTGGTTGATGTGGTACTCATAGGCCCCCAGGTCCATGTTGAAGCTCTTGCCGCCGTACGTCAGCCTGCGCCTGCCGACAATGTCCGTACCCTCCATGCCCCAGGACCAGAGGTTCTTGCCCGCGTCTATGCAGGGCGAAAATGGCGAGAGCCGGAAATCGGCACTGTCCGCATCAACAAACCTCGGATCATCGGCGATGTTTCCCTCGCCCTCTCCCGACCAGCCTTCAATGCAGGAATATCCTGGCACGCTGCAGTCCACAAGCTGGCTGGCGCTTCCGTTGCCCCAGATGACGCAGTTGACTATTGTGCCCTTGCAGTTATCCAATCCCGCCCCGGCGCCGCCCGACCCGTTGCCAACAATCGTGTTGTTTTCGATCGCGCCATCGCAGAACCTCACGCCGCTCCCCTTGTTCCCGCCGATCACATTGTTTCGGATCGTGGCGTGCGTGTGGGTTTCTGCCGTCCCGCCGACGATTCCGACGCTCCCGCCGCGGATAATGAAGCCGGAGATAACACACCTGTCGTCCTCTTCGCCGGAAAGCGTTATGACAGCTCCCCCGTTTTCGCCGTCTATGATCGTCTGAGCGCCCAGGGGATTATCCGATGGGTCCGCGGTTCTCAGAATGATGTTCTTGCCCGCGATGTTGACGTTCTCTTTGTAGATACCCGGATAAACTACGATTGTACCTCCGTCGGATTCCCAGATAGCGCACTGAACGGTCTGATAACCCATTCCCGTGGCGACATTGAAATCAAGGGTTTCCGAGGCGACAGAGGGATTCCAGCCGTAGCGGAACTCCGTGGCGTTGAGGATGCGGTCTCCATCGGGATCTGCCGTGCCGTCGTATCGGAGGTCGCCAAACCAGCGAATCTCCCACTCGTCGCCAAGCCTGTCCGAATCCGTGTCTGAGGATGAGCACGTGGCTTCCGGAGTGTTGCCGTAGGCTCCCATGTTAATCCTCCGGCCGTTGGGCTCAGGCTCATTGGAGAAGTCGGAGGCCGGATCGCCTGCATCTATGCAGGGAGACAGGGCCATAAGATGGAAGTCCCCGACCTGCGGGCATACAAAATCCGGGTCAAGGGCGATGTTTCCCTCGCCTCCCCCTGTCCACCCTTCAATGCAGGAATAAGTCGGCAGGCTGCATTCTTGAAGCGGGCCGGCGCCATTCCCCCAGATGATGCAGTTTATGATTTTGCCCTTGCACCAACACAGCCCGCCGCCCCAGCCGCCCGAGTTGCCCCTTATGGTGTTGTTCTGGATCGTGCCGTTGCAGTGAGCTAGCCCGCCGCCCGTGTTATCACAAATCGTGTTGTTCTGGATCGTGCCGTTGCAAGAAGTTAGTCCGCTCCCGGAGTTTCCCGTGATTACGTTGTTCTGGATCGTCGGGTCAGTCCCGGCGCCGCTGATTCCGACTGTGCCGTTGCGAATCGTGAAGCCAGAAAGGACGCAGGCGTCCTTCTGTCTTATCTCGAAGGTCACGACAGCGCCGGACCCGCCTCCGTCAATGGTTGTGTTTGCGACAGTCACTGGGTTGGAAGGGTCTTTGCTCCTCAGGGTTATCTTGTTCGTATCGCTCGATGGATCGTTGGTGTGCCTCAGGGGTAGGGTACCCGCCGGGTCGCCGGAAACCGTAATCTCGTCAATGGCGAACCAGTAATCATAGACAGCCTCGTAAAAGTGCCAGCGAATCTGGATTTTCTTTCCGTCGTAGGCGGAGAGGTCGAGGGCTTCCGGGCGGCTGTCAATGGCCGGGTCGGTCCAAGGGGGCAGGATGGTCATGTCGAGCCGCAGAAGGTTGACCCAATCGCCCCAGGTCCCGATGTCCTCATCGTACGCCCTGACGTCCACCTCTGCGACCTGGAGATGATCCATGTCGTCAAAAATGCGATAGTTCTTATTGAAATGCAGCCTCACCCGCACCCAGTCCGTGCAGTCTATTTCTGGTGTGATGAGTTCTTCATCCGTAATCGCTGTGCTGGACAAATCGCTATCGCTGATCATGTAGTTGCCGGTCATGCCTTCGATGTTCGGGGCCTGTTCCCCCAGAGGCTGCCCCGTCGTGCTCCACAGGCGCCACGCTACCTGAGGTTCGCCGGACACGTTGACCACTGTCCACCCGGCGTCTGCCACATCAACATTCGTGTACAGATTCGTGTACGTATCGAAGCCCTCATAGAAGATGGTCTGCCCCTTCGGGATAGCCCGGCGGAAACGAACGTTCTCACGGTAAGTTCCTTCGGCGACGATGACAGTGCCGTCATCCGACGCCGCGTCTATCCCCTCCTGAATCGTCTTGAAGGCCGTCTCCCATGAAGTCCCGTCTCCGGAAGCCGTGACCGAGGCGTCCACGTACCAGAGCACAAGGGGCAAGTTGGGGTCTGACCCGCGACGGTATTCCCTAAGGATCGAAAGGAAATCGCCGTCAGGGTTGTCCTCCGCCCCCTGAGCAAGTTCGCCGAAGAATGCCATTTCCCAGTCATCGGGAAGGAGGTCTGCATCGGTGTCTGGTGAAGCTGAGGTCGCCTCTGGGGTATTGCCGTATGCGCCCATGTCTATGCGACCACCATTGGGCTGAGGCTCATTGGAGTAAGAAAAGGCCGGATCGCCTGCATCTATGCAGGGAGAGCAGCTTTCCAAGCGGTAACTGCGGCGAGCCGTTCTGACGAAATAAGGGTAAAGTGCCACGTTGCCTGTGCCGCCCCCGCTCCAGCTCTGGATACAGGAGTAGCTGGGAACGCTGCATCGGGCGGTTTGGTCGCCTCCTCGGTTTCCCCACATGATGCAGTTGAGGATCGTACCGGTGCAGTCGCACAATCCGCTGCCCTCCGGAGCAACGTTGTAGGCGATTGTGTTGTTCTCGATAGTGCCGTTGCACTGATAAAGTCCGCCACCGCGCTCGGCGGAATTGCTAGCGATTACGTTGTTCTGGATCGCGCCGTCGCAGTAGGCCACCCCGCCGCCAGACCGCTCAGCGACACTTGCCGTGATGACATTGTTCGAGATGGTTCCATGAGCGCCACTGCCGTCAATTCCGGCGCCTTCCGACGCCCGCCCATTCCGAATCGTGAAGCCGGAAAGGGCGCACGTCTCATCTTCCGTGCCAGCGAAGGTTACGACGGACCCCGCCTGATCGCCGTCAATGACGGTGGCGGCGACGACGTCTGGGTCAAGAGGGTTCGTGCTGCGCAGGACGATGTTCTTGCCTTCGAACTGGATGTTCTCGACACACGCTCCTTCGGCAACGATGACAGTTTCACCATCCGATGCGGCATCTACTCCCTCCTGGATCGTTTTGAATGCTGTCTCCCACGATTTCCCATCACCTGAGGATATTACCTGGGCGTCAACGTACCAGGCTCTTGGACTCAGGCCCCGGCGGTATTCATCAATGTTGGGGATGAGGTCTCCATCGGGGTCGCCGTCCGGTCTCTGCGCGAGGTCTCCGAAAAACTCGATCTCCCAGTCGTCAGGGAGTCCATCGGCGTCGCTGTCTGGAGACCTGGAGGTCGCCTCGGACGTGTTTCCATACGCCCCAAGGTCAATGCGACCTCCGTTGGGCTCGGGTTCGTTAAAAAAGGGCGAGGTGGGATCGCCAGCATCTATGCACGCAGACCAACTGAGAAGATGATAGTCGCCGTAGGCGGGATCCACGAAATAGGCGTAATACGCGACATTCCCCTCGCCACCTCCAGCCCAATTTTCGATGCTGCAATACGTCGGAAGGCTGGACTCTGCTACCTGGTCGCCTCCTTGGTTCCCCCAGATGATGCAGTTGAGGATCGTGCCGGTGCAGTCGGACAGCCCGCTGCCCTCCGGAGCCAAGTTGTAGACGATTGTGTCGTTCTCAATCGTGCCATCGCAGTAATACAGTCCGCCGCCTTGATCGGCCGAGTTTCCAGCCACGATGTTGTTCTGGACCACCCCGCCGCAGAAGGCCAGGCCCCCGCCAGATTGTTCGGCAAGGTTGCTTTTGATTGAGTTGCGCAGGATAGCGCCGTCGCAGTAAGACAATCCCCCTCCATCGCGGGCAGAATTGTCGGTGATTTCGTTGCGCTCGATTGTGCCGCTACAACCATACAAGCCGCCCCCGAGTTCATCGGCGGAGTTGCCCTGAATCACGTTCTTGCGGATCAAGCCGTGGCAGTCGCACAGCCCGCCGCCCTCGAAAGCGTAGTTGTCCGAGATCGTATTGCCGTCGATCCTCCCGTCGCAGCCGTACACACCGCCGCCAAACCACTCCGCTGAATTGGCGAGGACCCTGTTGTTTCGGACCGTCGCTTGGGTTCCGTCGCCTCGAATTCCGCCGCCACACAGGGCACTGCCGTTGCGAATCGTGAATCCAGTCAGCACGCACGATTCACTCTCCGTTCCAACGAAACCGACAACGGAGCCCGACATGCCGCCATCAATGACCGTACTTTCGACAACTGACGGGGCATCTGGGTCGGAGCTTCGAAGGATTACGTCCTCGCCGCTGAACTCGATGTTCTCGACGTATGTCCCTGGGCTGACGAGGACCGTGTCGCCATCGTCAGCCGCGTCAAGCCCTTCTTGTATTGTGTGGAACGCCGTCTCCCATGAAGTCCCGTCGTCGGACGTCGCCGCTGATGCGTCCACGTGCCAGGTCACGAGGCGGCTGGCAGGGTCGAGACCTCGACGATACTCCTCAAAGTTTGACACGCAGTCCCCATCCGGGTCACCCGTTCCTCCTTGCCCAAGATTTCCTAAGAACTCCAACTCCCAGTCATCCGGCAGACCATCTTTATCAATATCCGGCGAAGCCGAAGCGGCTTCAGGCGTGTTGCCATAGGACCCCATGTTGATCCGGTCTCCATTTGGCTCCGGTTCCTTCGAGAAGGGAGACGCCGGGTCGCCGGCATCTATGCATGGAGACCAGCTTTTCAGGTGGAAGTCGCTTTGGGCAGCGTCCACAAAGTACGGATGGAGCGAAATATTCCCTACACCGCCGCCGGTCCAGAGGCCGATGCACGAATAGGTGGGATCGCTGCAACTGGATAGCTGGCTGGTACCTGCGTTTCCCCAGACGATGCAGTTGCGGATCGCGCCGTCGCAGTAAGAAAGTCCGCCAGCAAGCTGACCGTTGTTTCTGAGAATGGTGTTGTTCTCGATGGCGCCGTGGCACGAAAGAAGCCCGCCACCGTCTATCTCTGCCGAATTGCCAACAATGACGTTGTTGCGAATCGTTCCGCCGCACTCGTAGAGTCCCCCGCCGCGGCGAGCCGAATTTCGGATGACTCTGTTGTGCTCGATAAGCCCATCGCAGAAAGCGATGCCGCCGCCATGACCGTGGGGCCATTCCTTGGTCGCTGCGTTGTCGCGGATCACATTGTTGCGGATTGTCGCATGGGTGCGCTGACCCGAAGTTCCGCCGCAGATGCCGCCCCCGTTGTCAGCAAAGCCATGGCGAATCGTGAACCCTTCCAGCACGCAGGTCTCATCCTCGCTCCCGGAGAAGCTCACGACCGGTGCCAGTCCGAACCGACGAATGGCGGTCGCGGCAACAACCCCAGCGTCGAGGGGGTTGGTGCTGGTGAGAACAATGTTTTTGCCGTTGAACCAGATGTTCTCGGCATAAGTGCCCTCGGCGACGACCGCGGTATCTCCGTCCGACGCCGCATCTATGCCAGCCTGAATCTTCTTGAAGGCGCTTTCCCACGAAGTGCCGTCCCCAGAGTGCGTGACTGAAATGTCAACATACCAGTCGGAAGCAGATAAGCTTGACGAGACTGAAAGAACCAGAAAGGCTGCTGTGACCGAGGGAACAGCTCTGACTATCATCTTGCCCCCTTCTCCGGTGACCTGTTTGATTCAACAATGGGAACACTCGTTCAAGTTGTCGCGATCATAGCGCGCCGCACGATTATCAACAACGCCTGCTCTTCAAATCGGGAAACCACCTTACCTTCTTTGCGGCGCGTAGCTTGTTCGATGCAGGGCACACCGGAACTCTCTTGCCCGTTTTGGCAGAGTGCGCTTTCTGTGTTGAACTTGCCAGCTCGCCGGCGCCACATTTCCCCAACAGCAGAGCAAGCATTGAGCTACTATCGGGTGTCGCCAGGAGCGGGCGCGTGTTCGGGCGGACCTCTGGAGTTGCTACGGGATCGCGTAAGCAAGACTCAGTCTCCTACAGTATTCGAGCTTGTTTGGACTCCGTTTCAGATTGCACTCACTTGAGCTCGACATCGTAGAACTTAATGGGTCCAGCGGGCGTAGGATCGGTCCAGGTGGCCGACTCCGCGTCGGCCAGAACCGTTGCCTCCTCAGTCCATGGGCCGTTCACGAGGTCGGAACACGACCAAACGGTGTAAGTGACGCCGGGGCAGCTGTTCCAGGTGAGCCGGATCCCCCCCCCAGGCGTGGGTTGCACAATTTCCACAACTCTGAAGGGGGGCCCCTCCACTACGTTGACTGTCCTGGTCACCTGGGCGGGATTCACGCTCCAATCGATGCCATTGTAGCGGAGGATATAGGTCCCGACAGCATTGGAATCCACCGATCCTGACACGACCACAAGGGCGGTGACGTCGCCATCGCAAGTGTCGGTCGCGGTGTATCCCGGCTCGACGTAGGGCGTCCCCACCTGGATGGTCATGGGGTTATCTCCGAGCAAGGTGATCACCGGAGGCGTCGTGTCCCTCACCTCCACAATCCTGACTTTCTCCGGGGCGGGGTTCCCACTGGAATCCTTCACATTATACTTCAGCGCCTGGGTGCCGGGAGAAGTGGGATCGCCCCATCCCGTTACTACCACCCTATCCGTAATGTCTCCATCGTAGTTGTCGGTGGCGCTGTAGCCCGGCTCGATGTAAGGAGCTCCGCATTCGAGAATGATAGACAGGTCGCCGTTCAGAGTAAGCACTGGAGGGACGTACTCGCGCGCCTCGTAGGCCCCCATGTCCACCCTGGCCCTCCCATCGTTGTCGAAGTCTATGATTCGGGGGCTGCCGTTAAGTGCCTTCGCGTCCACCATCCAGTCCTCGTTCTCACCTTTGTCAATGCAGGGCGAGCCTTCCGAGAGGTGATAGTTGCCTGCGCCGGCATCAAGAAACTTGGGGTCGGTAGAGATGCTTCCTGGGCCCAAGGGCCCGCTCTGAATGCAGGAGTAGGAAGGCTGACTGGAAACGTAAATGTGTGTGGCGGTCGGGTCCCCCGACGTGTTGCCCCAGACGATGACGTTGCGGATGTCCCCGTGGCACCACGCGAGAGCGCCACCATACAGGGACGAGTTCGCAGCGACGGTATTGTTCCACATTGGGCCCTCGCAACCAGCCACGGCGGGATCGTTTCCCGAGTTTCGGGGGATGAGGTTGTTCCTGATCATCGCGTGACAACCCACAATCGCCGGCCCTACGTAGGGCCCCGTCCCCCACGGAGTTGTGTTCTGTAAAACCTCGTTGTTCTGGATGATGCCTGCACACACAGCAATCCCCCCTCCCCAGAAAGCGCTGTAGTTGCCGGTGATCGCATTATTCTCGATAACCCCGTCGCAGAAGGCTATGCCGCCGCCGAGGCCGCATTCATTGCCTCCCGATTGGGGGCACATGCCGGTCGCGGAGTTGCCCGAGATGGTGCTGTACCGGATCAGACCGTCGCAGAAAGCAACTCCGCCCCCGCGATTGGCAGCCTTGTTCGCCGTGATGACGTTGTTTTCGATGGTCGCATGTGTCCGATTCCCCCACGTCCCTCCGCAGACACCACCGCCGTCGTCGGCTTTGCCGTTGCGAATGGTGAATCCGGATAGCATGCACATCTCCCCTTCGGTTCCCGCGAAAGTGACCACGGGGCCTGCTTGATTCCCGTCAATGACGGTCCTGGCGACGACGTTGGGGTCGAGAGGATTGCTGCTGCGAAGGGTGATGTTTTTCCCTTCGAACATGACGTTCTCGACATACGTTCCTCTGGCCACGACCACGGTGTCGCCATCGTTCGCCGCGTCTATCCCGTCCTGGATTGTCTTGAAAGCAGTCTCCCATGAGGTTCCGTCCCCAGAAGTAGATACGGAGCCATCCACGTACCACATCGCCACCGGAGAGGACTCGCTGATTGTTGTGAAGCTGTAGGTCAGCCGCTGCATCACGTTCGCGGGGGATGTCAAGTCTGCGGCATTCACGGTCACGAACACTTCTTCGCTGTAAGAGAAGTCTGAGGGAGGGTCGTAGCTCACCGTGTAATCCGCTGGCGTCCCCGTTATCGTCGGAGTCACGCCCAAGCCCTTCACTCTGATAAGGATTCTCGTTTCGTCCACGCCGCTGCCATGGTCCTTCACGTGCAAAACGATGTTAGCGCCGAGGAGCACGCGAGTGGCGCCGGGAGCGGGGTCTCGGCCTGAAACATAAGGTGGGCTCGTATCCGTGAGCGTGTTGTACTCGTACGCTCCCATATCCACTTTGGCGCCGATGATCCGAGGGTTTCCGTCGGGGTCAGCCGCATCCCACATCCAGTCCTGATTGGCGCCTGAGCCAATGCAAGGCGAATTTTCGGAAAGGCGATAGTTTCCGCCACCGAAATCCACGAATTGCGGATTCTGGTTAGTGTTTCCGTCGCCTCCTCCGGTCCAGTCCTGGATGCAGGAGTGCAGCGGTATGCGCGAAAAATAAGCCTGGGGGAAGCCGCTCGGGGCTGTGTTTCCCCAGAAAATGCAGTTTTGGATGACCGCGGTGCAGAAACCCACCCCGCCTGCCCAGCTGGACGAGTTCGCAACGATGGTGTTGTTCCTGATGGTTCCGTGGGAGGACACCAGCCCTCCGCCGTAACGACCGGCATAGTTTCGGCTGATGACATTGTTCTGGATAATCCCGTCGCAGCGATACAGTCCGCCACCGAAGCCCTCGGGAAAGGCTCCCAACGCCTCGTTGTAGCTGACCGTATTGTTCTGGATTGTGCCGCCGCAAGTGGAGAGTCCTCCACCCCACTTTGCAGAGTTTCGGGCGATGTCGTTTTTCTCGATGATGCCGTCGCACCACATCAGACCGCCACCCGAGGCGGAAGCGTGGTTGTCGGCTATGGTGTTATTCCGGATCAGGCCATCGCAGTAGGCCAATCCGCCACCACACTCGGCCAAATTGACGGTGATAACGTTGTTCTCAATCGTGGCGTGAGTTCGGCTCTCCCACGTGCCTCCGCAGATTCCCGCGCCAATCTCGGCATTTCCATTTCGAATGGTGAACCCCGAAAGGGTACACGTCTCATCTTCTGTTCCCGCAAAGGTTACAACCGGACCAGCATCGCCGCCGTCAATGGTTGTGTTTTCCACGACCGTTGGGTCGCTCGGGTCCGTGCTGCGCAGGACGATGTTTTTGCCTTTGAACTGAACGTTCTCGACATAGGTGCCTTCGGCGACGATGACTGTGTCTCCATCGGACGCGCCGTCTATCCCCTCCTGAATCGTTTCCAGAGGTTTTTCCGGCGAACTTCCGTCCCCAAACTCGGGCGCCGAGCCGTTCACGTACCACGTTGCGCCCCATCCTCCCTGATAGACGGAAGTTATGAAGACAATGCCTGCGAGCGTAAGAACCTTTCTCATGTTTCTGCCCTCCTTGATTGTGAGAGTTCTATCGCATCAACGTTGGGTTGATGATCTGCGAACTGCTTCCGAGACAAGAGGTTGTGGCAATCATTGTATTACTAGAACCTCACACCCCTGCTTGAAAGTAGGTTCCTATGTCCAATACGAGTCCTGATGTTCAGTCTCCTCGGTGCGGCGGCGAGGTCCATCGCTTCGGTCGTGACCCTCACTGGGGGCTGCAACGGTATCGCTGCACAAAATCGCCATCGAGTGATGCGCGCTGGCGCGGCCGGATTCATCCCCGGAAGAATCCGGCCGCGCCCGCAAACACTGCGCCTGCGGCCGCGTGCATCCTTTCGCCCTCACGCTATGCCGCAATAGTCGTCACGAAGCGGGTGCCCTAAGGCAGCGGAAGCATAGGGAGGCGGTACGACGTGATGTCGAACGGTGCAGAGAGAATCGGTACCTGGCCGGCATCCGGGAAGCCATCCATGTTAGTATCCTGGTCTCCGGTGTAGAGCTCGAAGATGACGGCGTCATGCAGGGCGTTGCCATGGTCGGTGCATGACTATGCTGCTCTCATGATCCCAATCCATACGACCTCGCCGTACAGCCCCGGCTGGTCGGGGGCGGCGCATCCGTACTCTATCCACGTGGCGTCCCAGGAATTGGGTCCCGTCCTAACCCGGTGTCCGACGTAATCGGTCATCGTGGTGACGTCCGGGAACATACCGAAAAAGGTGGGATCCATGTTGGGAATCCCGATGATGGAAGTTGACCTGCCGTTCACCTCCGGGGATATGACCTGATAACTGAGCATTCCGTCTGCAACCCGTCGGAAGGTCCAGACTCCTGTCGTGTCGTAACGGGGCACCCTGAAACAGGAGCTCTGGGGACCGACAGCAGACGTGCGCCAGGGAGCTGCAAACACTGCGATTGCGACTCCGGCGAGCGCTGATAAACCGATGATTGTCTTCCTTTTCATGGTCGTTTCTCCTTTTTTCACTAATTTGTTTGGTTTGTTCGATTCTGTTACGTTGACTTCGTGCCGCCCCCGCTGCCCGGGCTATTGTCTTTGGCCGGGTAGCGGCCCGGCGGCGCCAACGCCGCGTCGCCTCTTTTTGCCGCGCCAGTTAAGCCGAATCATCACCTCCTTTGGCCGAGGAAGCCGGGGCGCCGGGGCCTGAACCATCACCCGCGGCTCGCGCGGATTTTCAGCGGGTCCTGAATTGTCTCCAAAGGTTTGTCCGGCGAAGTGCCATCGCCGAACTCTGAAGCCGAGCCGTTCACGCACCACGTTCCCGCACAAGCGGCGTGAGAAAGGGAGACTGCGAAAGCGAGGATTGCCATAGGAAGTGTGCTTCTCATCTCTTCTCCCTCCTTGTTGATGGTTTCTCCCTTCATTAGTACATACACGGAAAAGTTGGCAATCTTCCGCGCTTTCTGAAAAAAATTTTCGTAGGGATGGCGGACAGATCTGTGTCTCCTCCTCCTCACGCCGGAAGCAGCCTCGAGAAACGGCGAAAAAGGTCCGCAGGTCGTCCAGGGGGTCCGAGGGGTAACGCTGCCGTCCCGGCGGCTGTCGTGAGGGCGTCTCGCCCTCACATGGCCACTAACGTGGCGGCATGTTCCACGTTGGCGCGGTCGAAGCGGGGGCAAGATGCCCCCGAGACAGCCGGCAAGATGCCGGCGGTACACAGCCGCACCCTCAAGGATTTTGTGCTTGACGTGCAACGTCAGCGGAGTAAACTCATTAAGAACCGTCCAGCGGATAAATGTGCTCGTTATGCATCTCATGACCGGGGGAGTTCGCCATGACGGAGCCTCAAGACGATAGCCAGATGCCTCCCATTACAGAACCCGGGGCTGGGGAAGGCCCGGAATGGCCCACCACTCTGCCGGAAATTGACGGTTATGACATCACCGATCACCTCGGCCACGGAGGAATGGGGACAGTCTGGCGTGCCGTGCAGTTGAGCACGTACCGCGACGTTGCCTTGAAGCTGTTAGGGAGGGGGGCGCTGGGTTCGGACAAGGAGCAGGCTCGGTTCGAGCGGGAGGTAGAATTGACCGCCCGCCTTCAGCATCCCAATATCGCCCAGATTTTCGACAGCGGAATCCACCACGGCGTCTATTACTATGCCATGGAGTTGATCGAGGGGGCGCCGCTTGACAAGTACGTTGAAGAGCATTGCTTGACGCAAAGGCAAATCTTAGAGCTGATGCGGACGGTGTGTCAGGCGGTCCAGCATGCCCACGAGCGAGGGGTCATCCACCGCGACCTGAAACCATCCAACATTCTCGTGTCCCATGGTGGGCAGCCGCACATCCTGGACTTCGGACTGGCCAAGGCCTTCGCCGGACGGGAGCCGGGACTGAAAGTATCAATGGAAGGCGAGCCGACGGGGACGCCCGCGTATATGTCGCCGGAACAAACGGCTGGGAAATTGCACGAGATTGACACGCGGACAGATGTCTACAGTCTCGGGGTGATTTTGTTTGGCCTGTTGACGGGCGAATCGCCGCATGACTTATCGGGGACACGCTACGAGGTTCTTCGTCGGATTGCGGAGGAGGATGTCAGGCGCCCCCGCGAGATCGCCGGGGACATTGACCGTGAGCTGGAAGCCGTGCTTTTGAAGGCACTCGCCCATAATCCGAAAGAACAGTATCCATACGCCGGCATCCTCGCCCAGGACGTTCAAAACTACCTCACGGGCGAACCGCTGATTGCGCGGCGGCCCACTACCGTCTATTTCCTCCGCAAGCGCATCAGGAAATATCGCGCTCGTGTAGCTGTCGCTTCTTCGTTCCTGACAGTACTTGTTGGAGTGGCCGTCTTTGCCTACCTCCGCGTTTCAAACGAGCGGGACAAAGCAGTTGCCGCTCGCAACAATCTTCAGAGACAGGTGGACAAGACCAGGGCTGCGTACGAGTTTCTGCGGGTGCCTATCGCTGAGCGCTCCTTCAGATTGGGCATGACGGGACAGTCCGCTCTCGACCTTGCTGCCGAAGAAGTAGAGACGACTTACGCTAATCAGCCGGAATTTGAGGCGGCGGCTCGGATGGCGGCGGGAAGGATATACATGTTTCTCGACAGGTTTGAGGCCGCCGAAAAGCACTTTCGCCGCGCCATGGAGATAAACATCAGGGTGCTCGGGGAGGAGCACCCGGACAGCATTGAGTCAATGGCTTGGACGTGGCTTACCGTGGTTCGCTTAGGTAAAGCGGTCGAGCACGAAGCAATCGTCAGGCGGCTCCTGAATGCTCGCCGCCGTGTGTTAGGCGAGAGCCACCCGTATACGCTGCTCGCGATGAAGAACCTGGCCGTGACGCTTGACGCAAAGCGAGATTTCGACGGGGCGGCGGAAATCGCCGGGCGAATCGTTGAGATTCGTCGGAAAGCGTATGGAGAGGAGGATGGAGATACGATCCTCTGCATGGGGCTATACGCTTCGTCCCTTGACGCAGCAGGAAGGTTGAGGGAGGCGGAAGCCTGCCAAAGAAAAGGTCTCGAGCTTCGCCGTCACGTTCACGGTGATGAGCACCCGGACACGCTTTGGGCGATGAACTCCCTGGCTTACGTGCTCCGAAAGGTCGGCAAGTTGGATGAGGCTGAGACAATCAACCGGGAAATCTACAAAATACGCGGCGAAACTCAGGGTGAGAACCACCCGGAGACGGTCTGGGCGAAAGGCAATGTAGATGATGTGTTCGCTGTGCTGCCCCCGGCTGAAAGCGGGGCGGTGCTGGCTTACGATGGTTTTGAGGGGGGCCTGAGCCTCGATTGGGACATACTCAAGCCCGATCCCTCCCACTTCTCGTTATCGAGAAACCAGGGGAGCCTCACAATCACGACCCAGCATGGCGACCTGCTCTCCGATGATTATGAAAACCTGTTCCTCGTGGATTGTCCATCAGGCAGCAGGCAAGATTTTCAACTCACGACCTGCTTGTTGGGTTTCAAGCCCATGACCTATTTCCATCAGGCGGGCCTGGTTTGCTACAACGACGACGACAACTGGCTAAAGTTAGTTTATGGATGGAATCACGCCACCGGCAGGCCTTCTTTTAACGTCGGCGCTGAGACGGGAGGGCACCTCGTCAATGTTTACTTTCGTGCGAGTCCGGTGGGAGAGCAGGTCTGGCTCCGCATCATCAAGCGAGGGAATCGCTACACTTGTTATACAAGCCTGGACGGTGACACCTTTCTCCCGATGACACCCTTGATTTGGGACCTCACCGGAGTGTTCCAGGGTTGCACTGTATGGGGCGACGGCTCCGTTCGACGGGTCGGGGTTTTTGCCAACAACGGCTCTCGTCCAACCACTCCTGAAATTGACGCATCGTTTGATTTCTTTGAGGTGAGGTCTCTTCTTGCCAAGGAGGGTGAGGAGGGGGAGGAGATTCCGCAAGCTGGGAAATAGGCCAATGTCGAAGGAGGTTGATGGGACAAAGGAGCGTAGCCGCGGAGGGATTTTCCAGACCACCCACTGGACTGAGATATTCAATGCGGGGGCAGGTGATGACCCGCAGGGGCAGGAGGCCCTGGCAGCGCTCCTCAAGAGGTACTGGAAGGCTGTCTTTTGCTATCTCCGATGCAGGGGCTGCGAAAGCGAAGAGGCTAAGGACCTAACGCAGGGTTTCTTTCAGGAAATCGTCCTCGGCAAGGGGATCATTCAGCAGGCGGATCGCTCCAAAGGGCGTTTCCGGACGTTTCTCATAAGGTGCCTGGACCGATACGTGTCGAACGTACACCGCGCAAGGGTATCAAAGCAGCGGATGCCAGAGGGTGGCCTGGTGAGCCTCGAAGGGATTGACTGGGCAAACCTCCCCGGCCCTGTTCCCTATGCGACACCCGTGGAGGTCTTCGACTACGTTTGGGCTTCGGCTCTGCTCGATCAGGTAGTCGCCGAAGTCTCGGCACAGTGTCGCGAAACGGGCAACGCCACCCACTGGGAGGTTTTCCGCGTCAGAGTCCTGCAACCCATCCTCGATAACACGCCACCTCCCTCTCTTTCTCATCTTTGCCGGGAGTACTGCATACCAGAAAAAGGCAAGGCATCCAAAATGGTCACGAGAGTCAGGCGCCTTTTCCGGGCGCTGCTCCGGTGTCACGTCCGGCAGTTTGTGGATTCCGACGCGGAGGTGGATGCTGAGATCGCCTACCTTATGAAAATTCTTTCAAAAAGTGGCGGAAGATTGTGACGAAACGAGTGTATGTATTAGTGAGGGGCCATGATGCCTCTGAGTAAAGCGACAGCAGTTTCAGCAGGCTTGGTGCGAGAACCTCCGTGGGAAGGGACCACGCCTCTGGGCACAAACACAAGTTCGCCACATGAAAGAAGAAACGACATACGGAGTGAGCCCGAAACGCCTCGTCCGCCTTTTAGCCATCGGTCTCGAGAAGAACGATGGCGAAAACAACCTTGGCGATATGCGAACCCCTGCGGACGAACTCCGGGACATGCTCGGGGCAAAGCTTCCCCTCGACCCCGCTAAGTCCGATTCCCTCCCCGCCATCCTCAAGCGGCCCTGTGACGAGATGCTTTCCGCTTACGGGCAGACCATCGGTTATCTCCTGCTGAGTCCAAAAACCGATTTGAATGTCATCAGAACACTGAAAGACTACTTCAAGGAATTGGTCAGCCGCCGTCCCCCGAATGCCAAACAGGCTGCCGCCATCGTCGTTTATTATGCCGCCATTGCCAGCGCTCTCGTCTTTCATCGTCAGAAAATTTCCCGGCACTCCTACGACAAGCTACATCAAGCCTATACCGAACTCGAACAGAAGCCCTGGGTTCCGTCCGAGCTGAAATGCCTATTTGAAAAAGCTGGAGCTATCTTTGTGGGCAGCGCAAGAAAGTCCCTGGATAGCAGCGCTACCAGCTCTCCGCTCGAATCTTTCCGGCCACATTCTCCGAAACCCTTTCATAGTTCCGCCAGATAGACTCTGCACAGTTCCAGAACCGACAAAAACGCCGCAGTTCTCGACCAGTGTTTCAGAACACTGCTTCGCGTCTCACCCGCCGTCTGAATGAGCCTCTCCCCTCGACATGTCTGAACCGCGGTGCCCTCAACCGAAAACTCCAGGTGGGTCGAGTACAGTCTACAATCTGTCGGATCGTTCAGGGTACGATCATTGTCTTTCCGAAGCGCAGGATCGTCAGCTATGCAAAACTTATTGTTCATCTTCGGCCTGTTGAAGTGCATAGGGGTTTGTTTGATCCGCTGCCGAGAGAATACCGGCCCGCGCTTCACATCTGCTCACTCCACTTCTTTCAGGCCGCTGCAAAGTCTACCGGGACTCAGAAGGCCCCGATGCTGTCTCGGAGCATGAAAGGGGCCTCGTCTCAAATCCGGAGCGCGGCTACAGCTCTGTGATAGGCAGGGCGGTGACGTTCGGCCCAAGCGGAAGGCGCACGTTTCCGGGGTGGACAACATAGCCGGGGGCCGCACGGTCACCAAGGTCTCTTTGGAACTCCTTGATACCCGAGGCCATGTCCTGCCGCACTGTGGCAGATAGCTTCACTTCAATGGGAATAAGCTTCCTCTCACTATCGACTATGAAATCTACCTCTGCCCCGGCCGAGGTTCGCCAGAAGTAGACTTGGGGCTCGAGCCCCTTGTGGGTCAGTGTCGCAAAGACCTCGGAAAGGACCGCGGTTTCCATGATCGCGCCTCCCATCGGGCCTGAAGCTGCGTGCTCAGGGTCACGAAGCCCCACCAGGTAACATAGCGTTCCCACGTCTGTGAAGTAGACCTTCGGCGTTTTCACAAGCCGCTTGCTTATATTGGCGAAGTACGGCCGTAGGACGATGACTTGGTAGGTCGCCTCCAGCACCGAGAGCCAGGTTTTGGCCGTGTTGACCGCCACGCCAAGGTCTCTTGCCAATTCGGACAGGTTGAGGAGCTGTGCACTGCGGGCGGCCAGAGCCCGCAAGAAACTCTGAAACTGAGTGAGGTCCCCCACGTTGCGAAGGGTGCGCACGTCGCGCTCCAGATAGGTTTGTACGTAGCTTGAGTGCCAGAGCACGAGGTCGCGTTTCGGATGTGCAACGAGCTCAGGGTAGTTCCCGCGTAAGAAACGTTTCCACAACTCTTGGTGGGTGACGGACGAGGGTGCGACCCCGCGCCCTTTGACCTCCCAGGGTAAAGCTGCTTGCGGACGTCCCTCTTCCTCTCGCCGGGCCAGTGGCAGGAGCTTCAGCATCGCCGCGCGACCGGCAAGCGACTCCGTGACACGCTCCATGAGGAGCAAATTTTGCGAACCAGTCAGCAGATACTGACCCGGCTTGTCCCTCGCCGCGTCCACTGCCTCCTTGATGTAGGGAAACAGATCTGGCGCATACTGTACCTCGTCGAAAATTACTGGAGGACGATACATTTGCAGAAAGCCGCGTGGGTCGGAGAACGCTGCCGCCCTGACATCGGGTGGTTCTAAGGAGACATAACGGTACTTCTCCGCGAACAGGCGCTGGAGCAGCGTCGTCTTGCCGGACTGGCGTGGCCCCGTCAGCACGACCGCGGGGAACTCCTTGACCGCCTTTCGAATCACAGTCTCCAAAGTGCGTGTGATATATTTCTCTGACATATGGGTACCTCTCTTCAGGCGCAATTATGCACTCCGAATGCAAAATTGCAAGAGGGATGTTGAAAAACAGCTTGGCTTTCTTTGGAGAAAACCTTCGGCGACCGTCTTCGTGTAGCTCACCGGAGAACTCTGCTTTCTATCGGGAGGTTGTGGATACAGGTTCTTACCGCCGGTTGTTCCAAGGAGATGATGCGTGACGCATCTGTCAGGCTGTCGAACCGAGAAGGTCGTTCGCCTGAAGTAAGCCGATCCTCGCCAGATCTACCAATTGTTCTTCCCGCGCGGCCGTGCCTTCTGTCTGATTTGTTTACTGGTTTTCCGGTCACATCGCGTCACTCCAGGCTGATCCTGTTGACGGCGTTCGCGAGTTCCGTGTTGTGGCTGTGGAGATACCTCGATGTCGTCGCGATGTTCTTGTGATTCATCAAGACCTGAATCGTCCTGAGGTTCTCGCCGTTTGTCAAGAGCGTCGTCGCAAACGTGTGGCGGAGCATGTGGGGACCGATCCGGTCCTTGCTGATCTTCGCCTTCCGGCAGTACGTCTTGATCATCTTCCAGACGGCGCTTGTGGACATGCGAGTGTCGTGGGTCGAGATGAACAGCGCCCGAGTCCTCGTTCTGCGTCTGCGGACACGCATGTACTTCCTCAGAGATGACATGAGGCTCTCACTCAGCGGGAGGGTCTGTTGTTCTCCCCCCTTTCTGTGCAGCTTGACCGTCTTGTTCTTCAGGGACAGGTCACCCACGTCGGCGTTCGTCAGTTCGCTCACCCGGGCTCCTGTCGAGAGGATCATCGAGACGATGGAGTAATCACGGAAGCGAAAGAACTCGGAACGCCTTTTCTCGATAACCTGGAGAAGCCTTTTGTATTCCTCGATCGTCAGGAATGATGGCTCACTTCCACGCCCTCGCGACGCCGAGATCATGACCGCCGGGTCGTTCCGGATCAGCCCCACCCGATAGGCAAACTTGAAGAACGAGCGGATGGTCGACAACCTTCGCCCTCGTGAAGAAGCCGAGTTCCTCTTCTTGTATCCCTTCTCGGCGAGGAACGTCAGAAACTCTCGAACCATCGCCTCTGTGACATCCCCCGGCAGCATTCCCCTTCCGTGGCGACTCTCGAGAAACTCGATGAATTTCACCATGTCGTCCGAATACGCCTTGAGCGTCGCTGCTGTCGCATTCCGTTCCTTCTGCAAATAGGAAAGAAACCGTTTTAGCACCTTGCGCATGGCTTATCCTCCTTTCCTCTCGGCCCGGCCACGCGGGGGTGCACATTCTACACGAATAGGCGAGAAATCGGGATGCGAAGTTGGAGGATGGACCTGAGGGGAACGATTCCGCTTGCACGTCTCGACCAAAGGACTTTTGTCCGGGGATTTCTTACCCGCGACAAGAACAAAGGCCAGGTCCTAAGAGAGTCGGTCACATCAACTCTTGGGACTAAGCCTGCCCATCACGTCGCCCACAGAAAGACGACCAGATACACCCGCCGCGGGTGCGGGCTGCACCGCCCTTGTCTTGCACTTCTGACGCGCAATCATCGTTATCTCACCGACCCACGCACCGTCGGCTTGGAAGAAGGCAAGGGACAGATTGGCTGAAAACGACGGCGTGAAAAGTGCGTGGACCACGGTGGGGTCGGAAATCGATAGGGAACTCGACCGCACCTCCGGTCGTGGGCAAAACATAGATCATGCTCAACTCCCCCTCTATCCGAAGCCCTGACTTTCAAGGGTCGCTCCGGCGCTTGTCCACCAAACAGAATCCCCGATATGCCCAATTCACCAGGTGGGTCGAGTACAGTTGACAAAACGCGCGATTTTCTTCTGTAGACATGAACAGCCGCGTTTGCAACGTCTGTCAGAAGACGGCCGTCCGGGTAGTCGCGTCTGGGTCTGACGCGGGGAATCTTGCCGTTCAGGCTGTTTTTTTCCTGACACGCTGCCTTGGCTTTCCCCCACACTGTCGCCGTCCTTGCCTGTCCTACGTCACACGAAGTGTCCGAGCACTGGCCAGACGGTCAAGACGTTTCTTGCCTGCACGGACAAACACTGATATCCTCGGAGCAAAAAGGCGGCAGAGCTTCTCAAAGCGAGATTCTGGAAGATCGAGCAAGCACGCCGCCGGAGAAAGGAAGAAACTCTTCAGGGGAAACAGAAGACGCTGTTTCTAACATGCCCCCCGCGGGTGGAATCACAACTCAAAGAAACCCATCAAAATCTCATCTTTGCCTGAAACAGGACAACACCGCCCAAATCCGACGTCAAAATGGTTGAAGTCTCTAACGCGGAAGCCAAACTGACAATTCGTATTTATCTCGCTGTTTCGTGCGTGCTGACGCCGCACACGGGGCCGGTGCCCAGTGCCGAATCACTCAAGAGCCTGGATGCCTATTCTGCGTGGCGACGGACACCGGAAGGAGAGGCGTGGGCGAAACAAATCCTCGCATTCCTATCAATCAACTATTGGAGGCCATTGTTATGAAAATGAAACCGGCATTGTTCTTACTGGCAGCATTACTCACGTTCACTACAAACGCTTTTGCCGATCCAGATCCGAATTTCTACATTTTTCTCTGCTTTGGACAATCAAACATGGACGGAGCGGGGAGAATCGAGCAACAAGACCAAACCGTGGATGCACGCTTTCAGGTCCTAGCTGCTCTTGATGCTCCAAACCAGGGCAGAAAGAAGGGTCATTGGTACCCTGCCGTCCCTCCGTTGTGCCGAGGCACAGGGGGGCTTGGCCCTGCCGACTATTTCGGCAGAACCATGGTTGCCAACCTTCCGGGGAAAATCAGAGTAGGTGTCATTAATGTCTCGATCCCCGGCTGCAGGATTGAGCTATTCGAAAAAGATACTTACCAGACATATGCTGCAACGGTTCAGTCGTGGATGACCAATTTTATCAAGGAATACGACGGAAACCCCTATCAGTATCTTGTCGACATGGCCAAAACGGCTCAGAAGGATGGCGTTATCAAGGGAATTCTACTGCATCAGGGAGAGTCGAATCCCAACGACCAGGAATGGTCGAAGAAGGTGAAAGGGATTTACGACAATCTGGTCAAGGACTTGAATCTCAAGGCCGAGGAAGTGCCGCTGCTGGCAGGTGAAACTGTGAATGCCGATCAGCAAGGCGTTTGTGCGGGCATGAACAAGATCATTGCAGAGCTGCCGAAGACACTTCCCAATTCCTATGTCATTTCTTCTGCCGGTTGCACATGCAAACAAGACCGTCTGCATTTCAATTCGGCAGGCAACAGAGAGTTTGGAAAGCGATATGCAGAGAAAATGCTTTCATTATTGGGGTATAAGATCGTGGCCGATCCTCTTGCCCTGACCGTTCATACCGATCAAACCACGAAGACGGTCAGTACCGGTATCTACGGTCAATTCCTCGAACATATTTTCAACTCCGTCCACGGCGGCCTCTGGGGCGACCAGATTCTCAACGGCACCTTGGAACTGCGCCCCGCCATGCCGGGACGCGGCGGGCGGGGTCGGGGCCCCGCACCTGGCACGGCGCCTACCCCGCGGAACTGGGAGTTTGTCGGCGCCGCCGACGAAGTTTCCGTGGACCGGGACAATCCATTCAACGCGGACGTCTCGGTGCGCATTGCGGCCAAGGTCGGTGGCGATTCGGCAACCGAGCCAGGCATCCGCCAGCGGAATATCGCCCTCAAGCAAAGTGAGAAGTACACGCTCTCGCTCTACGCACGCGGCAGCGGCAGTGTGTTCGCGGCATTTTACGATGCCGACACACCGGTGTTCACCAAGACCTTCACGGGACTTACACCCCAGTGGCAGAAGTTCACCGTCGAGTTCACCTCGCGACGTACTGTGGACGCCTCCACGTTGATGATCAGCTCGTCGCCCTCGGGGCCGGTCAATATCGACCAAATCTCCCTGTTCTCCACCTCTGCCCTGGCCACAGGCGGCTATCGCCCCGACCTGTTTAAAGCCGTCGCCGACCTCCAGCCCGCTTCCATCCGCTGGCCCGGCGGGAGCTTTGCCAACCGATACATCTGGCAGAACGGCATCGGTCCACGTGACAAACGCCTCCCACACCCCATCGACCAATGGAGCGACCGCGATACCTATCAGTTCGGCACCGACGAATTCATCCAGTTCTGCGAGAAGGTCAAGGCCGAACCTATCCTTGTGATCAACACCTCACGCGGCGTCGAGGACGCCCTCGACTGGCTGGAATACTGCATGGGCGACGCGACTACCGAGTATGGCAAGATGCGTGCGGCCAACGGTCACCCAGCGCCCTATCATCTCAAGACCATCGAGATCGACAACGAGCCATGGCTCATGATGGAGTATTCCGCCTACCTGGACATCGTCAACAAGTTCTGCCCCGCCATTCGGGCCAAATACCCCGACCTCAAACTCTCCGTTGCCGGAAGCTACGGCTACGATACCGGCCCTGGCGAGGGCAACCAAGCGGCCAACCGCAACTGGGACCCGCGTATCATTGAACAGGCTGGCAAGCTCTTTGACATCCTTTCACCTCATTATTACAACGGTATTTACTTTGCTGCCGATTTTGTCGAGGATCCTTACAAATACGAGCAGTTCCTCAAAAGCCGCGGCGAGATCATTCG
>JAUYEE010000119.1 GCA_030691545.1 bacterium | reverse complement strand
CAGACCGTTGACCTCGGCGCCTACGAGTACTGGTTTATCTCCCTTTCGCGTGCGCCCGATAGCCAGGAACCCCAACTCCGGTGGTCGAGCGCCCCGGAGAAAACCTACACCGTCTTTTATTCGACGGACTTCCTGAACTGGCAGACTGCCGGCGACAATGTCCCCTCCGCCGGCGCGATGACAATCTGGCTCGACCCCATCGGCTGGCCGCCGACGGTGCCCGTCCGGTTTTACCGCATCATGCAGAACGAATAAGTCGGGAACGGGCGAAGGGGGGTGAGCAGACACGTCCGTCCGGCGAACGCGCTTCTCGCCGCGTCGTCCCCGCAAGGGAGTGGCGAGCGGCCCCCGTCTGCACGAATAATGGGGTTCCTGTCGCTTCGTTCCGAGTGCACACGTTACCTCCCGTATCCACACTTCCACCGGCCCGTGCCTCGCTGGCGCCGGAGAAATCACCTTCTGTCCAAGGAGTGACCCGCTTTTCGCTTTCAGGATCAGTCGTTGCGTGAAGACTGGGGCGCGCGTTATGGTTCCGCCGATTGTGAAGGCAGTTTCTGCCTTCTCTCTTTTGTGCTTTGCCTGACGCGTTCCTTCGAGGGCGCGAAGCGTAACGATAACGACTCCGCGTCGCGTCCGCTGGCACGGACGACAAGGGGTGTGTGCTCTCAGGGCCCACGGTCCGAAACGGCCACACTGACGGCCCCGGGATCGTGCATAATGGAGTGGATGCTGCGATGGCAAACAATGTCCTCCCAGCAGATATTTCAGCCCGCCAGGGCGCTCGGATGCCCCGACGCAACGAGATTATCGAGGGCGACGCGACGACCGAAAGCCGTTCCCAGGAGCCCCGACGCCGGGCGAAAGCGGTGCGACGCCATACGACCGGCTAAGGAATTCATGAAGAAGCCACTTGAGAAAGTCCGAAAGGAGGGGGAATCACGATGCACAAGCCAACCTTTGCAGCAATCATCGTCGCTGCCATTCACGGCATCTTCCCGAACGCCTGTTCCGCTTCCCTGAACACGAATCTTTTGTCCAATCCTGGTTTTGAATCGAACCTCGACGGATGGACCACAGACCATGGCGCGATTCGCGAAGCCGGCCCTTTGCCCCATGGCGGTGCGAACTACCTGATGGGCGGCAGAACCTCTCTAAGTTACACGTATCAGACGGTGGACCTGATCGGCGCCGGCTTCGCTCCCGACGGTTTGGATGCAGGCTGTCTGGAGGTGTATTTCGGTGGCTGGCAGGCCGGGTGGGAGACCCAGACGGATAGCGGAAGAATTGAGGTCATCGTGACGGATGGCACGAACGAGTTGGTTCGAAACGATCTCGGATGGTTCTATTCGAACAGCACCTGGGCCCTGAAGGAGGTCGCCGTCCCTCTGCCGCAGGGTGCGCGCTTCATCACTTATGGTTTTCACGCCCAGAGATACCAGGGTTCTAACAACGATGGTTATCTGGACGACGCCTTCCTGGAGTTGCGCCTGTCACAGGCTCCCGCAACGATTGTTGGGATCGCTCATGCGGGCGACTCCGTGACGCTTCAGCTCGCCGACCTGTGTGTAGGCGCCAGCTATACCGTGTTCCGCACTCCTGATTTGCTGTGCGACTGCTGGACTGAGAGAGACACCTTCATAGCGGCATCCGTTACCATGGACTGGAGCGAGACGGTAGAGGAAAGTCTGCGCCAGTCGTTCTACCGGATTCTCACAGGGGGATAAGCCGCGAGGTGGGGGCAAAGCTTCCGGCTGAGTCGCTACCTTTGATAGCGGAAGCGCCCGATTCGGCCTTGTGAGGCAATCATCAAGCAAGAGAGAGAACCGCTGTCTTTGGGTAGCCCGCGCAAAAGAATCCCTGCAAGGCGGGGAGGCGCCTTGCAGGGATCATGCGAGGATCGGAGCTTTATACGGGGCTTACAAAGTCCAACCCTCTCGATACTCCCGGCGAACGAACTTGTTCGCTTCGTCGTCGTTGGTGACCTTGAGGTTTTCCGCGTCCCACATCAGCTTTTTGCCGGGTCTTCGCATGGCGACATTGCCCAGGACGACTGTCTCCGTGAGCGGGCCGGAATAGTCGAAGTTGGACATCGCGGGGGGCCCGCCTTTGCAGGCCCGGATGAATTCGGCGTGATGTCCGGGCGACCTCGGAATCCACGGGTCAGGGCCCTTGAACCCTTCGAACTGCTTCTTCGGCAGCAACATCCAACTGTCGCCATAGTCGCCGTTGGAGTAAAGCTTCCCTTTCTCGCCGACGATCATCAAGCCGCTATCGGACATCCTTTCGCCCTCGAAAAGCTGCAGCGGGGGCTTCTTGAACTTATCGTACCAGATCATGTTCAAGGGCGGCAGATCGCCTCGCTGCGGGAACTCGTATTTGATGATGGACCACAGCGGGCAGCTCTCCGGGTTCAGCTCGGAGACCTCCGCCTCGACACTCGTTGGATTGACCAGCTTCAACGCCCAGTAACCGAGGTTCAAGGTGTGGCAGGCCATGTCGCCGAGGGAACCCGTGCCGTAGTCCCACCAGCCGCGCCAGTTGAACGGGAGATAAATCGGGTCGTAGAGTCGCGAGGGAGCCGGTCCGAGCCAGAGGTCCCATTTCAGCGATTCCGGAGGCTGCGGCCCGGCACCGCCGCCGTGCATCGCGTTTCTGACTCCGACGTGCTGGAGGATGGCTTCATTGCCCTGCGGCCAGATGGGCCGGTTTGTCCAGACGTGGATTTCTCGGACGGCGCCAATGGCTCCGGACTGAATGACCTCGACACCACGGCGAAGTCCATTGGTCGAAGTGCCCTGGTTGCCCATCTGCGTGGCCACTTTGTGCTTGGCGGCGAGTTCCCGGAGCGCGCGGGCCTCGTACACCGAATGGGTCAGCGGCTTTTCGCAGTAAACGTGAATGCCCAGCTTCATAGCCATGGCAGCAGCCGGAGCGTGATGGTGGTCCGGCGTGCCGATGGTCACCGCATCAATGTTCTTCGCCTCTTTCTCGAGCATCTCGCGGTAGTCGAAGTACTTCTTAGCGTCGGCGAACTTTTTGAAGGTTCCGCCCGCCCGCTTTTCGTCCACATCGCACAGCGCAACGATATTCTCGCTGCTGACGTTGTTCACGTCGCTGCCGCCTTGCCCGCCGGCTCCGATGCCTGCGATGTTGAGCTTCTCGTTGGGCGACTTCATGGCGGACCAGATTCTTGGCGCCACAAGAGTCACGCCCGCCAGAGCACTGCCTTTCAAGAAATCGCGGCGACTGATCTCACTTTTCATCAGGGCCCTCCTTCTGTCGTTGATGGACAACCATTCCCCGTATGAATCCTAAGAAGGATTCATGCTTTCAATCTTGTTACGGATTCTACTCCTAACGCGGAGTCCCCGCAAGAGGTTTTTCAGGATTCTCCGACAGGCAGGCGGGGAGTTCGTTGTCGCATCGCAGCCGTGCCCTATTCTCCCACGGCGCCCGCAAAGCCGCTCGTTCGCCCGGACCAGGTCACTTGATTCGCAGCCTCGGATCGAGGAAGGCGTACGAGACGTCCACGACGATGTTCACGATGACGAAGATCGCCGCCAACGCGACAACACCCCCTTCCACGACAGGGAGGTCTCTCGCCTCGATGGACTTCACCATGAGCATACCGATTCCGGGCCAGGAGAAGACCGTTTCCGTGGCGATGGCGCCGCCCAAAAGGTGAGCGAAGTTGATGCCGATAATGGTGATGATGGGAATCATCGCGTTGCGCAGTGCGTGCTTGAGAACTGCAACACGCTTCGACAATCCCTTCGCCCGGGCGGTGCGGATGTAATCCTGCTGCATGACCTCGAGGAGGCTCGCGCGGGTCATCCGAGCAATGTACCCAATCATCACAGCGGAGAGGGTCACCGCAGGGAGAATCAGGTGCTTGAGGTCCTGAGTGGCAGGGTCGGGAAGCGGCAGGACCTTCAGGTACACGCAAAACACAAGCATCAGCATCAGCCCCAGCCAGAAAATCGGGATGGAGACACCCAGCACAGACCCTGTGATGACGGACAGGTCAATCCACCGCCCGCGGAAATAGGCGGCGACAATGCCCGCACTGACACCGATGACGACGGCGATGAGGATGGAGGCCGCGGCAAGCTTCACCGTAGCCATGGCGTTGCCGAGCAGAAGGTCACGCACCCGGATTCGCTTGACGTAGGAGCGACCGAGGTCAAGCTGAGCGAGGCGGCCGAGAAAGCTGAAATACTGAACGTGAAGCGGACGGTCGAGCTTGAACTTCTTCTTGATGATTTCTTCAGCTTTCGGGTCGCTGCGCTGCCCGATCAACATCCTCGCCGGGTCGCCCGGAATCGCGAACATCAGCAAGAAGACAATGGTCGCAATCCCGAAGACCACCGGGATAATCATAAGGAGCCTTCGAAGGATGTACTGGGTCACAGCTCTTTCTCCTCAGCCTTGTCTCGGCTCGCGGAGGGCGCATGGGAGGGGGCGCCCGGGGCTATCCCCCTTTCCCTTCGAGCCACATTCTCTCCAATGGAATCCGAAAGTCCCCCTGGACCGGAAGCACCAATCCCTTGACGTGAGGTTTACACAACAGGACATCGCGATAGTGATAGATGAAAAGCCACGTCGCCTCCGCGACGGCGATTTCCTCGGCTTCCTGATAGAGCGCAATGCGTTTCTGGGGGTCTGGCTCAGACCTCGCCTTTTCGACCAACTCGTCGAACTGCTTGTTGGAATATCTGGAGTAATTGTCGGTGCCGATTTTCTCCGAATGGAGGAGAACATGGAGGAAGTTCTCCGGGTCCGGCACGTCCGCAAGCCAGGCCCCTCGCATGAAGATAGGCTCGCCCGACTTACACGCCTCGAGGTATGACCCCCAGTCGAAGTTCTTCAGCCGCACATCAATGCCGAGGCGCTTGAGTTGGTTCTGCACCTCGATGCAGATTCTTCCGTGCCCGACATCAGTGTTGTACCACAATTCGATTTTACCCAGCCCCCGTCCGTTCGGGTAACCCGCTTCGGCGAGGAGCTTCCTGGCGAGGTCCAGGTTATAGGGATACCCCTTCAGGTTCGGGTTGTAACCGGGGATACCGGGAGGAAGAACCCCTTTCGCGGGAGTGGGGACTCCTTCCATGATGACCCGGCAAATCGCTTCCTTATCCACGGCATAGTTAAGCGCCTGCCGCAGCTTCAGGTTACCTTTGAAAGGCTCCTTTTCATTGTTGAAGGCGAGGTAGTATGTCCCTAAAATGGGCCAGCTCTTAAACTCCTCCGGCAGCCTTTTCCGGGTATCTGTGACCCTGCCGGAGGGGATCTCAGGGAGCATGTCCAGCTCTCCCTCCTCGTATTTCAACAGGGCAATGTCCGTGTAGGGGATGACCTTGAACTCGATTCTGTCCATTTTCGGTCGTCCCCCGTAATAGTCGTCAAATGCCTCCAGCTCCACAACCGCGTAGCGCTTCCAACGGACGAACCTGTACGGGCCGCACCCGACAAGGTGGTCAACGAAATCGTCTCCCCACTTTTCCGTAACCTCTCGCGGGACCACATTCGCGGCATCCATGTAGAGATACTGGAGAAAGAGAGGGTAAGGCTCTTTGGCGGTGAGCTTCAGGGTGTAGTCGTCCAGGACCTCCACGCCCTCGATGGTCTTCGCGGAGCCGGAGCGGAACTCGTCGGCGCCCTTGACGTACTCCAGCACCCACGTCCGCTCCGAAGCGGTCTCCGGACTCAAGGTTCGCTCGAACGTGTACCGGAAATCGTCCGCCTTCACTTCGCGGCCGTTGTGAAATTTCACGCCCTTCCGGAGGTGGAAGGTGTACACAAGCTTGTCATCCGAGATTTCCCACGATTCCGCGACAGCCGGGACCATCTGGAGCGTGACCGGGTCCAGCTCCACCAGCCCATCGAATATCAGGGCCGTGGCTGTTCCGGAGGTCGTGTCTGTGGAATGCGCCGGATCAAGGCTCGGCGGGTCGCTCATAAAGCGGTACGCCAGCGTGTTGCTGCGGTCAGCCTCGTCGTTGCATCCGAACACCGCCGAAATCAGCACCGCAGCCACGAGGAATTTTCCGGAACGTCTCAGGTTCATCCGCTGCCAGATGTCCTTCGGAGGTTCGTATGAGTGCCGTCGTCGCTCACCCCATTATAACGATTGTTTACGACTGCACAAGCCCGACATTCGTGTGGGGTGTCGCCGCCATTCCGTGGCAGATTGCTATCACGCAGCTTCAGAGCTTGTGTGGGGACACGGGTTAAGCCGCGACGAGGCGAAATACCACAGTCCCGCCCCGGCGGGACTGTGGGCAGTTCCAATGGCATGCGGTGCGCGGGCAGGCCACCCGCTGAAGGGGGCGGCTAAAAGAGTCGCCGGCCGATGGTCCGCAAGCCATTCTTTGTCCCCGCATTTGTGAATCTATGTACTTAGCCTACTCAGCGCCCGTTGAATGCGCTGTTCTCGGCATGGTAGAAGCGCCCGAGCTCGGACACAGTGTCTCATTGCGTCGTTGGAGGGGAAGTGGCCTCTGCTGAGGGGCTTGGCGCTGTCCCTTCTGCCGGTTCGCGAATCGTCAAGAAGCGGTTCACCGGGCGGACGTTTTTCAATTGCTGTCTTATCCCCGAGGGCCAGATAACTTCAATGCTGTCCACCTTGGTCGCCCTGCTGAGACCGAGATGAATCCGGCGGTCGCTGACGGATAAGTAGCTCCCGCCTCCCCTCACGTAGTGATACTGCGGTTTGCCTGCCGCACGGGCGATGACCCGGGAGCCGATGGCGTCCCGGTTGCTCTTCGTGCCGACCAACCTGAGCGTCAGCCAGTTCCCACCTTTTGTATTGTTTTGCAGAAGGACCGCCGGCCCCTCGGAAACATTCACGACGATGTCGAGGTCACCGTCGTTGTCGAGGTCTCCGACGGCTGTGCCGCGAGAAACCGTCGGCTGGCGAAAGTGCGCTCCCGCCTTCGCCGGCGGCAGCCTCCGGAAGAAACCACGGCCGTCGTTTTCCAAAAGAAGGTCAGGCTGGGCGTATCGCTCCTTGAAGTGCCACGGGCTGGTGTATCCGTTGAGAACAGCCTCCCTCAGCGTTATCACCTGGCCGGTGCCAATGAAGAGGTCCATGTCGCTGTCATTGTCGTAATCCAGAAAACTTGGGCTGAAACCGGTGTAGCCCTTCGTAGCCTCGTCCAGCCCCCATCGGGCAGGGGCATCGGTGAAGAACGGCCATTCGTTATGGTACAGGGTATGGATTTCATAGTCCCGGCACGGAACCATGATGTCGAACAATCCATCATTGTCCACGTCCGCCACGTCCACTCCCATAGAAGATTCCACATTGCCGTCGGCGCTGACGGCTACTCCCGCCGCCACTCCCCGCTCGTAGAATTTCCCTCCGTGGTTCTCAAACAGATAGTGGTCCATGAAGTCGTTCGCCACGAAGATGTCTGCATCACCATCGTTGTCGAAATCGGCCACGCCCAGCCCCATTCCCTTCCCTCCGGGCGCATACAAACCGACTTGTTCTGTGACATCGGTGAACACGCCGTCGCCATCGTTGCGGTACATAACGTCGGGACTTCCCTCAAAAACCTGAGGTCCCCGATAATCGTTTATCACCTTCCCTGCGACCCGGGCCGTGCCCAGCGGCTCATCCCTGGGCTCGTAAGTCAGGTAGTTGACCAGGTAGAGATCGAGGTCGCCGTCGTTATCGTAATCCACCGCCGAGCAGCACTGGCCCCAGCCCTCGTGCGCGAGGAGGGAAGTGCGAGTGAATTTTCCATTACCTTCATTTCGGAAATAGACATTGGGTCCGAAATTTGTGACATACAGGTCCTGATCGCCATCGTTATCGAAGTCCGCTGCTTCCGCGCCCTGCCCGTAGCCGCTGTCAGCAACACCCGCTTCCTCCGTCACATCCGTGAAGCGCCATTTGCCCCTGGGTTTCGTGTCATTTCGATAGAGAACGTTCGTTATCGTTGGGTCTGGCTCTTTCCCCCGAAGATAGTTCCCGTTCAAGAAATAAATGTCCAGATCGTCATCTCCGTCGTAGTCGAATAGCGCCACCCCCGCCCCCATGATTTCGGGATAGAGCATGTAGTGCGTGTCCTGACCAGTGGTGTGTCGAAACAGGACGCCCGCCTCTTCTGCCATGTTTTGAAAAAGGGCGCCATCACCCGGGGCGGTTTTGCCGTCTTGGAGCACATGCCGGGCGACGAACATGATGCCCACGACCAGAACGATGGCCACTACCGACACCACTGCCCTCCGGCGAGAGCCGCCGTTCTTCATGATAAGCCTCCCGCGGACCTTCGCCTGGTGCAAGCGGGCTTCTCGCCCCCGCTTATGTTTCCTCTCTGGAGATCGTTTAAGGTTCATCTCCGCCGCCAGCGTTCACATGCGCCTTCGATCGTTTTTTGCTCGCCGTTTGCCATAGTATGCCATCATCGAGCTTTCATTCAACACTCGAGAGGGCAGGCTTATCCGGCCACTCCGGCGCACGGCTGTTTTCCCTAACCGGAGGTTACACGCGTTGTTGAAGATTGCTGGGGTAATGGAACCGCGGACGGAGAATAGGCGAGGACGAGGACGCGCGTCTGCGAGCGCATCGCCGAAGGTCAATAATGTGGGTCTGGCGAGAGGGGCTTACCTTTTCGGGACGCGCTTGATGGTGCAGCCCCACTGCTGGGTTTCCTTGAGGCGGACCTCTTTTCCTGCCAGCAGCTCATCAAGGGCATTTCTCAGAAAGGACGTTCTCTCCTCCGCCTCTCGCGGCTCGATGGCGCCCTCGTAGCGGAGAATCCCCTTGGCGTCAACAACGAAGATGTGGGGGGTATGCGTCGCCTTGAAGACATCGGCAACAACATTGTTCCAGTCCTTGAGAACGGGGAATCCGAGCTTGGCGTCCTGCTGGTGCTTGGCGACCTCGGCGGCAGGCTCCTGCTGGTTGGAGTTGATGCCGAGGAACACGACGCCTTTCCCCTTGTAGTCGGCGCAAATCTGGCGGATGACCGCGTCCTGCTGGCGGGAATACGGGCAGCGAGTCGCGATGAACTCGATGACGACGATCTTGTCCTTGAACTGGGAAAGGCTGTACTCCTCCTTACCGTCAGCGGTCTTGAGTTTGAAGTCGGGGACGGGCTTGTCCATCTCGACGATTTTGGGTCTCTCTTCTTCCACGATGATGGGCAGGGCTGCCGGGAGGAACAGGAACAGAATAGATAAACTCAAAAGAAACGTGGCAGTTTTCATGGTTTCACCCTCCTAACTGTGCAAAGCGTGTCCTGAAGCTGGCCGCCGCCGCGCAGCAGGCGGCTCATCGTACGCAACCCTTTGAGATCAAGGGTGCTAAGTTCCTTAAACGCCGCGAAAGCCGCGGAAGTTCAGTCGGGTTCATCATGCCGAGAGAACGGATGGTTTGTCAAGAGGCACGTAGAAATCGCGGGTGCGGCTACGTTTCAGTGGTTCGCCCCGACAGGCCCAAGCTGATCTGTCGCGTTCTCCACAATGTCTCGCTTCGTGTCCATCCCTGCGCCGGGCTTCAGCCGGCGCCGACTGTTAGACACGGGCTTCAGCCCGTGGCATTCTGAGGCCACAGGTTTGTGCCTGAGCAGGCTTCAGCCTGGCTTCTCGATGAGCGGATTCATCCGTACCCCATCGAACGCGGCGGCACCCGTAATTACCCGGCGCATTGACGCAAGACAGGGCAGTCGGCTACTATGGGCAAGAATTTATCCACCGCACCCGCGAAGAGGCGAGCGATGCCGAAAGCAAGGATTGGCGAACTAATTGCCCGCAGAGAGCTTATCTGGAATCTCGTGCTGAGGAGCCTGAGAATCCGATACAAGGGTTCTGCGCTGGGGTTTCTATGGACGCTGCTCAACCCGTTGATGATGATGCTGATTTACTGGCTGTTCATCTCGATTCTGCGGTTCGAGGTTCCCCTGAGCCATCTGCTGACGGGGGTGATTTTCTGGCAGTTTGTCGCGATGTGCACATCGGACGCTGTCAGGTCGGTTTCCGGCTTTCCCAACCTCGTGAAGAAGGCGTACTTCCCACGGATTATCCTGCCGCTGTCCATGGTCATTGCGAACCTGATTAACTTCGCGCTTTCGATTGTCGTGCTCGCGGTGATTCTGTTTCTTCTGAAACTGTTTGCCCAAGCGGCAGTGGATTTCTCGTTTCTCTGGATGCTGCCGTTTGTTATGGCGATTCAGTTTTGCCTGGTTCTGGGGATTGCATTGCTCATCTCGAGCGCCAACGTGTTCTTCAGGGACATCGAGCACATTGTGGGGGTCGTGCTTCAGGCTCTCTTTTTTCTGACGCCAATTATCTATCCCTTATCTTTCGTGCGGGAACGGATTTCAGGATTCAAATCCGGGGGCGTGCTGCTCTCCATCTATCTCTTGAATCCGATGGCGTCTCTGGTGACGCTTTTCCGAAAGGCATTCTTGGGAAGAGAGCTGTTTGCGGGGGGCGGCTTTCTCCCTCCCGAGCCAGCATTTTACATTTCGTTAGGGCTTTCGCTGGTGATGTTGTTTGCGGGTGTGCGGGTGTTTGGGAAACTGGAGCCCTATTTCGCCGATCACTTGTAAGGCTGAATGCGAGGATTTCCCTGAGATGAAAGCGGTTGACGTCTCGAACGTTTCCAAGCGGTACTTTCTGAGAAAAGAAGTGATGAGGAGTCTGAAGTCCACGGTTCTGGGGCTTCTTACGGGCAAACGGATTCGAGAGGACCTGTGGGCCTTAAAGGACGTCAGCTTCTCCCTCGAGCCAGGGGAGACGGTGGGAGTCATCGGAGCCAATGGAGCGGGGAAAAGCACGCTCTTAGGAATTATCGCGGGGACAATTACACCCACTTCAGGCTCGGTTCACGTCGAAGGCCGGATGTCCACATTGCTCGAGCTGGGAGCCGGATTTCATCCGGACCTGACGGGTAGGGAAAACGTCTTTCTGAACGGGTCAATCTTAGGACTTTCGAAGAAGTACATCGAGGAGAGATTCTCCGACATCGTCCACTTCGCCGGTCTGTCGGAATTTATTGATGTGCCGGTGAAACACTACTCGTCCGGGATGTACGTGCGGCTCGGATTTGCCGTGGCGGTGGAGGTGGACCCCGACGTGCTCCTCGTGGACGAGGTGCTGGCGGTCGGGGACGAGGAGTTTCGAAAGAAATGCATGAACAAGATGGCGAGCTTCCAGAAGGCGGGAAAGACCATCCTCGTGGTCTCTCACGACCTGGAGGCCGTGAAAAAAATCTGCCACAAGGTCATTCTGCTTGGAGAAGGCAGCATCGTGGACCTCGGCGACCCCGCCAAGGTCGTCGAGGAATATGTGCGCCTCGGCCTTGAGCAGCAAGATAATGTCGTCAAGCGAGAATGGGGGACGAAAGAGGCTGTCATCTCCGGAGTCACGTTCTGTAACGAAGCTGGGGAAGAGACAAGTCGGTTCACGTCGGGTCAGTCCATCGTCATCCGCATCGCCTACAAGTGCCGCAGAAGGATAGACGATCCAATCTTCGGTTTCGGGATTACGGATTACCAGGGGAGGCTTTGCTACGGCTCCAACACGATCATCGAAAACGTGCCAATCAGCCACATCGAGGGAGAAGGCGAGGTGCGATTGGTGATTGACTCCTCGCCTATCCTTCGGGGCAAGTACTATTTGTCTTTCTCTTTGCACTCCAGGGACCACAGGACCAACTACCACCGCCTCGACAACGTGCACTCCATCTGGATTACCTCCGACACTAAACGCGAAGGCTTCATACGTTTGGTCTCTGCGTGGCGCGAGGGAAGGTGAAAAAAAAGCGAAATTTCTCTTGACAAGCGGTTTTTCTTCTGCAATTCTTCAAAAAAGGCTCCAGGAACCCCATACTGGGGCGTGTCCGGTCGCTGTGCCAGCTGGGGGGCTTACTGTGTCCTCGTCGCCATCCGAGATTCAGGGGCTCAAAAGCCCAATAGTGGCCAATGAGTGAAGAGCGGAAGATTAGAGATCCAGTCCACGGCTTTATCTCGGTAAACGAAAAGGAGTCCGAGATCATTGACACCCCCATCTTCCAGCGCCTGAGGAGGATACGCCAGCTCGCTTTTGCGGACCTCGTTTACCCGGGCGCGACGCACACACGCTTCGATCATTCCTTGGGCGTGTGCCACATTGCGCACTCGATGGCGCGGGCGTTGGGCCTGAACGAGGATCAAAGGCGCCTTGTTGGCGTGGCTGCCCTCCTGCATGACCTGGGGCATGGGCCCTTCTCGCACGTCTCCGAGGCCGCGTTAGAGCTCTATGCTGACCACGGCAAACTTCGTGACCGCCTCAAGGTCCAACAGCAGATCCATGAGTTGATCACAGCCGACGTGATGCGCACTGAGCCTGATCTTCTGAAAGTATTGGGTAGCGAGGGCGAGAAAGCTGCAAAGCTGCTTCTGAAAGGCTACGGGGAACCGGTCTGCAGGCAAATGGTTTGTGGTCCCTTGGACGCGGACAAGCAGGACTATTTGCTGAGGGACAGCCACTTCTGCGGTGTGAAATACGGTGTGTTCGACATTGACCAGTTACAGAGTGAACTGTGCACGGTCAAGGAATCTCAGCGCGTTGGCAGGCAATTGGCTATTTCAGGCGACGGAGTCCACGCCCTTGAGCAGTTTGTTCTGGCCAAGTATTATCTTACAAACCAGGTGTATCGGCACAAGGTTCGTTTGATTACCGATCAGATGCTCATCCGAGCCGTGCGCCTCGGCATCGAAGTGGACCAAATCGAGGAGCTCGCCGGCATATATGCCTACGACGGATCGCCGGAATTCGCTGCGAAGTACACCAAGTGGGATGATAGGCTGTTCCTCCTGAGGTTCGGAGGAGAGGAGTTTCGCGGTAAGTATTGTTTTGACCTCCTGCGCCGCCTAAACGAGCGGCGACTCTTGAAGCGTGTTTACAAACCAAAGCCTCTACGGGAGCTTCCGGCCGATTGCCGCGACGCGTTAAGCCGAATATCCGACCCACGCAGCAAGAAGGGGAGGGACGATCTTGAATCGGCTCTTTCTGTCAAGATTTCCGAAAACGTGGGACAACATGTAGATTCGAGACTTGTCGTCGTGCACGCATACACGATAAAGTCTCTCCGACAAGAGGGTGCCGGCGACGAGGGAGGGATCCTTGTGGACGAGTCGCCACGGCCGCCCAAGACGTTTGAGGAGCGGTCGGCCTTGTTTCGCTCGATCAGCAAAGGTTTCAGCGAGGGGTTTGTTGAAGTTTATGCGCCGGTCTCGTACGACACGCCGTGTTCGAGAAGCGAGTTGTTGAAAAAACTTGAGGGTCCTATTACTGACGTGATAAGCACATTCCTTGAAGCGGGGGGAGGGAAGAATGGAGACGCGTGATTTCGTCCTGTTGGCGTATGCTGCGTTCGACGGCAAGATGCGTGGAAAAACAATGCTGCAGAAGCGCATCTACTTTCTGGGGGAAATGTTAGGCGTCGTGGACGAGCTCGGATACATCCCGCACTACTACGGCCCTTACTCTCCGTCGGTGGCCAACGCGAACGCGGAGCTTGCAGCGCTAGGGTACCTGAATGAATCGGCCTCGTCGGCTACCGATGCCAGGGGGTTCGAGATAGTCCGCTATGACTACGCCCTTAATAATGCAGGGAAGCGCATTGCGCAGCGCAAGAAGGAGGCCGACCCGGACCTTTCGGCTAAAATGCAGCAAAAAGCGAGTGCCATCAAGCGGGCCGGCCCGATCAATTACGTGGAGCTGTCAGCCGCGGCGAAGATCTACTTCGTCCTGGGGGAGCTGGGTAGAAAAGCAACGCTGAAGGCGATCCGAGAGATGGCTCAGAACCTTGGATGGGCCATACCCGGCATGGAAATGGACAAGGCAGTGGCTTTCTTGGAGGCGGTGGAATTGGTGACCAGGTCCAAGTCTGGCTCAGGAGGACAGTAGGCCACCTACTCGTGGCACACGCCCCGAACCCGCCAGCGTCCTTCTGTCGCGCCGAGACGGGGAAGGGCTTTCGCGTTGGGAGACGGAAAGGATGTGCCGAGGGCCCGCCCCACAAAGCGCTCCTCCAGAGTCTTCACGCAGTGGGGCAAAAATCGAGAAAAAGTTGTTGACATCGCCGGAGAGTGTTTGTATTATAATTAAGCGAAGCGAAGAATTGGGAGATTGCCGCCCGATATAGCAGCAATATGCCCATAATTGAAGCCTTCAATGAGTCCGACCTCTTCGGCCAGGCGATCCTCTTTATTCTCGCTGTGCTCTCTATCATTGCTTGGTCGGTCATCCTCCGGAAAGTCCTGCTCTTCCGTTCAGCGAAAACCGCTTCAAGGGACTTTCGCTCCATCTACCAAAACTACCGTTCAGACCCTCTATCCCTGATTTCTGACGACGTGCATTTCGTGGAAAGCCCCTTCTACGAGCTGTGCGACGAAGCGCTTTCTTCCCTCTCGGGCAATCTCGAAGAAGTGATGGTCGGCAACCCCAAGCCTTCCCCGCATAAAGTAATCGCTCGTGCAGGGCTTGAGGTCATCGAAAGAAACCTGGACAGAAAAATCGCAGCCGAAACGACAAGGCTGGAAAAGGGCCTCGGTCTTCTGGCGACGGCGTCCAGCGTCAGCCCGTTCCTCGGCCTCCTCGGCACGGTGTGGGGACTACTGGTGGCCTTTCAGGAGATGGCTGCAAGGCAATCCGCAGCCCTGAGCGTCGTCTCGACAGGTATCGCAGAGGCTCTGGTAACGACAGTCGTAGGACTGATTGTGGCCATTCCGTCGCTCGTCATGTACAATTACATGACCTCCAGCATCAGGAGATTTGAGACGGACATGGAGGATTTTGCTTCCGAGATTCTTGGTGACGTCGGAAAAAAATACCTTCGCGCTTAGGCCGAATGGTGCTTTTGCCGCGCGTTCGGCGTCGCAAGCACGTCACAGGAGCAACGGAACCGACTTGAGGAAATTTGCATGAAACGCTTCAGATCCAGCCGTGAGAGACCAACAGTGAACAGCCAGATCAACATCACTAACCTCGTTGACGTGGCTCTCACCGTCCTGATCATGTTCGTTCTCGTTGCTCCGCTTATCGAGAATGGCATAGCCGTGAGCCTTCCAGAAGCCTCCGCAAGCAAAATGGATATACGCGACGCCGTCAATCTCAAGGTCGCCAAAGACGGTGCGGTGTATCTCGGTGACAGAAAAGTCGCACTGCCGGAACTGGGGCAGAAACTCCGCGCCATGGTCGCCGCGGATGCCAGAGTGCCGGTCAACATTCTCGCCGACGCGAGTGTCGTTTATCAGGATTTGGTTTCCGTGCTTGACACTGTCAGGCGGGCGGGTGTCGTAACCATTGGACTGCCCACAGAAGTGGAATTGAAATCTAAGAAGTGAATCGTCCGGTTTCGTTTGTTATATCACTCATCGGTCACGTACTGTGCGTCGGGCTTCTTCTTCTGACCGCCAAACCAGCCAGTGATGAGCCAATCATGATGGAGGTGTGCCGGGTGAACTTGCTCGCCCCGGGACGACCGGGGCCCCCAGGCCCCCTTGGCCCCCCAGCCAGCGTTCCCCCGAAACCCGCCGCCCCGCCGCCCACCGTCAAAAAAACTGAGCCTGCGCCCGATCAGGCCGTGGTCATCCGACAGGCCCCCCGCTGGAACCCCCGCCCAAAGCCGGAGCGCCTTCCTGACCTTGCACCGCTGAAAAGACTGGAAAAGGAAACCTTGCCACAGCCTCCTCGGGAGCTGTCTGGCGAGCGAACACCCTCGGCCAAGTTGTCTGTTCTCAGCGGGGGGAATACCGGCTATTCGGGCGGCCCGGGTGGCGGCGGTTCTTATTCGTACGACGCTGTCATAGCTTCCGTGGTCAAGAGCAACTGGGTCAGACCCTCCCGGGTTGTCGTCGGCGAAAACCCGCCTTCTGTTTCCATCTCCATCCGGATTGCTGGCGACGGCGCGATCACGCGGAGGCAAATTGCCCACAGCTCGGGAATCGGCCCCCTCGATTCATCGGCGATCAAGGCGATTGACAACTCGAATCCTCTTCCGCTTGGTTTGCCCAGCTACATCAGGGGACGCTATTATGACGTAACGATCGTTTTCGAGGTAACAGATGAAGCGTAACTCGCAAGCATTCTCCCCGGAATTGAATCCGGGGGGGAGAATAAAGAGAACGGGCTGGACAGGCAGGTTTGTTCCGGCAGTAAGCGGCATCCTGCTGCTCGCAGTGCTCCTTTGCTTCTCGTCGGAAATGCGGGCCGCTGAGCGCCAGATCCTAATCACTGGCGAGGCGTTTCAGAAAACAAGAGTTGCGGTGTCCGGTTTCACCCGCTCCGGCGCGCCGGATGCCAGCGCTCTTACTCAAACGCTCAGCGAAACTCTTCGCTTCGACCTCGACCACTCGGGATTCTTCACAACCCTTCCCGACATCAAGCAGGCGGAGGTCTTCGTCAAGACAGACTACACTGTTTCGGGCAACGACATCGCGACGGATTGTTACGTCTATGAGGTCTCCAGCAACAAAGCTCTCTTCGGGCGACGACTGAGCGGCAGAGCCGATCAGGCAAGACGCGTCGTCCATCGAATGGCGGATGTCATCGTCAAGGAAATGACCCGCGTGGATGGCATCGCTTCTACGAGGATTGCCTTTGTGGCGGATGGAGGGGAGAGGCACAAGGACATCAACCTGATTGACTACGATGGACATAACCTGGTCCGGGTGACGAACGACAAGACGTTCTCCGTCGCCCCGGATTGGTCGCCGGATGGCAGCAAGATTTACTACACAACGTATCTGTACGGCTATCCGCGGGTCTGTAGCATTGACCTGGAAACGGGCAAAAGAAGGGTTATCTCCTCCTACCCGGGTCTGAACGCCTTTCCGGCGATTTCCCCCGGCGGCAAGGAGATGGCGCTGAGCCTCAGCAAAGATGGAGCGGTGGAGATTTATGCGGCGTCCCTCGACGGCAAACAGCCGAGGCGTTTGACGCGCAGCCAGGGAGGCGTGGCGTCTTCTCCCTGCTGGTCTCCCACGGGAACCCAGATCGCATTTGTCTCCAACCGCGGCGGAGGAGCCCAAATCTATGCCATGAACCCCGACGGTAGCAACGTGAGGCGGCTTCTTTCCGGGTTCAGTTACGTGACGTCGCTCGATTGGTCACCCAGGGGCAATCATATCGCCTTTTCCGCCAGGTATGGCGGAACGCTCCAGATTTTCCTGCTGGATGTGGACCGCCGGACAACGCGGCAGATAACCTCCGGGTCGGCGTCCCACGAGAATCCCTCGTTCGCTCCGAACGGCATCCATATTGTGTATGTTCGGACGAGCGGTTACGAGTCAGACCTTTACGTTGTGGACACGCGGGACAAAGAGCTTCAGCCTTACCGGCTGACGTCGCTGCAAGGGAATGAGACGTATCCTACGTGGTCACCCGTGGGGTATTGAATGGCAAGAATGTTCGCGGCTGTCTGAGGAGTCGGAGAAAACGTGCGCGGATCGCACGTGGCATACGAGAAAACAACTCATTGAGAGGAGGAAGGGCAATGAAACCACTTTACATGATCGCGCTGGGCATGGCGGCGATGGCTCTCGTGCTGTGCCCGGGCTGCAAAAAGAAACCGATAGTGAAACCCTCCGGGCCAGAGGATGTCGTGGATTTGACAACGATCGAGCCGGGTGAGCTTCCCCTCACGGAGCCGCCGCCCATCACGGATTTTCAGGAGCCGGAGAACAAGGAAATCTTCCGGGACATCCACTTCGATTTCGACCGGTCCGACATCCGGCCGATTGACCGGCCGATCCTCGAGGGAATTGCCGGTTACCTGAAAGAAAACCCGAAGGTCTTTCTTCTGATCGAGGGGCACTGCGACGAGCGCGGCACAAATGAGTATAATCTGGCTCTCGGCGAGAGGAGAGCGCTGAGCACTCGCGCGTACCTGGCAAACCTCGGTGTCGAAGAGCACCGGATGGTGACCGTCACGTACGGGGAGGAGGACCCCCTCGACCCCGGCCACACCGACGAATCCTGGGCGAAGAACCGCCGCGCGCATTTCAAAGTAGCGAACCAGGCGGCGCCAGCGCCGGCAACTCAATAGGCAACATGTTCTTGAGACGAACGGTGACCCTGAACATCCTCGCGTCACCCGTCTTGTAAAAAATCGCGGCCCTGGGCGGAAAGGCTTCGTCCTGTAAGCCCGCCTTGACGAGAAGGAGGAGTCTCCGGATGAAGGGTGTGAGAATGGTTTTCGTCGGACAGTACCGGAGCGTGAGACGCTTGGCTCAACTGTCAGTACCCCCTCTTCTGCTTCTGATTCTGGTCGGGTGCAGCTTCGATCCGTTTGGAACCAAGGAAGAGGTCCGTACTGTCCGAACCAACACGACGGAGGACATCAACATCATCCGCGGCGACCTGCTGCGCCTTCGGGATGATGTCAACAACCTCACGGCGAGTGTTGACCGTCTTTCCACCTCGCAGGAACGGGAGATTTCATCTCTCCGGTCCACGGTCACTGCGCTCGAACGGCAAGTGAACCAGATGAGCCCTTCCATCCTCTCCGAAGTGGACCGGAAACTCGCCGACCTCGACGCCAAGCGGGTCGCTGATAAAAATCAACTCGTCGAGAAAATTAATGCCGTCGTGGACCAGGTCAATGCCCTTGCTCGGCGGGGGAGCACGACTCCCAGCGGATCCGGTTCCACCAAGACGGTTAGCCAAAAAGGATTCTATTACACCGTCGAGGAACGAGACACGCTCTGGGGTATCGCCAGCAAGTTCAAAAGTGAGTACGGGGTCACCATCGAAACCATCCGCCAGGCCAACAACATGGGCGCCTCTGACAACCGAATAGTCCCCGGCCAGAAGCTTTTTATCCCTGTCAAGGAATGACATTGCCTCGCCAAACGCCCCGCCGGGAATCTGTTTCGGCCTCAGACGAGAATGTGCCCGGCGACCCAATCCACCGGCCCCAAACCCCCGCCTCCTACGCAGGGTTTGGGGTATGGGGTGTAGTACTGAGGTTGCGGCGTACAGGTTGGGCCACGCCGCTCGACGTGCTGCATCTTCTGCTCGGAATCTTTCTCCTTTCGTCATTTTCCGGGCGATTTTAATGCTCCCTTAATCTTTGCTTTGCTTTGATACGCGCGAAACGCAGGGCACTCCGCATCCCAAGGGTTTTGATGCGGTACTCCCTGAAGACCCACAAAAGGCAACTGGAACCAAGGTGTGCAAGGAGGTGGACAGATGAAGAAACTATGTGTCGTTCTCGTTTTAGGGCTGGCTGTGGGCATCGTGTGTTGGGCTTTCGGGCCAAGCGTAATCAACGCGATAGGCAAGGAGGCAAAGGTCAAGGTCGAAGACCTGCCTGACGCGGTCAAGGCCACCTTGAATGGCTTCATAGAGAAAGAGGCCCCGGGCGCGAAGATTGAGGAAATCGAGAAAGAGCTCGAAGACGGCAAAATCATCTACGATATCGAGCTCGAGGTTGGTGACAAAGATATCGAGCTCGAGATCGCCGAAGATGGGACGCTCCTCGAGAAGGAAGTCGCTGTTGACGATGACGACGAGGGCGTGTCCGGCAAAGACGACGATGACGACGATGAGGACGAGGGCGTGTCCGGTAAAGACGACGAAGGCGACGATGACGGCGACAATGATGACGATGATGACGATGATGATGACGACGGGGACGGTGAATAGGCTGTTTCAATTACAAACATTTTTGAGGAGGATGTTCATGCGCAGGTTTCTTTGGCTTCCGGTCATCATCGCCATAGGGCTATTCGCGTGCCCGAGGGAGACGCGGGCCGTCGGGCAAAGCGAGGACGACGGCTCCTGGACGTCCGAGTTTGGGGTAGAAGAGGAAGAGTTGTCGGCTACCGGCCGCAACCCCTATTTCATCCTGGAACCGGGTTATCAGTTGGTCTTCGAGAGTAAGAGGGAGCGGTTGGTCATCACGGTTTTGGACGAGACCAAGACCGTCGCGGGCGTGGAGACGCGGGTGGTCGAGGAGCGCGAAACCAAAGACGGCAAGCTGGTTGAGATCTCTCGGAATTTCTTCGCCATCAGCAAGCGGACCAACAGCGTCTTCTACTTCGGGGAGGAGGTGGAGATTCTCAAGGACGGCAAGGTCGTCGGCCGCGAAGGGGAGTGGCTCGCCGGGGAGAAAGGCGCCACGTTCGGGCTGATTATGCCGGGTCTGGTCTTGTTGAGGGCGAGGCACTATCAAGAAATCGCCCCCAAGGTGGCAATGGATCGGGCCGAAATCGTTAGCATGAGTGCGACAGTCAAGACCCCGGCCGGGGAGTTCAAGAACTGCCTGAAAGTGGAGGAGACTACGCCTCTGGAGCCGGGCGAGAAGGAGTACAAGTACTACGCCCGTGGGATTGGGCTGCTGCAAGACGGATCCCTGAAGCTCGTCAGGTATGGGAAGGCAGAAAAGCGAGAGAGCTAAATTTCGCAATGCGTCTGACGTCGAGGCGAGAGGGGTGCACGTGCGCCGCCAACAAGAGGGTCGAAACAAAGCCGGAAGTGTGATATAGTATCAACATAATCCAAAAGCGCCCTCGTATTGCTGTCGTTATTACTCCGAACCCTATAGAGTAGGCATTGTGATAGCAGACGATTCCATGCATAGCATCGCCCACAAAAGGAGAACAAGAGTAGCTTTTTACGATGTCAGAGCACATCTGGGTACTCCGGAGATAGGTTGGACGACCCCAATAACCTGTCTACTCTAACACGTTCTCCTTAATATCAAAGCGGGTGTCTCAGCAGCAGGAAAATCCTCGAAGCTCCGGTGAAACTGGGAAGCCCCTTGACGGAGGACCACCAATGCTCAGAGAGGAGATGTCCAAACAAGGATTGTTTCTGTTCCGGTGGAGGAGCTACCTGCCGCTCCTCGGACTCCCGCTTGTTGTTCTGGCGATGACGGGTTTCAGCTACCCTTTCGGTTCCCATCTATACGACATTCTGTGGGACCTTTTCTCGTTCGCTATTTCGCTTTCCGGCCTGGCGATCCGCGCCCTGACCGTCGGTTTTGTTCCTCCGGGAACGTCCGGAAGAAACACGAAGTGCCAGAAGGCAACCAGGCTGAATACGACGGGCGCCTATTCGCTTGTGAGACACCCACTCTATCTGGGCAACTTCGTGATCGTAGCGGGAGCCAGCCTTTTCGTGAGGAACTTCTGGTTCTCCCTGGTGGTGGTCCTCGGCTTCGTGCTCTATTACGAGCGCATCATATATGCGGAGGAGTCCTTTCTCTTGGAGAAGTTTGGCAAGGAATTCACTGAGTGGGCGCGCCGGACGCCCTTGATTGTTCCTTTTTTCAAAAGCTATACCCCCCCAGACCGCCCCTTCGACTGGAGAATGGCGCTGAGAAGAGAGTACTCCGGGTTCTTCGGTATCGTGGCGACGTTCACCTTCCTGGAAATTCTGGGCGATTATCTTCTACACGGCGCTCTTGTCATAGACCCGCTCTGGATTATCATTTTCGTCGTCGGCCTGGTCACTTATCTCATGCTCATGTTTCTGAAAAAGAAGACCAGCGTCCTCACTGCGCGGTGCGAGATTGCTTCCAAAGAGGCGCCGAGTGAGGTGAAACCATTTCCCGTGGGCAACAAACCGCTTTAATCCTCCTCCCTCACACGAGGGGGCGCTTCTCGTAGGAGAGTACTTGCCCAGCGGGCTCACCGGCCTTTATGACGACCTGGTTCTGTCGTGGCGGCGAGATTGCGCTGGACGTACGGTTCTTCGGACGGCAATGGTTTCTGAAGTGGCGATAGCCGTCCGGGCAGGGGAAGAGATGCGTCTTCTCATTATAGAAGATAACAAAACGCTCGCCCGCTCCCTTCGTCAGGGGTTCCAGGAGGAGGGCTTCGCCGTTGACGTGGCACTGGATGGCGAAGAGGGGCTGTGGTATGCCCAGTCGAACCCCTACGATGTCGTCGTGCTGGACCTGACGTTGCCCAGGCTTGACGGACTGGAGCTCCTTCGACAAATCAGGAGCCGCGGCGTTGCGTCGCATGTCATCGTAAGCGCCCGGCCAACCCATGTTCCCTGTGAGAACGATGTGAGCCATACTCCTCGGCAGATAGAGCGTATGTGTGGTATGGAGACAGACCGCATCGAGGAGGATGAAAATGCAGGGACAGGAGAAGCGGCGGGACGTAGAGAAGGAGCGATACTGGCGGAGGGTGATTGGGGAGGCGGCGAGGAGTGGGATATCGATTCGGCGGTTTT
>JAUYEE010000070.1 GCA_030691545.1 bacterium | reverse complement strand
GCCCGACCGATATGCAATACCAGTGGAAGAAAGACGGGGAAAAAATAGAGGCTGCCACATCATCGAGCTACACAATTCCTTTGGCCGGACAGAGCGATGTCGGCAGCTATGCATGTGTCGTCACGAACCTGGCCGGACAGGCAACGTCAAATCCGGCGACCCTGACGATAGACGAGCCTCCGAAGATCGCCCTGGCGAGCGACGAAGCGATAACGTGGGAGATGGGGACTGCGTTTCCGGATGACCAACTTGGGTACAAGGCTGCCGACAAGGAAGATGGGGACATCACGGCGAAGGTAGAGGTTGACAATCGGGTGGATCGCACAAAGCCCGGGAAATACGCCATCCACTACCGCGTCAAGGATTCCGCAGAAAACGAGGCGCAGGCGGCTAAGACGGTGGAGGTTGTGGACACGAAGCCTCCTTATGCCGCCGACTTTTCGCCAGCGGGCGGCGTGGAAGTTCGCAGCGGCGACAAGATTTCCTTCCAGGTGAAAGATAACGGCGTTGGGGTGGACAAGGACTCCATAACGATAACGGTTGACGGAGCGCCCGCGAAGCCAACGATAACGCCGCTCGCAGGCGGTCTGAAAGACTATGCGGTCAGCTTGAATCTGCCCGACAAACTCGAGCAGGACAAGGTTGTCGTGGCGGTGGACGCGAAGGACCTGCACGATCCGCCAAACGCAATGGTGAAAGAGACTTACGCCTTCAAGACGCCTGAACCGGAGCTGCCGAAGATCACGCAGCAACCCGCGTCCGTAGCGGTGGCTGTTGGAGAATCCGTGAAGCTCAACGTGGCCGCCACAGGGACACCGCCCCTGACATACATCTGGGAAAAGGACGGCGCCGAGCTAAAGAGGGGGCCAGAGCCCAGCTACGAAATCAGGGTGGTAAAGGCAAGCGACGCGGGGAGCTACACGTGTCTGGTGCAAGACCGCGCAGGAAAGGCTCGGTCGGACCCCGCGACCCTGGGCGTATTTGATTTCGATGCTTTTTGGAAAGAGTATGAGAAGGACTTCAAGACGCCAGACAAGTTCAAGCTCCATTACGCTATGGCAGACGATGGATTGAAGAAGGCTCTACCGTGGTACGAGCCAGGCAGAGACGAGGAACGGGATAGAATTGAGCTGCAAGAGCCGCGTCCTCGTCCTCCTTACGAGCGCAAAGACGGGAACATCGTCGTCAAAGTGCATCTCAAGGCCTATTTCATGAGCACAGGGGCTTTCCTGAAGGGGCGAAGCTTCCCGGATTCGGTTTCGGAGGAATGGGTCATAGACCCAAAGACCGGCAAAATCGTTGAAGTTCGGAAACCGTGAGATAGGCTGTCGCGCGACGCCCGCCTTTTACATCTGCCAGCGATTGAGCTCCTCTTTGCCGGGCATTGCCGTCGGGTAAGTCCCATTTGTGTCCGGCTTGACGGGAGGTTCGACATCCCAGTCATAGCGGGGCAACGCAAATGACCGTTTGGATGCCATCGCCTTTTCCCAATCAATCATTTGGCCGGAGTAGATGGCCATCTGCGCGACTATGGCGAGCATGCTGCTCAGGCACATGTACTGGCCGTTGTTGATTGGCTTGCCGGAACGGATGGAGTCAAAGAGTTCCTGGTGCTCGACATCGTACATGTTTCCCTTCGGCCCCTCGTAATGCCACGGGTTCTCCCCTTCGATTCGGTATTTGAGCACATCGCAATATCCCTTCGTGCCCATGATGAAGTCCGACGTGTCGTTGTGGCACTCCGGCATGTCGCGCGTTAAGCCAAACACCCGCACCCCGTTCGGATATTCGAAGACGACGGACTGATGGTCGTATTGGTCGCCGTACTTTGGATCGAAACAGACCTGGCGACCGCCCATTCCCCACGCTCTGAGAGGTGGCTTATCGCCCAGTGCCCACGATGCCTTGTCGAGGCTATGAATTAACTGCTGCGCGGTCTGGTCGCCGGAGAGCCAGTTGAAGTGATACCAGTTTCGCATCTGGTATTCCATTTCGTACAAGCCGTATTGCCGCTCGCGGACGATGTACGGTCCCCCGACGTACGTCTCCTGGATTGCCACGATGGCGCCGATGGCGCCGTCGAGCACTCGCTTCATCGTCTCCCGCACGCCGGGGTCGTACCGCCAGCAGAGGCCGGAGACGAGGCTCAACCCTTTCTTCTTCGCCTCCTCCGACGCGGCCATGGAGATTTTCAGTCCGGGCACGTCAATGCCGTGCGGCTTCTCGCAGAAAACGTGCTTGCCCGCATCCACGCAAGCCTTGAGCATCTCCGGATGAAAATGCGATGCGGCGGCGATCAGCACCACGTCCACACCGCCTTCAATCAACGCCTTGTACGCGTCAAAGCCGACAAAGCAGTGGTCGTCATCCACTGCCGCCTGATCACTCTTGCCTGCTTTAAGCTGCCTGCGACTGAGGTCCAGTCTGTCGCGGAATACGTCCGCCAGAGCGACAAGCTGAACGTCCTTGCCAGCGTTCATCGCGTTGACGGCGGCGCCCGTGCCTCGCCCCCCGCATCCAATTAGCCCGATCTTAATGGTTCCACTCCCTGCGGCGTGGACGAATCGCTCGAGAGTCAGTTGCCCGACGAGGGCAACGCCCGCCACGGCAGCGGAGGTCTTGATGAACTGACGACGCGTGCTTTTTGGATGTGCTGGGCACTCGTTCTGATTCTTCATCGTACAACCTCATCACATTGAACTCGTTTATGAGAGTTTTACTTTCTTGTGAGTGGTGTGTTTCTCATGCACTTATCACGGTCCTCTGCCTGCTTGACGCATAGGCTTTTTCGACTAACTCCATGATGCGCAGCGCGTTTTCCGCATTGTTGATCTCGGGCGCCCGACCGCTCAGGATACAGCCCGCGAAATATTCGCATTCGGCGGTGTACGGATTGACCTTCCGGAAGGGAACGCGTTTGAACTTGCGCTCAACATCTTTGTCCTGGTGGGCATCGTAAGCAGCCTTGCCGATGCCGAAAATCCCTTCGAGCTTCCCGCCCTGACTCTGGCCGATTGTCCCCTCGCTCAGGATAGCGCCCCGCGATCCGTAGATTTCGAGGCGTGTCCGGCTCGCCTCGTCTGGGATGCAGTAGAAACAATCCACTGTGGCGTGCGCTCCGGATTTGAATTCGAGAAGCGTCGTCGAGGAATCTTCCGATTTGTACTCCTGGACGAGATTGCCGGTCAGGGCAACGATACGGCGAACGGGTCCGGCAAAATACTCAAGGAGGTCATAGAGGTGCGTCGCCATATCAATCAGCGCTCCACCGCCGCCGGTCTTCGGGTCCTGCCGCCAGGCGCCTTTGATGGGAGGATACCAGCAGGACAACTGGGCACGCATATAGACGATTTTCCCGAGGCGGCCTTCGTTAATCAGCTCTTTGATTTTGACGTGGGCGCCGTGGAATTTCATCATGTAGCCTTCCTGGAGAAAAACCCGGCCCCGACGGCATGCAGCGACGGCAGTTTGAGCCTCCTTCAGGTTTCTTGCAAGGGGCTTTTCGCAGAGGACATGCCTGCGGGCTTCGGCGCACATTTCGATTTGCCGCGCATGGCAGAAGACTGGCGAAGCAATATAGACTGCCTCCACCTCGGGGTCGGCAAGCAAATCTGCCTCCCGGCTGTAGGCTCTGGACACGCCGAATTCCTTGGCGATGCGTTCGATATCCACCGGGTCCATGACCGCCGCCAACCGGCAGTTCTTTGCCTTGAGCATCCCGGGAATCGTCTTGCGATAGGCAATTCCCCCGGCGCCAATAACGCCGAAGTTCACCACTCTCTCTGGCATCGGCTGGTCTCCCATTTGCAGTTCAGCTATATGCTTTGATCACTTTCACCAATGCCGCGGCGATTTCCTTCGTGTTCTCTTCCGAGTACGTGGGGTAGGCAAAGCAGGTGAACGTGTGCGCCTCATGCCACATTGCATTCGGGACCTCGACGTTCGAGTAATCAACGCTCTCCGCGTCGGTGTACTCTTTTGAGGTGAAAGGAAAGCCCGTTCTGCCGAAGCCACGCCTTTCGGTAAATGCCTTTTCGGTGTGACACTGGGGCCAGAAGACTTTCCAACAAGGCGCCCCTTCGGCGCCGGCCGCCGCCACGAACTGCTTGATGCCGCAACCCATGCTCTCGATGTCGAGCGAGAAGGCGCAGACGTACCACCCGTTCTGCCGCTCCGGCGTGTCAATGGGCATGTACTTAACCTGCGGCGACTCGCCAAGAGCATCCATCAGGATGTGGGCGTTGCGGCGACGGCGCGGCATGTTCCAGGCATCCATCCGCGCAAGTTCGGCAAGGCCGATGACTGACTGCATCTCGGTCATGCGGTAGTTCCACCCAAGCCGGTTGTGGATGTACGGCAGCTTCTGCTCCAGTTCGAGGAGATTCAGTCGCTCCTTGACATCGTACCCGTGGTCGCGAAAACTGCGAGCCTGCCAGGCAAGCTCCTCGTCGTCGGTAGTCACCATCCCTCCCTCTCCGCCGGTCGTGAATATCTTGTTCTGGCAAAAACTGCACCCGGCAATGTGTCCCAGCGTCCCGGTCTTCTTGGCTTTGTAAGCTCCGCCAACCGCCTCTGCATTGTCCTCGATAACGTAGAGCTTATCCCTCTTCGCAAGAGCGAGAATCTTGTCCATGTCACAAACGTTGCCGTACAGGTGAACAGGTATGATCGCCTTCGTCCGCTTGTTCACCAACTTCTCAGCAGACTCGATGTTGATGCAGTGGTCTTCGAGATTCACATCCGCGAACCGTGGGATGGCTCCCGCTTGAACCACCGCGAAGCTCGTCGCAATGAACGTGTAGCTGGGGACGATCACCTCGTCTCCCGGCCCAATGCCCAACGCCGACAACGCCACGTGCAAAGCAGCAGTCCCCGTCGCCACACTGATGGCATATTTGCTCCCCTGCCACTCCGCAAACGCCTTCTCGAACTGCATCCCCTTAGGTCCAGTCCAGTAATTGACCTTGCCGGAGCGCAGCACTTCCTCCACCGCCGTGATCGTCTCTTCATCAAACTGCGGCCACGGAGGCAACGGGCTGGAAACCGCCATCGGGCCGCCCTCAATCGCAAGCTTCTGGTTGGCTGTGGGTCTCTTTGTCATGGCGCAATCTTCCCTCCCGACTAATTCTTCATCAGCAGTGCATAGATATGCTACGCTACGAGTCAATGAATGTGTAGAATAAAAGCAGAGTTTGCGACTTTCGTACCGGCCCGTCCAATGGACCTTCAATTACGGAGCATCAAGCTATGACAGCCAAATCTACTCAAGCCATTGCCGTACTGGTCTTGTGTGCCCGCACTTTGGTGGGTCACGGCGGTGAGCTTCAGGTCGGAGCCGCCAGTGTCAAAATCACGCCGCCGCTCGGAGTGCCTATGGCGGGCTATTACTCCGAACGGTTAGCCGAAGGCGTGCACGACGACCTCTATGCCAAAGCTATTGTGCTGGAGAAGGATGGGGTCAAAGCCGCCCTCGTCGCGCTGGACCTCATCTCCACGCAACGGGACTTCATCGAAGCGGCTCGCCAGGAGATCGAGCAAAAAGTCCATATACCCGCTGGCCACGTGATGATTAGCGCGACCCACGCTCACACCGGGCCCATCCTCAGCGGGCGCTCGAAACGCAATGATGCCATCGGCGGCAATTCGCCTCTTGCGGAGGCATTCACAACCTCCCTCGCGAGCCTCATTGTCCAGAGCGTGCAGGAGGCCCATGCAAACCTCGTCCCAGCAAGAGCCGCCGTTGGTCTCGGCCACGAGGCGCAGCTCAGTTTCAATCGCCGGTTTCACATGAAGGACGGAACCGTCGGCTGGAACCCCGGCAAATTGAACCCGAACATCCTTCGGCCGGTCGCCCCCATTGACCCGGACGTGCCGGTCGTCTATTTCGAATCGCAGGAGCGGAAACCGCTGGCCGCTTATGTCAACTTTGCCATGCACCTCGACACGGTCGGTGGGCTCCAGCTTTCCGCGGACTATCCCTATACCATCCGCCGACTGCTCGGTGAATTCAAAGGCGAAGACATGGTGACGGTCTTCACCGTCGGTACCGCCGGAGACATCAACCATGTGAATGTGAAGTGGGCGAATTCTCAGAAGGGCCATGGCGAAGCCGCACGCATCGGAACGATCCTCGCCGCAGAGGTCTTCAAGACCTTCGAGCGCCTGGAGACCCTCGAGTCGCAGCGCCTTGCCGCACGAAGCGAGATCGTCAACCTGCCCCTGCCCGGGCTTGACCCAGGTGATGTCGAGAAAGCACATGAAGTCGCCGCGCGGCACAGCGACAAGAAATCCCCCCAGCCAACCTTTCTCGAAACCGTCAAGGCTTACAGGGTTCTGGATGTCGCGGCTCGCGAAGGCAAGCCGCTGGAAGCCGAGGTCCAGGTCATTTCTCTCGGGCAGGATATCGCGTGGGTCGCATTACCCGGCGAAATCTTTGTCGAGATTGGCTTGGCGATCAAGGCGGCCTCGCCCTTCAAATACACCGTCATCGCCGAACTCGCCAACGGGTCTGTCGGCTATGTTCCGACGAAGCGGGCCTACGCGGAGGGCAACTACGAGGTCGTCAGCGCGCGCTGTGCGGAAGGTTCCGGCGAGATGTTGGTGGACAGCGCGCTCCGGATGTTGCGAGACCTGTACGCGGCCGCCGGACGGTAGACTTACGCTACCGGCCACCACGGTGCCGCCCCTGGCCAGGGTTCCTCGGGCGGCACACACAGATTGCCGACGGCTACCGGATGGGTGTAGTATTAGCCCCGTCAGGGGTCTGCCTGATACAGAACGGAGGCTCATCCCACTCGAGGTGAAGCATGGATATTGTGCAAACCATCCAGACCAAGCGAGCCGAGATCGTGCGGCTGGCGGCTCGGTACGGCGCACGTCATGTTCGGCTCATTGGCTCGGTCGCGCGTGGGGAAGCCGGGCCAGGGAGCGACGTGGATTTTCTTGTCGAGTTTGAGCCTGGGCGAACCCTCCTCGATCACGCAGCTCTTATGCAGGACTTAGAGGCCCTCTTGGGATGCACGGTGGATGTGGCGAGCGAGCGTGGGCTTCGTGATCGCATCCGCGCGCGGGTTCTCGCGGAGGCGATTCCGCTATGAGACGCGACCTGGACCGACTTCAGGATATGCTGGAAGCGATCGCTCGGATTGAGCGGTACGCTGGTCAGGGGCGCGAACGGTTCGACCGGGACGAATTGGTTCAGACCTGGGTCATTCATCATATCCAGGTCATAGGGGAAGCGGCGCGGGGGCTCTCGGAGGAGCTGCGTGGTCGGCATCCCGCAATTCCGTGGTCGCGCATCATTGGGATGCGGCATATTCTGGTGCACGATTATTTTGGGACCGACTTGGAGTAGGTGTGGGGAACGGTGTTAACCGACTTGCCTGCGCTAAAGCGTGACCTGGAGGCGATGGTGGCCGAGTTGGGATCCTGCCCAGAGCCGCCCCCAACAGCGGAGTACACCCATTAACAAACCGCCACAGGCCGACCAGAAACGCAATCGGTTTCTCGAGACCGCAGGCGCAACTGAGGCCCGGCGCCGTTCCGGTGTGCCAGGCGATTTTGGCGGCTGCCAATACTTCAAATGACGTCGCCAAAAAGCTGTCAAACCGTAGTATTCTGGGGAAGCTACTTTCGCCATTGTGTCATAGGAGAACGCTTTTTGAGGAGATGAAAGATGATCAACGTCGGAATCGCTGGCATCGGCTTCATGGGCATGATTCACTATCTCGCCTATCAGAAAATCCGCGGCGTGAAAGTCCGCGCCATGTGCGAGAAAGACAAGAAGCGGCTCGCTGGGGACTGGCGGTCTATCAAGGGAAACTTCGGTCCGCAAGGAACGATGATGGACCTGGCGGGAATTGCCCGTTATGCCGAGCTTGACGGCCTTCTCGCCCACGCCAATCTCGACCTGATTGATATTTGTCTGCCGCCGTCGTTGCATGCGGACGTCGCCGTGGCTGCCTTGAAGGCGGGAAAACATGTTTTCTGCGAGAAACCCATCGCCCTGAATCCGACCGACGCAAAGCGGATGGTCAAGGCAGCCGAGAAGGCGGGAAAGATGCTGATGATCGGCCACGTGCTTCCGTTTTTCCCTGAGTACCGTTTTGCCTACGACGCCATCACCAGTCGCAGATATGGCAAGCTCCTCGGCATGCACGTGAAGCGTATTATTTCGGACCCCCTGTGGCTGCCCGACTTCTACAACCCGGCAGTCTGCGGCGGGCCCATGATTGACCTGCACGTCCACGATGCCCACTTTGTCCGCGTCGTGTGCGGCATGCCTGCCGCCGTTCACACCGTCGGCTCCATGCGCGGTGAAGTGGCCGAACGTTTCACCACTCAGTTCCTCTTCGAGAACCCCAGTCCTATGGTAAGTGCCTCCTGCGGCGTCATCAACCAGCAGGGGCGTCCCTTCACCCACGGGTTCGAGATATACCTCGAACGGGCGACGCTCCTGTTCGACGCCGCGAGCATCGGCAAAGATTGGGTTGTGGCCTACCCCCTGACCGTATTCGCGGACGACGGCGAACTCCTACGACCGACGCTGTCCTCGACCGACCCGTGCGACCCCTTTGTCGCGGAGATCAAAGAAGTCCTTCACTGCATTCGCACGCGAAAGCCGTCACGTCTGTTGGCCGCTCAGCTCGCCTGCGATGCGATTGTTCTCTGCGACAAACAAACCGAATCGCTCCAGCGTCGTCGGGCCGTCAAAGTGTAATCTCCGGGCATCCGTGACGGGCGAGTAATCGTGCCCCTCGCGCCCAAAGGTGTCTTCTTCGCCGCACACGCGACTTCCCTTGCGGGGCCCCTCGAGGTTCCCTGGGGGCCGGCTGAAGAAAGTTGCGGAGTTGAAGTACTCATCGAAAGGGTTATCTCCGCCGTCGGCAGCATCATCTTTCGACAGGCAGTGGAACGAATCCCATAAAGATTGCTCATCGCTTCGGGCGTGGCATCTCCAGCGCAAAAGGCAGCCCCCGGGCGCGGGGGCTGTCTTCTTCTCGGTTACGCAACCGACTACTGTCCGAGGATGCGGTAGTATCCAGCCTTGTCGGCTCGCATCGCCTCGGTGAAGCTGGTCTGGGTGAACGGACCCGCAATCTTCGTCCAGGTCCCCTTCACGTTGGTCGTGTATTCCACCGAGTACTGTCCGGGTCCAAAGCTCGTCCAGCTTACCGTGACGTTCGGGGGCGTCAGCGTGATAATCGGCCGCGGTATCTCCTGCGCTACCTGCACGCCGGACACCCGAACCTTGTCAAAGGCGAACCAGTAGTCGTACTCCGCGTTGAAGAAGTGGAACTTCAACTGAATCTTCTTCCCGTCATACGCCGACAGGTCAAAGACCTCCGGATCGCTCAGCTC
>JAUYEE010000019.1 GCA_030691545.1 bacterium | reverse complement strand
AAATCATCCAAGGCCTGTGAATCAGAAAGGTCCACCGGTCTTGGAACGATATTTGGAGTCTGTTTGGCAAGTTCATCGAGACGCTCCTTCCTCCTCGCCGCCGCAATCACCTGAAAGCCCTCTTTAGCCAGCTTGATGGCTGTCTCCCTTCCGATCCCGCTGCTCGCCCCCGTCACCAGAACCTTTCCCTTTGTCTCCATCTTTCCCTCCTTTTCCCTCTCGATCTAATTTTCATCGATGAATTTAACCTGGTAGCCGCAGGCTTTAGCCTGCGCTAACATTACGCAACCTAAAGGTTGCGGCTACTCCGAGGCATTTAACTCACGCCATTCTAACAAAAGAAATCTCAAGATGTAAACCCAATCTCTATTTCTTCCTGCCTATTACCCCCTGTCTGCCGGACAGGCAGGGGGAGATTTTCATCCCGATTAAATCGGGATCAATTATGGACTTCTTAGTACTCAAGAAAAGCAAAGATGAAATATCTTGATTTTTCTCTGTAATTTTTGTAGGTTAGATCATCTTTATTGTGAGAATGATGCATGCAACGGACGGACTCCAGAACAATTGAAAGGTGAGGATGGATGAGATTTTTAAAAAGGGAAAATATGCAATTGAATTCATTAACATCCCCTGGGCCATGATGACTAAGTGAAAGGAAACGCGTAACGATGTCTCTTGCCCTGAATAAACCCAAACTCGACAACCTCGCCGGCGACATCTGGAAGTCCGCGGAGCGGCTGCGTGGCAAGTTCAAGGCCTACGAATACCAGAACGTCATCCTACCGATCATTGTGATCCGCCGCCTGGAGTGTGTGCTGATTAAGTGGCGCGAGGACAAGGCCGTTGAGGTGATCGCTAAGCGACCCAAGCTCACCGAGAAGGAACTCGCGAAGCTGGTGAAGGGTTTGGAAACCAGCACCGCCCCATTCTCCAACAAGACCGACTTGACGCTGCGGAAGGTCTACGAGGAGGATCATACGCTCCTCGAAGAGAACTTCCGGGCTTACATTAACGGCTTCTCGAAGAACGTTGATGATATCATCGAGCACTTCAACTACCGTGCCACCATTGGGCAGATGGTGAAGAACAACCGCCTCGCCCCGATTCTGAACCAGTACAAAGAATTGGAACTGGGCCCAGACAAGCTCTCGCCTCTGGAGATGGGCTACATCTACGAGGAACTGCTCCGGCGATTCTCGGAACAAAGCGGTGAGGAGGCCGGAGAGCACTTCACTCCGCGCGAGGTGATCCGGCTGATGGTCGAGCTGCTCGACATTCCCATCCCCGACCGGCACATCTCCATCTACGACCCCGCCTGCGGGACGGGCGGCATGCTGTCGGTGGCCAAGGAACACTTGCTCGACCGCGCCGCCACGCCGGAGCAGAAGGCGAACGTCGAAAAGTACGTCACGGTCCACGGTCACGAGCTTTCTCCTACGAACTACGCGATCTGCCAGGCCGACCTACTGATCAAGAACGACCAGCAAGCCAAGGTGCATCTTGGCAACTCGCTCATCCCGCACGACCCGCACAGTAAGGAGCCGGGTGATCAGCTTCCTGAATCGAAGTATCGTTTTGATTTCATGCTCTCCAATCCGCCCTTTGGCGTCACCTGGGGCGGCAAGGACGGCTACGAAGCCGAAGCGCGGAAGCTGGAGAAGACGCGCTACCAGGCCGGAATGCCGCGCGTGAACGACGGCGCCCTGCTCTTCCTGCAAACCATGCTCGCCAAGATGAAGCCCGCCGGCCAGGGCGCGAGCCGCATTGCCATCATCTTCAACGGCTCCCCACTCTCCAATGGCGATTGTGGCTCGGGCGAAAGCGAGATCCGCCGTTGGATCCTTGAAAACGACTGGCTCGATGCCATCGTCATGCTACCCGACCAGCTCTTCTACAACACAGGAATCTTTACCTACATCTGGCTGCTGCGGAATGAGAAAACCACCTCGCACAAGGGCCGCGTGATGCTCATCGACGCTCGCCAGCAATTCGAGAAGGAGCCGAAGTCTTTTGGAAACAAGCGCAACCGCATCACTGACGCGCACCGTGCATGGATCGAAATGCGTTACCGCGACGGCTGGAAGAAGGGCTATACCGACGAGCAGGTGAAAATCTTCAAGCGAGAGGACTTTGCCTACCACAAGATCAGCGTCGTCTTCTGGCAATTCGACGAGAACGACAAGCCTGCAATTATTACCGAACCTTACGAAAAGTCGTTCACAGCCGCGAACCTAAAAAAGGAGCAGGAGTTCTATGATAGCGACCTGACTTTTCGCATCCGGGTGAAGGATGGGAAGGGAGAAAAAATAGAAACGCTGTTGCTCAAGCCAAAAGACAACGCCGCCAAGAAGTTCAAGGCGCTGATGGAGGACAGGCCGGAAATCATCTCGGTCGAATGGACACACTGCCATTATGTGAAGGACGACGAGTACATTCCGCATGGCGAGGACATCGAGGCATTTCTCAAGCGCGAGATAGCCAAACCCATCATCCGCTGGAAAGACAGCCCGCAGCTTGGCTATGAGATTCTGCCCAACAAATACTTCTACCGCTACCAGCCGCCGACTCCCGCGAAGGAGTTGCTCACGGAGTTCTGGAAGCTGGAGAAGGAGGCAGAATCATTGCTGAAAGGCCTGGCCGAATGAAAACAATCACCAACACGGCAATGTTGATTACTCCGGAATACCGGCAGTTCATTGAAGATTTGAAGGCACGCGTCACCTCAGCCCGCATCTCGGTTGCACGGGTCGTGAACCGTGACCTGATCCTGCTCTACTGGGATATCGGACGCGCGATTGTTGAGAAGCAACAGATACTCGGATGGGGGGAGTCTGTGGTTGACCGGGTCTCACGTGACCTTAAGGAGGCATTCCCGGCCACAACAGGCTTTTCGCCGCGCAATGTGTGGGACATGAAACGCTTTTATCTTGCGTACTCAGATGAAGCAATTTGGTCACAAGCTGTCGCCAAATTGCCCAGAAGGACGAAAACGGATAATGCCGAAATTCTGCGACAGCCTGTCGCAGAATTTGGCGGCGGCAGAAGACGGCCACAACCTGTGGCCAATTTGACCGAGACAAAGGTGATCGAATTTCTGCAACAGCTTGTCGCAGAAATTCCGTGGGGTCACAATCTGTTGATCCTGAACAAAATCAACGACCCCATAGCCCGGCTCTACTACCTCCGCGCCACCGCCCGGTTCGGCTGGTCCCGCAATGTTCTCCTCAACCAGATCAAGGCAGGCGCCTATGAGCGGGCGGTAGCTGAGAAGAAAACCCACAACTTCGACCTCGCTCTGCCGGAGCATCTCGCCGAGCAGGCGGACGAGATGCTCAAGAGTTCCTACAACCTGGAATTCCTGGGCATCCGCCAAGCAATCAGAGAACGCGAACTTGAAGATCGCTTGATTTCCCGCCTGCAAGACTTTATCCTCGAACTCGGCTACGGTTTCTGCTTCGTCGGCCGCCAATACCGGCTGACACTGGGAAAGAAAGAGTATTTCATTGACCTCCTTTTCTATCACCGATTCCTCAAAGCCCTGGTGGCATTTGAATTGAAGGTGGGGCCGTTCGAACCGGAATATGCAGGCAAGATGGACTTCTACCTGAACCTGCTCAACGATAAGGAGCGCGCTCCCGGCGACCAACTCTCCATCGGCATCATCCTCTGCGCCGAGAAGGACGATGTGGAAGTCGAATACGCCCTGAGCACCAAGCGCAACCCCATCGGTGTGGCGGTGTATCGCCTGCAGTCGAAATTGCCGAGCGAGTTGAAGGGAAAACTGCCGACGGCACAACAGCTTTCCGAAGCCGTCCGCGCCGCACTCCCAGAAAGGGGCGGCAAATAACCATGCGCACACTGGAGAAGCAGGCTGAGAAGATGTTGGAGGGCCTGGCGAATTCATGAACCATTTACCTCAAGAATGGAACAGTGACCGGCTCAAGGACGTGGCTACTATCAACGCGGTCTCGCTGCCTGCCAATACCGATCCCGAATACGAGTTCGATTACCTCGAAATCTCGAACGTGGATTACTACGGAGTCGTTGATCCGAAGGCCATTGAGCGTCTGCGCTACGAAGATGCGCCATCGCGGGCGCGCCGGCGTGTCGGAAAAAACAACACGGTGATTTCTTCCGTCCGGCCCAATCTCCAGGCTGCGCTAACTACCAGATCATGAGATAAAGAAGAAGGGTAAAATGGGTGACACTCCTGTGAGGGAGAAAGGAGTGTCGCCATGGAAGATGTAGAAGAAGTTAAGAAGAAGAGTAAAGGGAAAGAGAGTCGATATGGGAAGCG
>JAUYEE010000356.1 GCA_030691545.1 bacterium | reverse complement strand
CGATGCGTTCTGTCTCCATACCACACATACGCTCTATCTGCCGAGGAGTATGGCTCACATCGTTCTCACAGGGAACATGGGTTGGCCGGGCGCTTACCAACATTGGACTGGCAATCGAGTCCATTGCAAGCTATCAGGGCGATTACAACATCTTTCACAACGACAACCCGGACCGCGCCATCGTGGTATGGACCCATGAGCCGGAATTCTCATTAAACAGCATCGCCGCCGGAGATTGGACCGCCTTCAGCGGCCAGGACATTCATTCTCTTGTATGCTCAACTCCAGAAACCAAACTCTTCCGTGACCTCGGCAACTGGGACTTCCATCTCAGAGAAGGGAGCATCGCCATAGACGCGGGCACCCCGCAAAACGTCCCTTCGATTGATTACGATGGCGTGAGTAGGCCCCAGGGAAAAGGCTATGACATAGGCGCTTACGAAAGAGACGCAAGGCCGGCTACAGCGAAATGACCGAACCAACGCTCAGTAAGAAGGCTCACATTACGACGCGGCCCAATTCACACCGCGGTAGCGTTGGCTACAATCGTTGCCATCGTTCGCATCGTGGCGGGAGATGGTGAGTTGCCGGACATGAACTCGGGACCCAAACATTTGACTCAACATTCCCCGCCACGAAGACTATCCCAAATAGCCGCGCTCTTCCTCAAACTCGGCATCACTGGCTTTGGCGGACCGGCGGCTCACATCGGCATGATGCACGACGAAGTGGTCAAGCGGCGCAGGTGGCTGACCGACCAGGAATTCCTCGATTTGGTGGGCGCCACAAATCTCATCCCCGGTCCAAACTCAACGGACATGGCAAATCATATTGGTTTTCTGCGAGCCGGATACCTCGGTCTCCTCACGGGCGGCGCCTCTTTTGTTCTTCCGGCGATGCTCATGGTCCTCGGCTTGGCATGGGTGTACGTGCGCTTCGGTGGCACACCCCAGGCCACCTGGTTACTTTACGGGGTGAAGCCCGTTATCATCGCGATTGTGGTACAAGCCCTGTGGAACCTGGGACAAAGGGCGATTAAGAGCACGCCTACCGCTCTCGTCGGACTCACGGTCTTCGTGCTGTATTTCCTCGGCGTTAACGAAATTGCCCTGCTGTTCGCTGGCGGATTCATCGTAGCGATCGGCGCGAACCTCGACCGATTGAGAAAGCAGCTCCCGGCGGTCTTCTTCATCCCCTTTGGAGGGCTGGGCATGCCGGCGCTGGCTTCTACGACGTTCAGCCTCCCGCTGCTATTTCTGACTCTCTTAAAGATTGGCGCCGTGTGGTATGGCACTGGTTATGTTCTCCTCGCGTTTCTTCGGGCTGATTTTGTGGTGCGCCTCGGATGGCTTACGGACCAGCAACTGATTGACTCGATCGCCATCGGACAGGTCACACCCGGTCCCCTGTTTACGACAGCCACATTTATTGGCTACCTCCTTGGCGGTGTCCCGGGGGCGTTACTGGCCACGCTCGGCATCTTGCTTCCGTCCTTTGTCTTCGTGGCTATCTCGAGTCCCCTCATCCCTCGCCTGCGAAAGTCAACATGGGCAAGCGGGTTTCTGGACGGCGTCAACTCAGCCTCGCTGGGCTTGATGGCGGCTGTTACCTGCCAACTCGCCCGCGCTTCGCTCGTTGACCCCTTGACGATTGGGACCGCTGTGCTCTCCTTCGGATTGCTGACTCGCTTCAAGGTCAACTCGACATGGTTAGTCCTTCTGGGCGCAGCTATCGGGTTGTTGCGCATGCTTCTGGGAGGCGAACTGTAGGGTCGTGTTCCATGAAGACACTACCCCCGAGGCGGTCACGGGTAGGAGCTCCTCTGGGGACCTGCGGGATGGCGAATGAAGTGCCCAACCGTTCCACATCCGACGACCCTATTCGAGGGTTCGGAGTCGAGCGTCCCAGCTACCGTGGTTGCCCTCTGCGGGGAGCTTGCCGCATCCTCAGCGGTTCCGGGAGAGTGGGGGTCCGTCACGCTCTTCGCTGGTCTTGTGAGTGCACTCGGGTCAGGGACCCGTGATGACCACCCACGCTCCGCGTCCCTTGGTCGCGGCATAGAGCATCTTGTCCGGTCCGACTTTCAGGTCCACCACGGTGGTCAGGGGAAGACCGTCGTTGTATGCTTGCCAGCTATCGTAGGTCGGTTTCATGCCATCCCAGCGGAACACGCCGTGGTCGGTCCCGACATAAGCCACGTCAGACCTGTGAGCATCTCCACAGATGACGCGGGGGTAAAGCCCCACTTCCACCTGGTTGATGGTGACCTTTGATCCCAGATTATCGTTGATCCAGGAACCAACCCAGCTTCCCGGAGAAATCATCTCCAGCCGCTGAACGCGCCTGTACACGTCGCCGCCGGAATACAGCACGTACAAGACATCCTGATCGTTCGGCGAAAAAACCATGCCTATGACCGACGCCTGGTCCGGATGCGAGTCAACCAGATTCCATGTCCCCTGGATCTTGGCCGAGGAATACCAGATTTGCCCCTGACTTGTCCCCGCAAACCAGTGTGTGGTCACCGGCTGAATCACTACGCGATTGACGGATCCCTTTACGGTCGTGCCGAAGGGGCCTGTTCCCGTCCAGGTGCAGTTGGCCCCGAGGTCAGCATCCGTCGTGGCGTAAACCTGCCCGCCTTTCGTCGTGTCGCCGGAGGAGCCAGCGGCCAAAACTGTATTGGGATAGTTCGGGTCAACCGTGATGTACCCGTCCCACATGATCCCAGACGGAACCCCTTTACCCTCGGCAATCTTCTGCCAGTTCTTGCCACCGTCGCCCGACCGGACAGTGCTGTCGAAGTACTGGTGCTGCGCGTAGAATATCTGGTTGTTGGAGGGGGCGATTAGCGAGTAGTAGCCGTCCCCGCCTTTAATGTTTCGCCACGTCGGGCTTCCCTCGTAAAGGAGGGTGCCCGTATCCTGTGTCCCGCCAATGACCATTGGGGGGATGCCGGTGCCGACGTCGAAGTCGTAGAACTCTGTGACGCGCAGATTGTTGTTGCGAGGCTCGAAGGTGTCCCCCGAAAGACCGTAGTTCTTGTGGTCCTTGTAATGCTTGGCGGGTGTGGTGCTCGTCTTGCACCGGTATATTCCCTGATCGCAGGCGAGATAGTACACATCAGCAGAAGATGGGTGGAACTGGAGCGCCTTCATGTCGCACCGCCAGAGCGGCACGTCGTAGGTCCAGGACGTTTTCCCCTGCGGCGGGTTGTGCGCGCTCCACTGGTAAAGCACCACGCCGCCGAAATAGACGATGTCAAGGAGGCTCGGATGGCAGCGGACAAAGGGGTTGTACTGTCCGACAAGCACCCCACTCGCGTACTCCGCCATCAGGGTGAAGTTGTCTCCTGCATTGCTCGACCGATAAAGCGCAAAGGCGTAACCCGGCTTTGGGTTCCTCACTCCTCCATACATGTACGATGGGTTCGACTTGTAGATGTCTATCGTCAGCCCGTTCCAGCTCGCTATCGTCGGCAAGCCTGTCCCAATCTTGGTCCAATCGTGAGTCCCCGGAGGGCTCTCAACCTTGGCCGTCACCCCCTTCGTCGTGCGATACAGACCATTGTTCTCGACGCTGGCATAAACTATATTCCTGTCAGTAGGGTGCACGGCCAAATCCGTGATGACACCCATCTTAATCTTGTCCCATTCCGCAGCGGTGCTGTTCTGTGCCCAGTAATCGTCGCTCGTGTACCGCAGGACGCCCCCGCTTGTGGCGGCGTAGATGACCACTCTTGGACTCGTCGGCGCGGACTCGGACCGAACGATTAACTCTCTCACGAAATTCCCCGTAATCGTCGGACCGGCAAAAACGTCCCAACTGCTGCCGCTATCTCTCGATTTGAAGATGCCGTTGTAAGGAGTGCCGGCATAGACGTTGATCGGGGATTGGGGGTCAACCGCCACGCACATCACCATCATGGAGGGCAGCTTGTCGCCGAGAGGGAACCAGTTCAGACCTCCGTTTGTCGTTTTCCATACGCCCGCGGCGGCGGGCACGCTCCCGTCCTGTCCCCATCCGCAGGCGTACATGGTGTTGTGGTCGGTGGGGTGGAACGCGAAGTCGTTGATTCGCCCGACATCCCCGTTGTCCAGTTTCTGAGGTCCAATGGACACCCACTTGCCCTTCGCGACGACATCGTGCAGAGTGGTCTTGTCGGGAATCGTGACGTACCACCCCTTCACGCCCTGGGCAATTGCGTCGGGA